>JABDHD010000054.1 GCA_013285685.1 Bacteroidota bacterium
GTGTCGCACGGTGACGTTTGAAGTATCAGGAACAAGCGTTGCCGGTTTTGCAGCAATCTTTACAGGTTTATGGGTAGCTTTTGCAGGCTTGGGAGCAGCAAAACTTGTATCCAGGCTAATGAATAATAAAACCAGGCTGAAATAAAGGCAGCGTCGCATTTTATATTTCGTCTTCGTCTTCTTCAGGTTGATTATCTTCCTCACGGACGGGCTGTATAGTGCCGAGCATATTGATACGGCTCAAAAGGCCTTCACCTTCCAGTTGTTCCGTTAGGTTAAAGTAGCACAAGCTAACCGTAATAATGGGCACAATATAAAGCATGTGGCTCAGGGCTTCCAGAACAGCAGTCACTATCGCGGTCACCATGGAAAAAGGCGCGCCTTTGCCAAAATGCGCAATTAAATTTATAGCATTAAGGATGATGACCGGCACAAGGATGACAAACGAGGCGATCCATATGATCAGTCCCATGATGAAAAGTGCCCCGAATGTAGCCCACCAATTTTTTTTTATGATGGTAAAACTGCGGCGGAAGGCGTAGCCGAAACTCGCGTTTTCGAATACCATTACCGGGAAAATCAACGTAAATATAGGGTATATGTAAACAAATGGCACAATGCACAATAACACAGTCAGGAAGATTGCCAGAAAAGTGTTTGACGATGAAATAGTGAACAGTATGACAAAAACCAGTAAAACCGCGCCGATCATCATGATAGCGATAAGGATGGCGCTTCCGAATATTCTCAAAAAAAAATATTTTATGTAGCCCCATACCTCTTCAACCGTGGGGGCAATGTTTCCCTTTTCCCGGTAAAGGGCCATGTAGGAAAGAACACTTACCTGGAGGTTAATATAACCCACCACAAGCAAAACAATCGCCGACCAGTAATCGGCCCCTAAATTGGAATAGGCCTGGCCGAATACCGACCTGGATTCGCCAAAATCGCTGTTCGTGATGCTATTGAGGACCTTTGATTGATGAAGTGCCATCAATAAAGCCCCGGCGAGCATAAAAAAACCGCAAAACACAAAAAAACATTTAACAAGCGGCTTAAAATTTTGGCGGGCAAAAGTAAATGAGTCCGTAATGATTTCGCCAAAATCACGGACTTTCAGCAATTCAATCTTTGTGGGCATAAGGTTTATGTTGTTTAGCTAATATATTCGGATAAATGATCACATACCATATTATAAATAGCAGTGATGAGGATAAAATAGTAATACTAACCCACACCGGCATCCCGGTATGGCGGGTTACAAAAGATTCAAAAAAAGCGGCGACTATAAGAATCGGCACTATGCCAATCACCAGTTTCATGCCGTCTTTTGCGCCTTTTTTTAGTGAATTTAGCCGGCTGTAAGTTTTAGGAAAAAGAAAGCTATTGCCGAGCACGAGCCCGGCCGCGCTGGCAATTACAAAGGAAGACATCTCGAGCGTGCCATGTATGAAAACCACAAGAATTGATTGCATCCCGAGGCCTTTGCTGAAGAAAAATTCTTCAAAAGCACCCAGCATCAGTGAGTTTTGAAATAACATAAAAACGGTACCCACGGAAAACACGATGCCGGCCACGAAGTTCATGAGCGCCACGTAGATGTTGTTTGAAGCTATTCCAAGGAACATCGTGAATTCCCCTGTATTTTTGTAGACACCAAAGGGGTCGCCTTTGGCAATATTCGCATTAGTCATATCTACATACCCGTCGCCCAAAATCAATCTTATAAAACTATCATCATATTTTGCCGACAAGATGCCCACCAGGGTGAATATTACAAAAAAAATGAAAGAGTAAAACAGTTGTTTTTGATACTCCTTAAACAGCAAAGGCAACTCATATTTCCAGAATGTGATAAAACGATTGCCTTTTTCGGATTTGTTTTTATAAATGGATTGATGCAGGGTTGCCGCAAGCCCGTTTAAGTATTCGGTGGTTTTCGACTTTGGGTAGAAAGTTTTAGCATAGGCCAGGTCATCGGTTATCTGGATAAACCGGTTGGCGAGATCGTCGGGGTTGGAAGTCGGCACGTTCTCAAAATCCTCCCATTTTTTTATATTTTGCTTAACGAATAAAGGTTCGCGCATGGAAAATTGGCATCAATAAACGTTGTTAAATTACTATAATTTTTCGTTTTTAAATTAAAAAGAAATCGTTATAAATATATATTTGTTGAACATGCAAACAATAAAGGTAAAAACCGCGCAAAATGTAGATATCGACTACGAGGTAGCGGGAGTAGGCGAACGCACATTGGCCCGCCTTATCGATTTCGGCTTCTTCCTGGCAGCATATTTAATTGCGCTGATCATTTATAACCTGATAGAAAAGTCAGTTGGGTACCGCGTGGCGGCAATAGTAATCATCATTGTTTATGCGACGCTTTTTGTTTTTTACGACCTCGCCTGCGAAACCCTGATGAACGGCCAGAGCTTCGGAAAGCGCATTATGAAAATAAAAGTGATCAGTTTGGACGGTGGAAGGCCAAGGTTCAGTCAGTATTTATTGCGCTGGTTATTCCGGATAGTCGACTTTACTATCTCGTTTCAGCTATGCGGGTTGCTCTCTGCAGCGCTTACCGAAAAACAACAGCGTGTGGGCGACATTGTGGCGGGAACTACACTGATTAAAACCAGCCCGCGCACTAAAGCCAGGAACATTGTTTTTAAACCCGTCGAGAATAACTATCAGCCTGTTTTCGCCAATTTAGGTGCGCTAAACGATAACGATATTACCCTGCTGCAGGAAGTGATCCGCAGCTATTATCAATCTTCAAATTCCAACGTACTGACCGGTGCTGCAGCAAAAGTGCGGGACTTACTCTCGGTAACCAATCCTGAAAACATGAACGACCTGAAGTTTTTGCAAACCGTCATAAAGGATTATAAACACCACGCTGTTCAGGACGCAGAGTGAAATATGATCAACCGAAACATCTTAACGCCATAGCTTACAAAAACAATCACAACAAGACCTGTCAGCATATATTTGCGGATAAGCTTGCCATGATTGAGCCTGAAAACAAGATCGAAGAGCAAAAATGCAGCGGTCAACAAAATGGGGACTGTAGGGGGATAAAGAAAAAAGCTTTCTTTCCAGTCTCCTTTAAGTAAGGCGATGAATGAGCGTTGAAAACCACATGTGGGACAGTCAATACCGAATATTGATTTGTAAGCACAGGGCAGCATATGCCTTTGCAGCCAATCGATCATCGCAACGGGTTAAATGGTACTTATGCAGGCATTAGCGGCATTTTTTATTAATGCAGACCGCTATAAAGAGACGCTATCGAACCTACAATGATGATATAGTACAAATAGACTAATCCCCACAAGCACACGCCAACTATCGACATGATAAAGCCTGCGTTTAATGAACCCCAACCTTCGTAAACGGTCGGATCTTGCCTGTACAGCTTTCTGCCAGGCATCGAAAGGACGATTCCAATGATCCCGCAAATAATCCCTACGAAGAAACACCCGAGCACAACTGAGCATATGCCCAATACAAGTACTGCAGTAGCATTTGGTAAGTTTTGTTTTTCCATTTTTTAAGAATGATAAGTAACTGGTTTTTAATTACTGCAAAATATAAATATTTTTAAATACAAAGAATAGCAGCCGAAAATAAATTTTGAGCGGCAATTGGGGTCTCCGGGCTCTGTTTATAATCCTTAACTTTGGCTTATGCAAAGAGAGCAGATATCGGTTTTTGATATGTTTAAGATCGGCATCGGGCCGTCCAGTTCACATACGCTTGGCCCCTGGCGGGCCGCGCAGCAATTTGTACAATCCGTGGCCGATAAAGGAGTTTTGGGGGATGTAACGGGGGTGAAAATACTATTGTATGGCTCGCTTGCAAAAACCGGCAAAGGCCATGGCACTGACATAGCCATTCTTTTGGGACTGAGCGGCGATGACCCTGTTACTTTTGAGGTTGACCAGGTGGGGCCAAAGACAGATCGTATCCGGGCGTCGCACAAACTGTTGCTGGGCGGCAAACAAGAGATTGTTTTTAATGCAGGGGACGATCTTTTGTTCCTTTTTAATGAGAGTTTGCCCTATCACCCTAATGCAGTCAGTTTCCAGGCATTTTTAAATAATGGGAAAGCCGTATCAGAAACCTATTATTCTATCGGCGGGGGATTTGTGGTTAAAGATGGGGCCGACGGCCAGCAAAAGGCAGAAGTTGATCTGCCCTTTCCGATAGATACCGCCAACAACCTGCTGCACTGGTGCATGAAAACCGGGCTCAAAATATCCGAAGTAGTAATGGAAAATGAGCTGGCCTGGCGCAGTGAGCAGGAAACCCTCGCGAGCGTGCTGAACATTTTTAAGGCGATGAAGGAATGTATTTACCGGGGCTGCCATACAACCGGCTACCTTCCGGGCGGCCTGAATGTGGCCCGGCGTGCGGCCAGCCTGAACCGCCGGCTGATCGGCAGCCGCGTTTATACCAATTTTGATGAGTGGGTGCAGGCGATAAGGGACACCGGTAACAGTTTTCACAATATATTGGACTGGGTAAGCTGTTTTGCTTTGGCAGTAAACGAAGAAAATGCCTCCTTCGGCCGTGTCGTAACCGCCCCTACAAACGGCGCTGCCGGAGTGATTCCGGCGGTATTGCAGTATTTCCTGGTGTTTTGCGATGGTTATACGAACGAGAAGATCGTTCAGTTTCTGTTCACCGCATCTGAGATCGGCAGCATATTTAAAAAGGGCGCAACTATTTCTGCCGCGATGGGCGGCTGCCAGGCAGAGATCGGCGTGTCATCAGCTATGGCCGCTGCGGCCCTGACGGAATGTATGGGCGGTACGCAGCGCCAGGTATTAATGGCCGCTGAGATAGCCATGGAACACCACCTCGGCATGACCTGCGATCCCATCGGTGGCCTGGTGCAGGTGCCCTGCATTGAACGTAACACCATGGGCGCCATCAAAGCGATAACCGCATCGCAACTGGCATTACAAACAAATCCCGATAATGCCAAAGTGAGCCTGGATGCCGTGGTAAAAACCATGTGGCAAACAGCGCAGGATATGAATTCGAAATATAAGGAAACAGCGGATGGCGGGTTGGCAATCAATATTCCGTTGAGCTTGCCGGAGTGTTAGGGTTCAAATGATATTTTCTTTCTTCAGGAGTTGTTCGAACCCATCAATTTTAAGAACAGGTATAGACGGCAGGGCAGACGCATTAAAATAATTTTAAGCTAATCGAGGTCAATTTAGAGAAAAAGGGGCATTTAAAGAGCAAGAACCGGTAGCGCTGCAAGCGTTCCGAAGCGTTCCATTTTTACTCACGGAACAAAGTGGAACATTGTGAAACACGCTCATTATCAGCATGTTTCATTAAAAATAAATTGACACATTTTTATAAGTGCCTGATAATCAATCATTACATGGTTTTGATTTTTTAAATACACGCCCGGAACGCGCTGATTTTCAATATGTTTCAGTATAATTGGGGAATTCCTTCCACACGTCAAAGTCACCTCCTGTCATGGCGTACAATCTTATAAAAAACATTTTTAATGCGTTTGCCCTGGTATAGATGGGAAGTTGATATTTTCAGAATGCCAAAATGATTATCGTTACTTATGATAAAGTCTGCGTTCGATGCGAAAGCGCAATCGACAAATTTATTATCGTCCGGGTCGGCAGTTATCAATTCAAGGTTGTAGTAAACCGTCACAAACCTGGAGGATGAAAGTTCGGTTAGTGAACGGACAACATTAAGAGCGACAGACGAATTCCAGTGCTTGCTAATTTGTTCTTCATATTCGATGAGGATACCCGAAGTAAGCGCAATCAATATCTTGCCATCAAGTATAAGCTCATAAAGCCAATGATATTTGGACCGGGAAGAAATAGAGACTAATAATATATTTGTATCAACAACGACCAGCTCAATAGCTACGATTTTTCATTTAACCACTTGTCCATGTCTTCATCGGTCAACCCCTTTTGATCCCAAATTGCATCAGCTTGTGAAATTGCCTTATCTGCATAAAATCTCGAAAGCAAGTCTTTTAGTTCCGCCAGTTCATTTTCAGAAGGATTGGTATTGAATAAGTTCATCAGTTCAATCTGCACGTTGGTCAATGGATAGTTCAATACACTCATAACGAAATATTTATACGAATTTATGAAAATAATAGGAGGGCGGCAAATTTTGATAAGTCGGAAATCATTTTGATATCGTCAAAAAAACTTAAATTCGTTCATGACAAACAATCGCCGCAACTTCCTCAAGCAAGCTGCCCTACTCACCGGCGCTTTTTCGGCCACCAGCCTTTTTAACCAGGCACATGCCGCCGACTGGCAGCAGGCCGCTCAACGGGTTAAACACCTTAGTGATGCCCAGGTGGCGGAGGACGAAGACTTTTGGCGCGTTATCCAACAGTCCTACACCGTTAATGCCAATATAATTAACCTGAATAATGGCGGGGTGTCGCCATCGCCATTGGTGGTGCAGCAGGCGGTTGAGCGGTATAACGAGTTATCCAACCAGGGGCCATCGTATTTTATGTGGCGCATCCTCGACCAGGGCCGCGAGCCGTTGCGCGAAAAACTGGCCAACCTCGCCGGCACGCTTGCCGATGAGATTGCTGTAAACCGCAACGCAACAGAATCGCTTAATACCATCATCCTGGGTATGAACCTTAAAAGCGGCGATGAGGTGATCGGCACCAAACAGGATTATCCGCACATGATCTCGGCCTACCGGCAGCGGGCAATGCGCGAAGGGATAGTGTATAAGCAATTGAGTTTTGAATTCCCGATTGAGGACGATGAGCAGATCGTAAAGGCTTATGAGGAGGCAATTACCCCAAAAACCAAACTGCTGCACGTTACCCACATGATCAATTGGCTTGGACAAATTATGCCGGTGCGTAAAATTTGCGACATGGCGCATGAGAAAGGTATCGAGGTGATTTGTGACGGCGCCCATTCTTTCGGCCTGATGGATTTTAAAATACCTGATCTGCATTGCGATTATTTCGGCACCAGCCTGCATAAATTCCTGTCGGCTCCGATCGGAAGCGGGATGATGTGGATTAAAAAAGAAAAGATCGACAAAATATGGCCTTTGTTAGGCGACGATAAGCCCAATAGCACGGATATCCGGAAATTTGAAAATCTCGGCACGCGTAGCTTTCCAATAGAGCAAGGCATCGGCGAAGCGATCAACTTCCACGAAGGCATTGGCAGCAAGCGCAAAGAAGAAAGGATCAGGTTTCTTAAAAACTACTGGGCATCTAAAGTTCAGCAGATACCCAAGGTTAAACTGCATACATCGCTAAATCCAAAATACTCATGCGCGATATGTGGTGTAAGCATCGACGGGATGACGCCCGGTCAGCTGGACAGCGCACTGTTCGAAAAATACAAAATACATACAGTTGGCATAGTTTGGGAAAACATCAGCTGCGTGCGGATAACGCCACATGTTTACACGAACTTGAACGACCTGGATAAACTGGTGAGAGCGATTGGCGAGATCGCTGACGCTAAAAAATCATAGTTTACTTTTTCAATCGCGCAGCCACAATCGGCTCCAGCAGTTTAACCCACTCAGCATACATTTTTCCCGAAAAATGTAACCCATCGGGTGCAATTAAGGTTGGGTCGTTAGCTGCCGTTCGCGAAACCGGCATTACATCAATATAATTTACGCCGGCCGCCTTGCTGATGCTTAGGTTTACTGCATTAAAATTCATAATCTCAGGATAAATCACGCTGTCCTGCCCGTTTGCAAAAGGCGTAACACCCCAATCGGGTATCGAAATTACAAATACTTTGCTGGTATCACCGCCGGCAAACTGAATGGCCTCATTTAGCACATTGGTAAAATTTTGCTTGTAAACGCCGATGCTTAAATGCTGATATTGATCGTTTACACCGATCAGCAAAGTGACAAAATCGAACTTTTTGCCGTTTATTCCACTGGTCGCTACTGCGTTTATCAGGTCCTCTGTTGTCCAGCCGGTAGTTGCGATCACATTTGGGCGCAAAACGCTATAGCCATTATTGTTTAACGAGTCGACCAATTGGTAAGGGTATGATTGTGCCTGCGGCTCGGCTTCGCCGACTGTGTAGGAATCGCCTAAAGCCAGGTACGTTAATGAGTCGTTGGTCATCGTTTTAGTTTTAGTGCTTGTGTCAGTAATGTTTGTTGTGGCCGTTTCGCTCTTTTTATTACAGCCTGAAAGCGTGGTTAGTGCTATTAATATGATGTTGAGTGATCTCATGGTGGCTCCTTACATATCCCATACGGAAATTCACTGCGGTCAGTTTTATTGAAGAAAAATTGAGGTAATTATTAGGTCAGCAACGAGGAAGATTACTTAGGGGTGTTATTTACCCGAGTTTATAACAATCTCGCTCTGACGATTCCACACTTGTCTTTTGGCAAAGCGTAAAGGCATTACCACGCGCGCATATTCCGCAATATTGGATATGTTTAAAGTCGCGGGGTACCCCGCGACTTTAGGTACAGCGTTGCATAAGCACAGCATGGGTGTCCTTGGATTTAGTTAGAGGTAAATACTTTTACGAAATCGACATACGCCGTTCCCATTTGCATATTTCCCGTATTTAAATCAGTGTATAGGGGGCCGCCAACAGTCAGGTTAAGTGTTACATATTCCGTTTTGCCAAAAAGATCAGGGATGTCGCCGCCTGTTTTTGATTGAACCATTTTTCCGTCGAGATATGATGTAAGCGTATTTTGCGTCCACTCCATTTCATAAACATGATAACTGGCACTCAAATCAGCATCTGTAGGATTGAATTCAATAGCGTTGGTTGCCATGTTCTGATTAACTACTGTCCCATAAGAATAATTGGTATGGAATTGATGAGTTTCATCTCCGCTTGATGTCGACCATTCTATCGATCCGTTTGTTGGCCAATTATATCCGCTGCTCCATATGTAGGTTCCCATGCCATATCCGGCGGCAATCGTTACCCGGGTGACTATTCTGACTTTCGGCGTTGATGCATTTGCCGAAATACCGGTTTTACATTGAACTCCCCCTGAAGTATAATTGAATGTTGTTAGGGTATCGTTGCTTATGCCTTTAGGCCCTGTTACGGTTTGTTGCTGCGCAGTGAGTTGCAGAGAGCCATTTAGTATTTGCGTATTTGCACTTTCATAACATTGTAATTCACCCGGAAAGCCGCCGCCGGTCCATACGTTCCATTGCGAGAGGTCGCCATCAAAATTATCTTCAAAAGTTTTTGTCCAGCCGTGATTAGTTAATGAGGTGTCATTAAATTGATAATCATAAACTGTAGTGGCCGTGATTGGGTTCGTTTGTGAGACGGTTGGCGTGGGCTGGGGCTGGCTAGGCAAACTTTTTTTGCAGCTATTAAAAGACAGTAGTAATGCACATACCAACAAAAAAAATAACCAGGTTGCAGTTTTCATAGCTTTAAATTTAGGCAGTCGATATGGTTTGATCATAGATACTTGTTTTTCTATTTTTTTCTATTTCAAATCGAATTTTAGGGGTGTAATTCGAATTTTGACATGTCTCAAGTTTTAATGACAATTAAAACTTGAGGTCTTAAAGGACGTGGGGTATTTTTACAAGCAAATATACTAACATATGAATAAACGGGCATTTGTCTTAGATTATTTACATAACATGCAGCGGCCGCAGCATGTCTCTTTTTGCAAAGTAAAAAGTGAGGAGCATAAAAGCGCGTGCTAAAAATCTCATAACAACTCCATATCAAACAATAAGGAAATATTGCGCTTTAAGTTTTCTTTAGGTTCATTAATATTTACCTGACGGCCCAATTCGCGCTGTATCGAGGTTACATCTTTGTCATCAATACCGCAAGGGACGATGTTTTTAAAATAATCAAGGTCAGTGTTGACATTAAAGGCCAGGCCATGCATGGTTACCCATCGGCTGCACCTAACGCCCAAAGCGCATATTTTGCGCGCTTTTTCATTATCGGCGTCAAACCAAACACCGGTATAGCCCGGGTATCGGCCGGTAGTCAGGCCATAATCGGCCAGGGTTAATATAACGGCTTCCTCAAGTGTACGCAGGTAGCGGTGTATGTCGGTAAAAAAATTATCAAGGTCCAGTATCGGGTAGCAAACGATTTGTCCGGGTCCATGGTAGGTGATATCGCCGCCGCGGTTTATGTGGTAATAGGTGGCGTGTTTTTCTTTCAGGCGGCGTTCATCCAAAAGCAGGTGCTCCGGCTTGCCGCTCTTGCCCAGGGTATACACGTGGGGATGCTCACAAAATACCAGGTAGTTAGGGGTGATTTCGTCTTCCTCATATTCGTTTCCCTCGGCAACAATTTTTCGATTGGTTATCCTGATCTTTTGGTTCACCGTTGCAGAGAACAGTTCTTCCTGTTTATCCCAGGCCTCCTTATAGTCGATAAGGCCCCAGTCTATAAACTTAACCTGCTTATTTTTCATCACCCTAGCCTTTCACGTAGCCTACCATGTAATCATGATATTGCATGTAATTCACTTCGAAGTGTAAATTTACATCATCTTTAACTAAATGCGCCTCAACAAAGCCGTGTCCCTCAAAATTAAATGGCTCAAGCAATATGTTTTCAAGGAACGACACCTCTTTTTGCCCGAAGCACTTGTAAACCGATTCCTTGGCGCACCAGCAAACGTATAATTGCGGAATTTTATATTGGTGGCTTATAAATTCAAGTTCCTCATTCCGCATAAACTTATGGGCAATGCGTTCCACCTTTTCTTTCACCTGCTCAATATCTATCCCGACAGGCGCTTTGCCTATCATCACCGCTGCATAATCGAAAGAGTGGCTTAATGAAATATGGTAGGGGAGATTGACCAGGTAGGGTTTGCCGTGGTTGTCAACCTTGCAGTCGATATACTCGTCGGTTTTGAGCATTTTGCGGAGCAGTACCCGCGTACCTAACCAGTGCAGGTTACGCTTACCGGCCTTAAGCTGCTCATAGTAAGCTTTTTCCTGTTCGTCCAGCTGCAGCTGTTTGTATAGCTCTTCGGGCTCTTCTTCTATTTTCCAGATCGCAAATTCGGTATCATCATCTACCTGCTGCCTGTATGCTATCGCCATGTATGTAAAATTGCAAATAGGTTGACAAACTTATAGCAAATAAAACTAAATTGTATCGCTTTTTGTCAATTATAAACCAATGCCGTTAAGTTAGGCAAAGACTATAAAAATAATTGCAGCTCCCCTCTCTTCGCGGGAAAGAGGGAAAAACCATATTTCGAATACTCGAAGGGAGGAACCCGGAAGTTGCATTGACTTAACAGCATGGAACGATTAACATCATTAAAAAAAATACCGTTATGCATAGGGAACGATTAAGCCCTGCCGATTTAGCCCTTTACGAAAAGCAGGGATACCTGGTTGTACAAGGCTTTTGCCGGCCGGATGAAGTGGATAAACTTTACCAAACCGCGTTGGACGATGATGCCATGCGTAAAAACGCCCTGGATTTGAACGATCAAAACGGCAAAAAAACGCGGCTATCGCTATGGTTTACCCCAGGCAACGATGTTTTTGGCTATTTAACCCGGAGCGAGCGAATGATCAGTTCGGTGGCCCAGGTATTAGATGGCGACGCGCCGGTTTGTCATTTCCACTCCAAGCTGATGCAAAAGGAACCGAAAGTTGGGGGCGCCTGGGAATGGCACCAGGATTATGGCTACTGGTACAAAAACCAGTTCATGTTTCCTGACAAGCTCGTCAGCGTGATGGTAGCCCTAACCGACGCCAATAAGCAAAACGGTTGCTTGCAGGTGATCAAAGGCTCGCATAAACTGGGCCGCGTAAATCACGGGTTTGCCGGTGAGCAAGTGGGCGCAGACATGGTGATGGTGGATAATGCCCTTAAAACGATGGAGCTGGTTTATGTAGAACTGGAAGTCGGCGATGCCCTGATCTTCCACAGCAATTTACTGCATCGCTCGGAAGCAAACTTATCCGACCGTCCGCGCTGGTCTATTATTTCTTGCTATAATTTGCAGTCGAACCTGGCTTATAACGAAACGTCAACCGCCTGGAAAGTCCCGGTAGATGTAGTACCCGATAACGCCATTATGGATTGGGAGGCAGCCTCACTGTCGGATGCGGACTTTCTGAAAAAGGAAAACGACCCGGCGCTGAAGGATACGGGATGGGAAAAATGATGTGCGGATTTGTGGATGTGCCGATTTGAAGATTTAAAAATTAACTTAAATAAAGATTTCTTCTATATAACTTAACTGTTAAAAATTTTTACCACAAAGAACGCAGAGGGGAAGACACAGAGGTCACAAAGCTTTAATAGTTTGTCAATTTTTTTCTTTGTGTTCTTTGCGCCTTCTTTGCGTCCTTTGTGGTTAAAATTAATTTAATTTTTAACTATTATTTTAGCCAAAATATAAGGCATTTATTTTATGCTAACCTTTACAACTAATTACAACTAAATATGAACATAGCCATGTTAGGATCGGGTTTCATCGCCCGTTTTTATGCCGACTCGCTGCAGGCCCAGCGGGCAAAGGATAAACTCATCAGCGTTTATTCGCGGAATATTGAAAAAGCCCAAAAGTTTGCCGACGATTATAAACTCGGCTTCTTTTCTGACAGTATGGACGAGGTGGTGAGCCGGGCGGACGTGGATGTGGTGGTGATTTCGTTGCCCAATAACCTGCATGAAGCCGCAGTGGCCTGCTGTGCCAAATTTAAAAAACACGTGCTTTGCACTAAGCCCCTGGGCCGCAACGCTGCCGAGGCCAAACGTATGCTGGATATGGTAGAAAAAGCTGGCATATTGGGTGGTTACCTGGAAGATTTGTGCTATACGCCCAAAAACTTAAAGGCCATTAAGGCGGTTAAGGATGGCAATATCGGCAAGGTATTGTGGGCAAAATCGCGCGAGGCACACCCAGGCCCGCATAGCGACTGGTTTTGGGATCACGAACAATCCGGCGGCGGGGCAATGGTGGATCTTGGCTGTCATTGCGTGGAGATAGCGCGTAATTATATTGGTAAGGAAATTCGCCCGGTTGAGGTAATGTGCTGGGCGGCAACCCAGGTGCATCCTATAAAGGCCGAAGACAGCGGCATCGGGCTGGTAAAATATGCTAATGGCGCCATAGGCCAGTTTGAGGTGAGCTGGTGTTTCCGCGGTGGGATGGACCTGCGCGACGAAGTGATGGGCACCGAAGGCACTATCTGGCTCAATAACTTTTTGCGCACCGGTTTCGAGATGTTCAGCACAGGCAAGGGCGGGTACGTGGCCGAAAAGGCTGAAAGCAGCAGCGGCTGGTTGTTCCCGGTAGGGGATGAGGTGCACGAGTTGGGTTACACTAACATGTTTACCGATATGTTCAACGCCATTGAAAGCGACAGCCAGCCCATGGAGACGTTTTATGATGGCTACATTGTAAACGCTATACTGGATGCCTGCTACGTCTCGGCAAAATCAAGGAAATGGGAGCCGGTTCAGCTGGATGTATGGCGCGGTGACCAGACGGATGATTATGGCTCAAACTTCAATTCGTATGATGACGACCATTATTTGATCAAAACGGAGATATTGCCAAACGGCGAGCATAAACTGATCCTGAAACATAAGGTGACCGGGGAAGTGACGGCGAAAAATATTTAAGATGTCTGAACCTTGACTTGTAAGATTTTAAGACGGCCGTGATTTTTTATCGTGCCAATCCTTTAATCCTATAAATCAAGGTTCAGACAATTTTTCTTTCCACAAATCCCTAAAACTTTTGTGAAAAAAATAGTGTCATCGGTGCGTCAATTACTCCTAATTTTACCCACTCAAAAGCAGGGGCAATGATTCTTTCCGATAAGCGCATTTTAGAAGAAATGGATAGTGGCAACATTATCATAGAGCCGTTCCGGCGCGAATGTTTGGGCACCAACTCTTATGATGTACACCTTGGCAAACACCTGGCCACCTACCGCGACCGGGTGCTCGACGCTAAACTCCACAATGAAGTTATTGCTTTTGAAATACCCAAGGAAGGCTTTGTACTTCAGCCTAATACGCTGTACCTTGGCGTAACGCTGGAATATACAGAAACACACCTGCACGTGCCATTCCTCGAAGGAAAATCAAGCACCAGCCGCCTGGGTATTAATATCCACGGGTCAGCCGGCAAAGGAGATGTTGGCTTTTGCAATACCTGGACGCTTGAAATGTCATGCACGCAGCCTGTCAGAGTATACGCAGGCATGCCTATCGGCCAGCTCATCTATTTTGTGGTAGAAGGCGAGATTGAAACTTTTTATAATACCAAGGACGGCGCCAAATACAACGTCCCCTCAACCCGCCCGGTGGAGAGCATGATGTGGAAGAATGTGTTTTGAGTTAGTCCGAAAGTCCGAAAGTCAGGAAAGTCCGAAAGATAGGAAAGTCGGAAGTCCGAAAAGTCCGAAAGAAGAAGATATGTAAAAGCCCCGGTTCGTTGGTTGAACCGGGGCTTTTAACTTTCGGACTTTCCGGACTTCGGACTTCCCGACTTCCTGACTATTGCGCTACCCAGGCAGTTCCGCTATACTGGAAGGTCGCCGGCGTAGGCACGTCCGAACCACCAGTATAAAGCAGGTAGGTTATTACATAGTTTGTGTTTGTTTTTGGGCTCGGGTAATCCGCTTGTAAAACTAATGTAAATGCGGCGTTAAGTTCAGCGGTCGTCCACCCGCTCGTACCGCTCTCAAAGTCACCATACTTTCCAAGGTTTGTCAACAACGCAGACGGGGCAACGCTTGATCCGGCTATAAGCGTAATATCGGCGCTGTTCAGCGTGTGATAAATGGCCCCGTTCGGGCTCCAGGCCCCGGCGCTCTTTAAAAACGGCAGGGTTGCCTGGGTTGAGTTTATCACCCAGTTATTGCCATCGTAGGTTAAGGCCTGCACCCGTTGGAAGTCGCCCGAATTGTACCAGCTGTAGCTGATGTATTCTACGTCATTCGCTTTAACGGTATCGGCAATTGTCGGATCGTTCTTTAAAAAATAGTTAAAGTAGTTCAATAAGTGGGGCAGGTCTGAAGCCTCGAACTGGTCGTATTTGCCCTCGCCCGCGAATGTGTATTGTGCAGCCGATACCTGGTAAATTTTTAACCAGCTGCCGTTGGTGTACAAAAATGAGTTGGTGACAGTGTTGTCTGTTCCTGTGTACAGCACATAGGTAAGAACAACCAGTTGATTAGGCTGAGGTGTTGGATACTTGTAGGCCAAAAAGCTGAAAACATTGGCTGCACTAAAGTCACCGTAATGATTACCGGTAACAGCGAAATAGTCAGCGCTGGTAACGGTATAGGTGACATCCTTATAAACACTATCGGCAAGCTTTATATTCGGCGTAAGCAGGTTAAAAGTAACGCTTGCTTTTGAGCCATCTCCCAACTGTGGGTCGCGTTTAGCCAATATTGTCGGGATAAGAGCGTTTGCATCGGCATAGGAGTAAAAACCCTGTGCACTATTTGCATAAACCGTTGAGGGCAACAACTGGTAGTCGGGTGCCGCCAATGTCAGGTTCATCGACTTGACGTAAGTTGATGGAAGCAGGTTCGGTTGTTTTTGACAGGCCGTAAAAGTCATTACCGCCAGCGCTAATAAATAATATATCTTTTTCATTGTAATGAATTTTTTGTCTTTTAAAATTTAACTTTTAAACCCGTGGTAAAAATCCTGCCCAGGCCATAATACACATCCACGCCGGATGCAAGGCCTTTGCCATTGTAGTCCTCCGAATCTGCGATGTATTTGGTGTTTAACAAGTTATTTACCGTCGCGATCAACTCCGAGTTAAACCCTGCCATCTTAAATTTGAATACGCCGTTCAAATCCCAGGTTGAAAAGTTTGGAACCATGTACGGGTGCAAATTTGCTGTAGTGTAGTTTTGGAAAGGCACATATGAGGAGTAGTTGCCGTAGAAGTTATAAATAACGCCGACCTTTAATTGCGGCACAATGGTAAAATCGGCAAAGCCGGCAGCGGTAGTTTGGGCTATATCGCCAACTTTTTCATTCTTCAGGTAAACTTCGTCAACGGTCCCTACTTTTTGTTGCGCCGAATTGAACACGGTTACCGGACCGGCATTGCTGGTATAATAAAAATCGCCCAACGAAAGGCTGCCGCCAATCAACACTTCTTTTATTGGCCGGTATTTTAATTCCAGCTCAACACCCTGGTGCATTTCGCCTACTCCGGAAACATTTGCGGTATATATTGCCTGGGTTGACGGATCGGAATAGGCGCTTGCAAAAGCGCGGTCCATATATTGCGTGCGGTACAGGTTTACGGTAGTGCTAAACCCATGGGCCTTAAATTCGTATCCTAATTCGTAACTGAAAAGCTTTTCGTCAACCGCGCTTTTGTTCACCTGGTTGGTGAAATCTTCAAAAACGTTTCCAAAATATGGCGGTTTAGTCAGGTAGCCTATATTGGCAAACACATTCATCTGGCTGTTGATGTTGTAGTTTGCACCCGCTTTTGCCTGGTACGTGCCAAAATTAACGTAAGGCGAGGTCTGATGCGGGTCGCCGTTCAGGTAATTGAAGTAATCGGTCCTTTTGTCGCCATTTTCCGAACCCGATAAGGTCACAAAAGCAGTAAAATCCTTTTTCGAATATTCAGCTTGTGCAAACGCGCCGCCCGATTCAACGTAGTCCCTGTTGTAGTAATAAATCTTGCCGCCTACGCCTACGTTATAAATCGGCGCGTTAATATCGCCCTGTGCGGTTCCCAGTGCAGGGTTGCCGCTATAGTTGTATGATACATAATCGGCGCCCAAAAGGTCGGTTACTTCTTCGTAGTGGTTGCCATAATAATAGCGCAGGTCGATACCGGCTGAAATGTCGATATATTTGCCGATCACCGTTTTATAGGTGCTCCTTAAGCCGTACCAGTACGTTTGGTCATGCGCGGCAACACCGTAAGTTAATGCCGAACCGTCTGAATTGGCTGCATTGGTGGCTTCTATCGCGTCAAAATTTATCGGTGTGTACAGGTTGCCTATTCTTGGCAGATCCAGTTCGTTTGCGCTGAAACCGCCGCTATAAATATTGCCGCCGCCGCCATCGCCGAACAAGGCGTATACAACGGTCGAGAGGCTCGACTCATTGTTAATAATCCATTCGTGGTTGATAGAAAGCATCGGTTCGCTGTAAAAGTTGTTATACAGGTTAACTTGCTTGCCATTTTCCACGCCAAGGTAGGCGTTCCAGTTGATGCCCTGGGGAGCGGTCTGATAATCAACTATAGGCTCTTCGGGGCGTTGCCCGTGTGTTTGGCTGGCGCCTATTATATTAAATGATATATTTTGACTTGGGCTGATAATTTTTGAAAGGTTAAAGAAATAGTTGTAACCCAAAAAGGCCAAACCATCCGCAAAACCATCGCCTTGTGTCCTGCTGCCCTGGAAAGTGGCGGCCCAGCCATTAGCGTTAAGGCCGGTTGATACCAGTACGCCGGTTTTATTATAACCATCGCTGCCTAATGTTTCCAATACATAGCCGCCTTCCTGCATGTCAGTACTGCGGGTGGTTATATTCACAGTGCCGCCAAATGAAGGGATAATGATTTTGGATGCACCCAAGCCGCGCTGCACCTGTATGGAGCTGGCTACGTCGGTGATACCCGAGAAATCCGACCAGTAAAGTGTGCCTGTTTCGGGGTCGTTAACAGGGATACCATTGATCGTAAAGGCCACATTGCCATTTCCGGACCGGCTTGAGAAGCCGCGGATACTTATGCGCGAGTCGCCATAGCCTCCGTCCTGTGCGGTAAACATCACACCCGGCACGCTTTTTAAAAGCTCAGGTATGTCATTTGCGCCCAGGTGTTCCTCAATAAACTGCGGCCCGATACTCGTAACGGCAATTGGGGTTTTGCGGTCTATCGCAATATCTCCGTTTACTACTACTTCGCTTATCCCGGTTGCGCTGAATTTCAAGGCGATAACGCCTACATTGCTCATACCTGCTACCGGCACTTCTTTGACCACATAACCCACAAAGGTTACAACAAGCACCGGGTTATCAAAGCCGGATACATCAATTTTGAAAGTACCATCAAGGCCGGTGGTTGCATTTTTGCTGGTTCCCTTAACGGTGACGGTGGCGCTCACCAGCGGGTCTTTGGTATCGGCATCAACAACCTTGCCGGTCACAAAATTAGCTGCGGCGCTGGCCTGAAGGCACAAAGCCAGCAGCAGGACGATGAGCAGGTTAATGCGCATCCCCTTCGCCCCCTTAACTGATAGCGCACGGCGAGATGAATAATGCGCCTGCATTTCATTGCTTAGTCCGGGAGTTCCTGGTTTAAAAAAAGAATTTGTAAAAAGCTTCATATGCTATAGGTGATTTTAGTGACAAACAAAAAAAAGAACCTTGCAAAACTGGTAGAATAACATTGAAATTTAGTTAAATCAATGTTAACAAATGGATAACTTCTTGTAACCTTTTAGTTGCAAAGTAATTTTTCTTTTGAGGAGTACGTTAAAACAAAAATACTTAGTTTTTTGGTTAAAAAAATCAGCCAAAAGGAAAGCGGCACAATGCATAAACTTCGCAGGCGCCGCTCTTTTTATTTAAAAAATAATAAAAGCACATTAAACCTTTTCCCAAAGCGTTAGTTTATATAAACAGTAAATTAACTCTTATGAAAAAAATCTTAACTATCATTAGTTGTGCAGTGTTGTTTGCTTTATCTTCCTGCACCAAACAGTACGTTACCCCGGGCACTACCAACCAAACTTTTTATGCAAATGTGGCTACAACCGACTGGACGCTGTATACCGATAACACCGGCAATAAGTCATACACAGCGCCCATTGACATCCGGGCGCTTGACCCGAATTTTGCCCAGATCGGCGGTATAATCGTTGCGATTTCATATGACGGAGGCAGCACCTATGAGCAGTTGCCCGAGGTTTACGACAACCTTTCGTTCAGTTATACCTATAACGCCGGCAATGTAAGCCTTTATGCGCAATCGGCAGATGGCACAACAGCTATTCAACCAACCATGGCAATAAAAGTGAAGATAATTTTGGTGGATTCGAACGGTTAAAAACCGAATAAACAAAAGCGATGGACCTTTAAATCCATCGCTTTTGCGTTTTATAAAAAATAACCCTTCCGACAATCGGCAGAAAAATCCCGGTACAATTGCTACTGCGCCGGTTTCACCCATCACCGCTACTCCGGAATAAATTTAAAGCTGTGTATAATAATCTCAACTGTTTTCCCGTCTGACGGCGGAATCGGTTTGCTGGCGCTGCCATGCGGTTTGTATAACCACAAATTTATCAATACCGGCATCTTGCGCGCGGTAGGTTTAAATTTTTTGCTTGCCGGTATCCGGTCATACTGAAACGGATCGGCATCGTCGTCGTGGAAACCCGGTAAACTTTCAAAAACTACTTTTTCGGGGTGACGAAGGTATCGTTGGGTAGTATAAATGCTTCGCAAAGTTGTCCGGTGGCTTTTGCTGATCAGGCAGGTATCGGCATGTTCGTCGCCATAGGCGGTGTAGTCAAAATTATAGGGATTGTGTTTTTTACCCCACCTGGAATATTCTATGTCGGTCTCATCATAGCCATCCAGTTCCTTTTTATCGTCAACCGGGTAACTAAACATCCCGAAAATGATATTTTCATTCAGTTTATCAATTGGGCCTTCTATTTCAAACTGGTAGGTACCGTACCCCATTGCGTCGGCGCTCTCAATTTGGGCGCAATACCACTTATCCGGGTTGCGGGTATCCCTGGTTAGTTTTAAATGCAAAAAGCCACTCTTGTCAATCCAAACGTTTTGGTTGTCGCCGCTCCAGTAATTATTCCCGGGGCCGCGTTTTATATATTTTGAGTCACGTACCTTCCAGGTATGTTTACAAAAAGTAATGGTCCCCTGTGCTTGTGCTAAAATGGACGGGCAAGTAAGCAGCAGCAGTTCCCAGCACAAATATTGCCCGTAAAATTTTATACGCAGGTTTTTTATGTTCATGGTAATTATGATAGTTAGATGGTATAAAAATATTAAATAATAGGGGTAAAGCAATTGCAAGGTAGTTAAAGTTGCCACAGCCGCTGCTAAAATTGCGTCTGAGCCGTGCAGCCGGCTAACCTGCGCGTAATATGATATTCTTTCAACAAAAAATTTTCAAAACCGGCATCTTAACACGGTTGTTACTTATTGCCCTTGGTTTTTCATTTAACTTAGGGTTTATTTACTTATATGAGACTCATGCGGCATTTTGCCCGCCTTTTTATACCCGGGATAATTTTGGTTTTATTAGGATCCGGTATTGCCAAGGACGATCCTATAGCAAAGATCATCAGTCAATTTAAACTTTGGTCATCTGCCAACCCACAGGAAAAAGTATACCTGCAGCTGGACAAACCTTATTATGCGACTAATGATGATATTTGGTTTAAGGCATATGTTACTATCGGCAGTGATCATAGGCTATCAGCATTGAGCGGTGTGCTGAACGTTGAACTGATAGATGACCGGGACTCTGTCAAACAGCACATCAAGCTGCCCATTATCAGCGGCGTGAGCTGGGGTAACCTGTCTTTACCCGGCACCATTAAAGATGGTAATTACCGCGTAAGGGCTTATACCAACTGGATGCGCAACGCGGGGCGGGATTATTTTTTTGATAAGACGATCATTATCACCAATGCCATTTCGAATGACGTATTCATCCGCACAACTTATACTTATTCGCGGCAAACTGACCGGACGAGTGTAACCGCGTTAATAAACTATACCACCCTCAGCGGCGCACCTTGCGTAGCAAGCCCGGTCAGCTACCTGGTAAAGCTTGGCGATAAAAACATTTTAGCCGGGAAAGGCATCACCGACAATAAAGGTAACCTGGCTGTCTCTTTTATAAACCCTTCAACGGCGTCGCGATCAGGGCGAATAATTACCGAAATAAAACCGGCCGGAAAAAAAGCAGTGGAAAAATCAATACTGATAAAAGCTGCTTCGGCCAATACTGATGTGCAGTTTTTCCCCGAGGGCGGAAGCCTGGTAAGCGGGAATGACACAAAAGTTGCTTTTAAAGCGGTTGGCGCCGATGGCTTGGGTGCAGAGATTAAAGGCGTGGTGACGGATGAGTCGGGCGCCCGGGTAGCCGCATTCACCAGCAGTCATTTGGGCATGGGCGTATTTAGCCTGAAGCCAGGAAGCGGGAAAAGCTATAAGGCGAGGATAACATATCCAGATGGATCAGAAGGAATGATCGATTTGCCTAAAGTTACAAACGCCGGCTATTCGTTATTTATCGATAATGCCGACTCAAAATTTGTGCACGTAAAAATATTACCGGGCCCGCTTGTTAGCGCCTCTCCATCACCCAATGAGGTAATTACATTGATCGCTCAATCCGGAGGGACCATTTATTTTGCCGGCAAAAGCGAGCCGGGAAGCAAATCGTTTACAGCTGAGATACCTAAGGAAAAGTTTCCGACGGGTGTGGTTCAATTTACGTTGTTTTCGTCATCCGGTGAGCCTTTAAACGAGCGCCTTGTATTTATCCAAAACCACGATCAATTAAAACTGGAAGCCACTACCACGCAACAGGTTTATTCGCCAAGGCAAAAAGTAAAGGTTGATCTGAGCGCTAAAAACAGCGATGACGCCCCGGTTGTAGGCAGCTTTTCAGCGGCGGTTATTAATGAAGCCAAAGTGCCGGTTGACGAGGATAGCGAGAATTCCATTTTAAGCAATTTGTTATTGACATCCGATATAAAGGGCTACCTGGAAAAACCCGGCTATTACTTTAATAACGAGAACGACAAAACGCAGGCCGACCTGGATGTGCTGATGCTCACACAAGGTTATCACCGGTTCGAGTGGAAACGCGTGCTGGCAGGTACATACCCGGCGCCGGTATTCCAGCCTGAAAAAACCCTGGAGATATCCGGCCACCTAAAAAATTTGCTGGGCAAACCGGTGGCTAACGGCAAGGTAACCTTGTTTTCGACCAGCGGCGGAGTTTTCATGATCGATACCGTTTCGGACAGCAAAGGTAATTTCACTTTTAAAAACCTGGTATTTAAAGATAGCGTCAGGTTTGTGGTGCAGGCCCGGACGGCTAAGGATCATAAAAATGTAGAGGTGGATATTGATGAGGTAAAACCCGAGGCGGCGGACGAAAACAAGAATTTCCCCGATTTCCTGGTGAATTACGACACAGGCCTGTCGCCCTTTTTGCAAAGCAGTAAGGCACAATATGATAATGAAGTGAAATACGGCGTGACCAGCCGTTCTATCATGCTGAAGGAAGTAGTGGTAAAGGACAAAAAAAATGAACCTTTAAAAAATTCTTCGAATTTAAACGGACCGGGTAACGCCGACCAGGTTATTGGGGTGAATGACGATATCCTTTCGGGATGCGCAAATCTCGCCGATTGCCTGCAAGGGAGAATAAGCGGCGTGACATTCCGGAACGATACCCCTTTTATGATGAGCAGCCGCCGCCCGATGCAGATTGTGCTGGACGGGCTGTTTGTTGACGGATCGGTATTAACCAACTTAAACCCGGCCGATGTTGGCAGCGTTGAAGTTTTGCGTAACATTCAATACACTTCTATTTATGGGGGACATGGTGGTTCAGGTGTTTTGATCATTACGTCAAAAACCGGCAGCCCCGACCTGAACTACCGGCACTATGCGCCCGGTATAATTAGTTATATGCCCAAAGGCTATGCAAAGGAAAAAGAGTTTTATTCACCGAAATACGACGATCCGAAAATAAACGCTCAAATACCCGATCTGCGCAGCACAATCTTCTGGAAGCCCAACATCGTGACAAGCCAGGATGGGAAAGCCTCATTTGAATATTTTAACAGCGATGAGAAAGGCACTTACCGGATGGTTATTGAGGGTATAGATGCCAACGGTAAACTGGGGCGGTTTGTTTACCGTTATAAAGTAGAGTAGGTTACGAACTCTCAAAAACTTCGATTTCTATGCCTGTGCAAATATTACGGTGTAATTTTAATGGGTCTGAAGGTTGGCGGGGAGAATATGTTTAGGCTGGTGGATGAGTTGAAATGATTATCTTCGTTAAATTTTAATGGATGATTTCTTTTAAAGATGCTTTTTATAAAGCAATCGCCGAACTTTATCCAAATGGTCCGGAATGGGACCTTGTAGGCATAATAACTAAAAGTTCCAAAGTTTACACGCTATCTTACGATTCAAAAATCCTTTCTGGAATTTTTGAAATATTAACCGAACCAATAATTCAAAAGATAGCCGACGACAATAATTTGATATTGCAAAAAGGAGTTCAGAATCAATATCCAGAATTTACGTTATATGATGAAATAAATTCGCATGAAAAAATTGCGGTTGACATGAAGTCGACCTATAGACAAAAAAATGTTGGAGGTGATGTAAAGCCGTTTTCGTTTACCTTGGGCTCTTATCGATCGTATTTGCAGGATCCAAAAGGAACCAAGGGGATTTTATTTCCCTACAGCGATTATAAAGAACATTGGGTTATAGGATTTGTTTATGACAGAAATCCGGGATGCAAGAATGTTGAAATCACAAATATTATCGAAGCCTCACGACTACAAGCACCCTATTCAAATATTGAATACTTTGTGCAAGAAAAGCATAAAATTTCAGGTAAAACACCCGGTAGCGGAAATACGACAAATATTGGCTCCATTAAAAGCAAAACAGTTGACGATTTTATTGACGGCAAGGGGCCTTTTCAAAACAAAAAAGATTTTGAAAATTATTGGAGAACCTTTGTTAGATAACTAATTTTTTTAGTATTATTGTAGATGCATTTCCCAAAAACCATTCAAAAAGTTTTAGTGCCACCTGTAAAGTGCCAGGGAATTAAAACTAAATTAATTCCATTTATCGCTCAAAATATTTTTTGGGAAGGTAAAGGTGTTTGGATAGAGCCTTTCTTAGGCTCGGGAGTTGTTGCTTTTAATATGAACCCTGACAATGCCTTATTATGCGATACCAATAAGCACATCATAAAACTATACCAGGCTTTACAGGACGGCAGCATAAACGCCTTTATTGTTAAAGAGCAATTGGAGCTTATGGGCGCAAAACTTGCGGTTCACGGGATCGACTATTACTATGAAATAAGAAAGCGGTTTAACGACAGCGCAAATACGATCGACTTCATTTTTTTAAACAGGTCATGCTTCAATGGATTAATGCGGTTTAATTCTAAGGGTGGATTTAATGTGCCATTTGGCCATAAGCCTTATCGATTTTCAAAGTCGTATATCACAAAAATTGTCAACCAAATTCATAAAGTTCAGCAAACTATAAAAAACAAGAATTGGGTTTTTAAAACACAGGATTGGGCAATTACAGTGAGCGAAGTTCAGAAGGAAGATTTTATTTATCTCGATCCTCCTTACATCGGCAGGCATACGGATTATTTTAATACATGGTCTGACAATGACGCTCAACTGCTGGCTAATATTTCTTACAACCTGCCTTGCCAATATGCGCTATCCATGTGGCTGGAAAATAAGTACCGAAGAAATGATCACATAACCAATGATTGGCAGTCGAGGGAAATTAAAACGGTTTCTCATTTTTATCATCTTGGTTCTACCGAATCTTTAAGAAATGCAATGACCGAAGCTTTGGTTTTGGGATAATTGAAATTGTACCAAAATTCCTAATTTTAGCTCGGATTTGTTTAGTTTCAAAGGTCTCGTTTAGGACTTTGCCCTTGAAAAACTCGTGAATCTAATAGGTTGGTTTTTCGAACCTCCCGAATTTTTTCACACTATCTTTTTATCTTTTGGACTTTTCGGACTTCCGGATTACATTAAGGCTCATAGTCTGCCGGCAGCATCTCAGCTATCCGGCTGTTTCCCCACTGACCTTCGAAAGTAACACTCGACGGATCGATAAAGATGCCATTCGTATCAAAAATAGCATCAGTTTTTTCAAAAATAACCGTGGTGGTGCTGTAATCGTTCAGATAATCCGGAACGGTTTGCCCGTTTTTTATCATTTGGTCAACCGGGGTGGCGTTCATTTCCTTGCTGTACATTACGTACAGGCAATCCGGGAAGCTCAACGCAAAAAGTGCTCGGGTGTCGGTTCTCTTCACCATGTCACTTACCAGTAAGGGTGCGGTATATAAGGTTTCGGTATACTTTTTTCCGCCGAGATAATAGTCGGGGTTTATCTTCCTTACCAGCCGCAATACCTTAAAACCCTGTTCATAAATATCGTTGCTCAGCAACGAACGTAAGAAATGCATGCTCGAACCCTTATAGGCGCCGAGGCGGTTCTTCTTCCAGTCACGCTCCCGGTGTTTTGTACCTATCAGTTCTTCAAACAATGCCGAGCCTTCAAAATAAAGCATTCTTTCTTTTTCGTCGTTTGAAAAGCTGGTTAGCAGGTATTTTATTTTATACCCCAGCGCCATGTTTTCAATTTCGATAAAATCGGATGAAGATGCCGTTAGCACCCGGGTGGATTTATCGTAATCGATGTCAATCACATCAGGGTTAAGTATTTTGCACTGATCGGTAAAAGGTGACGAGCCTAAAAACAAACGCTTAAACAGCGCATAAAGCCGCGCTTTCTCCGCATCCGGCATAATCTTAACTTCGCGCAAGGTGATTGCTTTTTGGGCGATCCAGATATCGGGTAAACGTACATCGCCGGTGACCATTACGGTTGTATGATATGTTTCAAAACCGACACTGGAAATTACGAGGTCATATTGACCCGGTTTTACGCCCAAAAGCGAAAATGAGCCGTTATCAGCCGTCCGCGCACCGGCCTGGGTGTTATTCAGAAAAACGCTGGCCGAGGCTACCGGGGTTTTATCAGCTTTATTTAATACCCTGCCTGATATGGTATATTGGCCGAAGCAAACCAGCGGAAGTAAAAACAACAAAATAACGGCAAGCTTTAGCATGGTTAAAGTTAAACTAAATAGTTAGTTTAATCAAGTTGTCGCCTGGGGTAATTTCCGCCTGTGCAATCGTTCGGTCTGCATCATTCAGTATTAATAACCGGCGGGTCGTAATCAAACGGCAAAGCTTCCGCTTCCCGCATGAACGCCCAATAACCATCGTAGCTTAAACTTAGCGGATCAGTTAGTACGCCATTGTCATCAAAAAAAGCATAGGGTTTTTTAAGTACACGTTTGAAAGCCCAGAGGCGCGGGTAGGCAACCATGATCGTGTCTTTCGGTATCCCGGCGCTGTCGGGCTCCTGTGTAAATGTCGCAATGGTAGTTTCATAGTTAGGAAGGTTGAATTGTGTGTAGATCCTCCTCGTGTCTTGTTGGTAGTCCAATCTTTTTTTATAAGCGATGCATAAGCTGTAAGGACAGTCAAGCACATAAATCCCCTTTTTTTGCGTTTCATCAAAATAATACAGGCGATCTAACACCGTATCAACATATCGATTGCGATATTTTTGAACTGCATCTACCCTAACCAGGCCATCGTTTGATGGCGGAAATAAAGGTTTAGGGTTTAAGGTTTGGTAAATCTTATGCACTTCGAAACCTTCGATCGCTACCTTATCGGTTATTACAGAACGTAAAAAATGCATGGCTGAGCCATTATAGCAATCCAGCCGGTTTTTTTTCCAGGTAAATTCTTCCTCCGGACTTCCCTTCATTTCTTCAAAAAGGGCGTAACCTTTGTAAACCATCGCCTGATCTTTATAATCTTTTACGAATCTTATCAGCTGGTATTTGATACGATAGCCCAGGGCCTTGTTCGCAATGATGAGAAAGCCTCTTGACTTAGCCATCAACTGTCGGGTCGAAGGGTCATAATTCAGATCAAGACTATCGGGGTTCAATATCTTACATGTCCTTGCATAGGGGGAGGTTCCCAAAAACTCGGCTTTGAAATCCTGGTACAGCCTGTACCAGGCATTGTCAGGTTTTATGGTTACACTTTTAAGCAATGTGGTCGTGCTAACCATATTGATGACGGGCAAATGGATATCTTTTTCGCTTACGAGTATGGGCTGCTGGTAAATTTCATATCCCACAACCGTCACGATCAGGTCATACTTGCCGGGTTTCACAACTAAGGTGAAAGTACCGTCCCCGGCTGTTTCCGCGCCTGTTGTGGTATTGCTTAAAAATACGCTTGCTGACGCGATTGGTTTGGTTGTACTCATATCCAGTACCAGCCCGTTAATTTTTACCTGTGAAAAGGAAATCCCCGGCGCAAAAATCAGTGCAAATAACCAAAGACGTTTCATAAAGTTAAAAGGTCAGGTGGTTTGACCGACGAGCCATGCGAAAGTTTAACGCAGATGTTTTTAAATTAAACAATTCGATTTACTTCTCCATCTGCTCTATCACGGCCTGCGTAACACCGGTAAACGAGAACCCACCATCGTGGAACAAATTCTGCATGGTAACCATCCTGGTTAGGTCGGAGAATAAAGAAATGCAATAGTCGGCGCACTGATCGGCCGAAGCATTGCCCAGGGGGCTCATTTTTTCGGCGTAGCTTATAAACCCTTCAAAACCTTTTACACCCGAGCCGGCCGTAGTGCGGGTAGGGGACTGCGATACGGTATTGATACGCACGTGTTTTTTGGTGCCGTAATAGTAGCCAAAGCTCCGTGCGATGCTTTCGAGGTAAGCTTTGTTATCGGCCATATCGTTGTAATCCGGGAATACACGCTGCGCGGCGATATAAGTTAAAGCAACTA
>JABDHD010000055.1:0-6990 GCA_013285685.1 Bacteroidota bacterium
TAAATCATGCAAAACCTTGCACCGATAGCTTTATTTGTATACAACCGCCCCGAGCATACGCGCCGGACGATCAGCTATTTGCAAAAAAATTTGCTGGCGGATGAATCGCGCCTGTTTATTTTTTCGGATGCACCCAAAACGGATGAGGATAAGGCGAAGGTAGACGAGGTTCGGCAGTTGATAAAAGAGATTACAGGCTTCAAATCAGTCAAAGTAACCGAACGAAAAAATAACCTGGGGCTTGCCGAGTCGATTATCAGCGGTGTAACTCAACTGGTTAATGAATATGATAAGATCATTGTTTTTGAAGATGATTTGTTGTCCTCGCCCTACACGCTTCAGTATTTTAACGAAGCGCTGACCCGCTATAAAAACGAGGACAAGGTGATGCATATCGGCGCCTACCTGTACAATATTGATAAAAAAGGACTGCCGCAGACCTTCTTTTTCCGTGCAGCTACCAGCTGGGGCTGGGCTACCTGGGCCAGGGCCTGGAAAGATTTTGAACCTGATGTGGACGTACTGTTCAAACAATTCGACCAAAAAAAGATCAGCCAGTTTTCTATTGAGGGCACCATGAACTTTTGGAAACAGCTGGAAGGTTTTAAAGCGGGCAAAAACGATTCCTGGGCCATACGCTGGTACGCTTCCATATTTTTAAAAGGCGGGTTAACGCTCAACCCGACGGTATCGCTGGTGCACAATATCGGCAACGATGGGAGCGGGGTACATTCCAACAAAGAAAACATGTACGCCGTGCAAACAGCACAACAACCGGTAACCCAGTTTCCAACGGAAATAAAAGAAAACCAATTGGCCTACCAGGCGATCAAAAATTTCCTGAAAAGGCGTAAGGGCAGTATCTTCCAACGGACGATCCGTTTTATCAGGCAAAAATTGGGGACTTAAACCCAGCTTACTTACCCGATTCCCAATTCATGCGTACATCATTTACAAGCACATTAAGGCTATCTACTTTCGGCCGGTATTTTTCGATATTTTGATCCTTTATCTCGAGGTAAAGCAGTAAATATACCTGGCAGATCATATCTACCAGTTTGCCCTCAGCCTTCGCTTCTTTTTCCTTTTTTGCCGGCAAGTTCAGCTTGTTAAACTCAGGTACTAATTTTCTCAAAGTTTCTACTTCTGGGAGCGCTTTTTGCTTAATGCTGTCTAATTTATCTATCCGGCTCAAGGTCAGGTAGCCTCCATTTTCACTGCGGGAATAAAAATAATGATCAAGGTCTTTTGTCATGCCCTCGGTTTTTTCGAGCAGGCTGTCATATTCCTTTAGCTGATACCGCGGCAAAAATACCACGCTACAGGATACAAAAGCAATAACAATTGCGGAACCGGCCAGGGCGACGCCCCATTTTTTTACAAACTGATTTTTGTGATTAAACCCAAACCAAGCGATCCAGCCAAAAATATAGCCTGAAATAATGCCGCCGAAATGAGCTGCGTGGTCAATACCTTCGCCAATAGGGGCAATATTCAAACCCACAACTATTGCCGTGCTGATCAGTAAGGCATTGCGTGCGCTCCGTTCATAGAAATCGGTGCTTAATAGTGCCAGCAATATGCCGAATAACCCAAATATAGCTCCGGATGCGCCCGCGCTTATTTGGTTATCGTGAAAGGTTACTGAAACCATGCCTGAAATGACCCCCGTAAACAGGAACATCAGCAGGTACTTCCATCTGCCCAGTTTGCATTCAATCAACGAGCCGATATAAACTAAAGCGACCATGTTGAAAAACAAATGCGCAAGGGAAAAATGTTGAAATATACTGGTTACCAGTCTCCAAACCTGCCCGTTGAGTACCTCGGTGCGATGATTGTAACCAAAAAGCAGGTAAATCTTATCATAAATTGTCTCTCCGGGACTGAGGTTGAATTGATGCCCGGATGAATAGGCAAGAAGGATATTGAAAGCGATAAACGTTGTGATATAAACCAGGATATTTATGATGACCAGGATGGGCGTAACAAAATACTTTTTTTGTGGAATAATTGGGGAAAAGAAACCGCGAAGCTGCTCCTTTCCAGCCATCGGCGGAGCTTCCAGGTTCAGAAATTGTTTTTCTGGTATGAAATCGATCAGTTCCTGTGTGCTCTGTTCCAGGTTATCCTTCAGGTGAAATTCAATATAAATGATTTCATCCAGGAGCCGGTCGAGGTTTTGTTGATTTTTACCGTAATCAGTAAAGATGCCCTGGTAACCCACGCATTCGCTTTTGATGATAACGGAATTGTCCTTTACCCGCGCTGAAACCTCCTCGGAATAGGACGGCCAAGAAATATTGGTATAAGCGATGATACCGTCATGATCGAAATACCCCACATGCCAGCCTCTGCTAACCATTGCATGATAGGTTAGCGTGAGGTAATAGTCGGAGTTATAATCTCCGAGCGGTATTGTTTCGATTTTCTTTGGAGATATTCCCCAGGCCCAGGCCATTTGATTTGATTGAAGCCGAATATAGGAAAAAGGGTCTGATTATTGGAAAGCTTTTTGAGCGTTAAGATTTTATTCTTTTAACCCCTCAATCTCCATTAACGATTTCGGCAGGTATTTGCCCAAAAGATGGCTCCCCCTTTCGGTAATCAAAAAATTATCTTCTATGCGGATACCGCCAAAATCACGATAGGTGTTTAACACATCGTAATTGATAAAATCAGCACACTTTTTCTCTGCCGCCCACCGGTCGATCAACTCGGGAATAATATAAATGCCCGGCTCAACGGTCAGCACGAACCCGGCCTCCAGCCCGCGGCCCAAACGCAATGATTTAAGGCCGAATACGGTTTCCTTCTTCAAGGTATCGGTATAACCTACATAGGGCTCGCCCAGGTCTTCCATATCGTGCGTATCCATCCCCAACATGTGCCCCAAGCCACATTGAAAAAACATAGTATGGGCTCCTTCGGCTACCGCTTCCGCAGCATTGCCTTTCATCAGGTTTACCTGTTTAAGTCCTTCAACCAGTTTTTGGCAGGCCGCAAGGTGAATATCCTTATAACGTACACCTGGTTTTAACATGCAGATGGCATGATCCATCGCGTTTAATACTACTTCGTATAACTCCTTTTGCCGGGTAGTAAAACTGCGGCCTACTGGAAAGGTGCGGGTCAGGTCGCCGCCATAATGCATCGCGTTTTCAGCGCCGATATCGCTTAAAACCATCCGGCCTTCTTGTAAAGTATTGCCGTGGTAGTGGGTATGCAATGTTTGGCCATGCGTTGTGATGATAGCCGGGTAACCCAGGCGGGCATTGGCTGCCATTGCCGCCTCTTCGGCTTTGGCCACAAGCTCGTATTCCTTACGGCCGGGGCGCGTATGTTTAATAACGGCCAGCTGCATATCAACACTGATAGATACCGCGTTTTGCATCTGCTCAATTTCCAGCGGCGTTTTGATCACGCGTTGCGCAATAACAGCTTTGATGAGTTTTATTGAAACATGATCAGCAACGTCATCCAGGCTGACATTGAGCCAGGTTGCCAGTTTAATTTTATTTTCAGGGCGATAGGGTGGAAGGATATGTACCGTTCTGCCGGAAGTAATCGCTTTGTGAATATAATGCACCACCTGCAGATAAGCGCGGGTTTCAGTAATACCAACCAGTGAGGCCATTTCTTTTACGGATGGCAGCGTGCCGGTCCAGATGATGTCATCCATGCTTAATTCATCACCAAAAATCACCTCTTCGCCGCTATCGGCATCAATAATAGCGGCAAGCATGGGTACATCCAGCCCGAAATAATACAGAAAACTGCTGTCCTGCCTGAAGGGGTAGCAATTGTCCTTATAATTCATGCTGCTGTCCTCGTTACCCAAAAGCAGGATGAGGCCGTCCTGGCCGATGGCTTGCTTTAATGCCGCCCTGCGGTCAACATAAACCTGTTTGTTAAAAAGCTGGAGTTTCATTGTTAAGTTGAAAATAATTTAAGTAGTAGAAAGTATGGTTTGCCAAATTCCGTATCCCGCGCATATTATGTCTTTCTATCAGGAAGGTATGGGCTTTTTATTTCCTCTTCAGTGTATTTCGAGGATCTCAAGGCTAGCAATTGTTGGTCAGCAGCGCCCTTTAGGAGCAGTAGCTTTTGATATTTATCTATCTTTTGCTGATTTAAAATAGCATTGTAGCCTTCTAAATTAGATAAAACTAATAATTGGTGCATATCAGCTATATCTCTAACATTGTGACCCTTTAGCACTAATTCCGGATTTACGTCGCGCCATTGTTTAGCTGTGAATCCGAATAAAGCTATATTTAATAGATCGGCTTCTTCCGCATAAATCCATTTCTTTTTGTCTTCATCCGTCAGCTGTGGAATTACATACTTTTGAATAGCATCGGTGTGAACCACATAGTTTACTTTGCTTAAGAATCGCCTGTAATCCCATTCTGAATTTAACCTTTTAGTCTCTTCATCTTTTAATCTTTGAAATTCCTTTATTAGGATCAAATTGAATTCAGGACTAAGCCACAATCCAAAATGAAATGCAATATCTTTATGAGCATAGGTGCCGCCATTTTTACCTGATTTAGAGTTTATCCCGATTGCCCCTGTTGAGTCAACCCATTTCTTGGGGGACATAGTAAATCTATTTAACCCGGCATCTTTTACTAACTCATCGAATTCGATGAGTTTAAAATCTGGATTGTTTAGGCGCTCCCATATCGACAAAAATTCGAGTGTGTTTTTCTGCCTCATCCAATTAGATATAATAACATTATTGTTTTCAAGGTTTCTAACCATATCAGTTAATGATATTTCATCTATACCCCGATTCGTAACTACGGTTATATCTAATCCCTTTACATGGATTTTACTCATTTGCCAATTCTATATAAATTAAATGGACTATTGCTTTTTAACCTTTCACCCCCTTCACCCAAATATACGGCGACAGCGCTTTACTGTCCACAGGAACAATCTTTGTAAAAACCTTTCCTGCTACCCAAATGGTTTTTACCACCACCTTCGCAAAGCCGCTTTGCTCGGATTTATTCTCCAGCCAAACCGAAAATTTTCCGTGATAACTGCTTTCCACTTCGGTAAGCCCCAGTTCGGTAAAATATTTTGCGAGCAGCTTGGGGTCCATACTGCTGATGTTATGCTTATCATAATTTTCTTTGTCGAATTTGCGCTGTACCCAGCCATTCACGCTTTTAAAGTTGGGCAGCGTAATAAACAGCACGCCACCGGGTTTTAAAAATTGCAGGTGTGTTTCAATAATAGCTTTGGTATCGTTAAAGTGTTCGATCAAGCCAAAAGATAAAACCATATCATAAGGTTTATCCACTTTGTACTCAAACAAATCGGCCTCTATAATGTGAATATCACCAGGTTTCAGGCCGTTGGTTTCCAGTAGCTGATCGATTAGTTCTTTATGGATAAAATAGTCAAACAAAGTCGTATCGATTCCCTGGTATTTTTTTAGGTAGGTGGCGTAATAACCGGGGAAGCCGCCCAGTTCAACAGCATTTTTGACATTTTTTTCTTTGATCAGTTTTGCGAGCAAATCGCCGAAAACATAATTGGGTTTGAGCTGAAAAATAAGCCCTTTCCGTGATTCCCAAAAGGACTTCCAGAAAGCGCGGTCGGTTAAATTTTGTTCCATTAATGTCCTGGCCTCAAAGCCGTATGCTACTTTATGATTTTATTTTCCAAAATTCTGGCGGGGTTGCCCACGACGGTACAATTTGAAGGAACGTCCTTGGTCACGACTGACCCGGCCCCGATGACAACGTTATCGCCGATAGTTATATCGCCAATGATACACACATTTGCCCCGACGTCCACATTGTTGCCGATCCGCGGGCAGTGGCTAAAGCTGCCGTCGACCAGTTTTTTATGGCCGATGGTGGTTGAATTTCTTAATACGCAATGCGCGCCTATAACCGTACCTTTATTCACCACCAGGGCCTGGCCATGATATAGCGACAGCCCTTTGCCGATAATTAGCTTACGCGGCAGTTCGATCCCTAATATCCATTCCACCCAAAAACGATACAGCATCAGGTAAGGATAAAAGATGATCTTGGTGATGGTATAGCGGTTAAACGCCTGTAACAAGCGGAACGAAAACAAAACAGACTGCGCCTTAAAATTCTGTCGGTTGGCGCTCCAGTCCTGGAATAAATAAGCAAAAAAGTTCATCAGTTGATATGTCCGTTTTGATGTATCGTATCCTATAGGACAAACGCGCTAAAATTTTTACCGCAAAGTACACAAAGTGAAAACCACAAAGTTCACGAAGTTTTTTTTCTTTGTGACCTTTGTGAAACCTTTGCGCACTTTGTGGTTAAAAACCGCGTGATGCCGCAGCTTCAAAAGTAAAGTTTTCATTTTAGAATTATTATACTTGCCCCTAAAATAGCGCCGCGCGATGAAAGTAACCCTGATCAATATCTCCGATGCCGGCGGCGGCGCGCCCGAAGCCTGTATGCGGCTGCTTAAAGCCCTTGAGCAAAGGGACGTTAATGTGCAAATGCTGGTAAATGAAAAGCGGACGAACAACGACGGGGTTACCAGCATTACCAATGATCTGGCGGGCCGGTTAAGGGCAAAATTCAACTTGTTGGCGGAGCGCATGCCGTTTATCTGGTTCAGGGCAAAGAGCCGGGCCGAAAGATTTGCATTTTCGACAGCAAGCACCGGCACGGATATCAGTAAACATCCACTTGTTTTAAATGCAGACATCTTGCACCTGCATTGGACCAACTTTGGCTTTCTTTCCATTGACAACCTAAAGCAGCTGTTACAAACGCAAAAACCGGTAGTATGGACCCTGCATGATATGTGGACCTTTACCGGCGGCTGTCATTATGCCGGCGATTGCGATCATTTTGTGAACGAATGCGGCAACTGCTGGATGCTGCGTGCCCCAAACGCTGACGATATATCGCACTCCGGCTGGTTGCGAAAATTGGAAATGTACAAGGCAGCCGGAAATATTGTTTTCGTAACCTGTAGTAC
>JABDHD010000055.1:7000-27586 GCA_013285685.1 Bacteroidota bacterium
GCATACAGGCTTCGGGCGCGCCGCCGCCGGCATCGGAGATATTGATTTCGTAACCTGTAGTACCTGGCTGGCGGGTGTGGCAAAAACCACCTCACTTTTAAAAAACTTTCGCATCGAAGCAATACCTAACCCCATCGACACAGCATTTTTTTCGCCAAAGGATAAAATAACGTATAGGGAAAAGTGGAAGATCGACCTTGACCAAAAAATAATATTGTTCGGCGCGGCTAATATCCTCCACCCCCGCAAAGGTATTGCCTATTTGGTTGAAGCGCTTAAACAGCTTAAAACAAATTACCCCGGTTTGAATGATGTTGAAATTGTGGTATTCGGAAAAAACAAATCTTTTGATGTAAGCGCGCTGCCCTACAAAGTACATGAAACGAACATGATCGATTCGCAGCAGGAAATGGCCGAATTGTACAACCTGGCTGATGTTTATGTAACGCCGGCAATTGAAGATAATCTGCCCAATACCGTTATGGAGGCTTTGGCATGCGGCACGCCTGTAGTGGCATTCAATACCGGCGGTTTGCCGGACATGGTGGACCATTTAAAAAATGGCTACCTTGCCGAATTTAAATCAGCTGCCGACTTCGCTGCGGGCATAAACTATATTTTAACCTCTGGCCAAAAAAATGAGCTTTCGGCCAATGCTCGGAAAAAAGTTTTGGATAATTTTACCAACGAAATTGTTGCCGAAAAATACCTGTCCGTTTACAAGTCAATTTTAAAAAAGTGAAGGAATTTAAACCGGTATTGTCGGTTATTACCATTGTTTATAATAACGTTCGCGATGTTGAGCGAACGATACTTTCGACTTTAACCCAAACCTACCTGAATATTGAATATATTATTGTAGACGGCGGGTCGACCGACGGAACACTCAGGATCATTAACCGCTACCGGAATGCGATCTCAAAAATATTCAGCGAAAAAGATGAAGGCATTTACGACGCAATGAACAAAGGCCTTGCCGCTGTTACCGGCGACTATGTGCTTTTTATGAATTCGGGCGATGAATTTTATGATAATGATACCGTAGAAAAAGTTTTTGCATCGGCCCCCAACGCGGATATTTATTATGGCGAAACGGAAATGATCAACGAAGAAGGAGAAAACCTTGGCCGCCGCCGGCACCAGGCGCCGGAGCATCTCGATTGGGCAAGCTTTAAATATGGCATGAGCGTTAGTCACCAGGCCATTTACGTACGGGCTTCACTGGCAATGCCTTTTGACCGGCGTTACACGCTCAGCGCCGATATTGACTGGATCATACGCGCGGTATCGAGAGCCGAAAAGATTGTCAACGTGCATCAGTATGTCGCCAAATACCTGGTGGGGGGAATATCAAAAGCCAAACATTGGAAAAGCCTGGTGGAGCGGTTTGGCATCATGACGCGATACTATGGGTTATTTCCGACCATAGCCAACCATTTTGTGATCGCCTACAATTTAGGGAAGTATTGGTTGAAGCACCGGCGGACAAATGATTAGTGTTTAGTTGTAAGGGCTGTTATAAGTTGGAGGGGTTGTAAAAGGGGCGTCGAAACTTACGAAGTTTCTAAAACTTCGTAAGTTTTCCCTCGCTGCATAAATGAGCTACTTTTTGTCCTTTTTTACAGGGTGAGGCACAGCTTCAGGCGCTGCGGCTTCTTGTTTCTTTTTCCTTGTTTCCGCGTATACCGCACCACCAAGGGCCAGTATCATGATAATAGACCCTGCAAGCGAAATCTTTTCGCCGGTATAATAGGAAACCGGGTGGAATTTAAACTCGATTTTATGATTACCTGCCGTTAACTGCGCCGCGCGTAATACGTAATCAGCACGGAAATAAGGCGCCTCAACCCCGTCAACATACATTTTCCATCCTTTGTCGTAATAGATCTCTGAAAATACAGCCACCTGGGCGCTGGTGGAACCGCTTTGGTAAACCATATCATCGGGGTTGTATTTCACCAATTTGATCGTTGCATTCGGGTCGCCGGCGATGGGCAATTTGGTGTCAATTACCTTTTTGAAGCTTTCGTCAACGATAGCTTCATCTTTGGGCGAAAAGGAGCTGATCGCCTGCATTTCTTTATCAGCGTTTGGCACAAATTTTATCGATTTTACAAACCATACCTGGCCGCATGCAGTTTCGTTGCGCACGGCTTTGTAATTACCTGCACTATCCTGCGTAATTACGTATTTTGTGTTCAACATATCCAGGACATCGTGGTTTGGCGGGTTGATGCCAATTTGGTTGTCGATCAACTCGTCATACCTTTTTAAACGCGCTGCCGAATACCCGCCGATGCTTTTATGAAAGAATGGGGTAAGCCTGTCTTGCTTGATGCCTTGCGTTACGTCAAATATACGGTAGTCCGGGTCGGGATCGCGGTCGATTAACTGATCCACCTGTCTTGCTTGTACTACCTGGCTGGCGTCCTGTTTGTCCTGGAAATCGGCATCCTTTAAATAGCGTTTATCTACCTGCCACAAATCAACCATAATCAGCACAAAAAAGCTAATCGACAATACCGTGGTGCTTATTTTTTGCTTGATAAAGGCCCACAACAACCCAAACGCTATCACAATAAACACCAGCGACCTGAAAGCGTCCCAGCGCTCGATGCTTTCCCTGTCGCTCATCAGGGCGCGCATAATGTCGCTTGCGGCCTGGGGATTGTTTAAATATTGACCAAGCTGTGTGGTAAAGGCAAGCTGGTTACTTTGTTTAAAGCTCAAAAATATTTCGGGTACGGCCAGCAAAATTAAAGTGAGGCCGCCTGTGATATAAAAGGAGATTTTCAGACCCTTAAGCAGGTCTGCTTTGCTGGTGGTGCCTGACGCTGCTTCGCCAATGGCAAGCAAGGCGAGGATCGGCACAAAAAGCTCCGTCACGGAAAGGATCGACTCGATGGACCGGAATTTATTATAGAGTGGAAAATAATTGAAAAACAAGTCGGACACATAAGGGAACGAACTACCTATCGACAGGAAAAAGGTAAGAACAACTGTACCGAGTATCCACCATTTTAACGGACTTTTAACAATAAACAAACCGAAGATAAACAGGAAACAAATAACGGCGCCAAAGTAATGAGGGCCGCTTGTGGAAGTTTTATCCCCCCAATATGCCGACAGCCCCTGGGATATCGCCTGGAACTGCTGCTGGTTAATCTGGCTCGCCTGCAGGGCCTTCAACAGTTCGGAATTCTGAAAATCGATCGCATCAAGGCCGCTTGGGCCACCATAAGCATTTGGAACAAGAAAGGTTAGGTTTTCGCCCGGGGTTTGGCTGTATTCGTAAGCATATTCCTTAGTAAGGCCATTACTGGGCTCTTTGGTATGTTGGCTTAAATTTGATTGCCCGCGAATGGTGTCCTGGCCGTAGTCAGCCGTGCTCCACAGTAGCGACGCATTCACAGTCAGGGAAATAATGATGGCTGCCCCTACAAATGCCAGCGATTTTAAAAAGGCAGGTATCGTTTTGTTCCTGATGGCCCTGTATAGCTCGATAGCTGCCAATATTAATATCGCCAGCAGCAGGTAATAGGTCATCTGGATATGGTTGGCCCTAATTTCCAAAGCCATAAAAAGCGTCAGCAACGAGCCGCCAAGCCAGTATTTTCCTCTTAATATGAGGAATAGACTGGCCAGTATGGGTGCAAAAAAAGCGATGGCAAATATTTGGTTGGTATGCCCAGCCTGCAGCAAAATGAAGTTGTAGCTTGAAAATGTGAACGCTATGGCCCCTGCTGCGGCAATCCAGGGATTCAGCCTGAGTACCGAAAACAGGAAGTACGCGCCAAATAACATCAAAAATACGATGTACAGCGGATTTGGAAAAACAGTAACCAGTGCATTTACAATTCCTGTAGTGAAATTATCCGGGTAGGGCGCCCATATCTGGAAAGCAGGCATGCCACCGAATATCTGGTTGGTCCACAAAATGGTGGTATCCTTCGCTTTATAGTCGTTAATTTCTTTTTGGGTTGACTGGGCGCCGATCACATCCATCTGGCCCAGGGTTTTACCCTGGAATGCAGGCGAAAAATAAATGAAGCATATCACGAGGAATATACCGGCAATCAAAAAGTGAATGCCGTTGCGTTTGAACCAGTTATTCATTTAAGTTATTTAAAAGAGGGTAATTTTATTTGTCAAAAATAGAAATTAGATTCAGAATAGGAATTATAAGTTTTTATTGCGCCGGGCAAACGCATTTATTTGCACGATGGTTAGTTTTTACCACAAAGATCACAAAGTGAGAACTACAAAGATCACAAGTTTTTTTCTTGGTGGTTTTTGTGAAATCTTTGCGCCCTTGCTGGTTAAAAATCAGCCGTTAAGTCACAGTGTTCACATATAGCGGAAAAGAAAAAATACAGCCACGAGTAATACCAGGCTAAAGACGTAGGAGTACAAAATGCCTTTGTTTTCAAATTCCTCCCGATTGCGGCGGATAGTGAAAAAGTTATAAAGGCCAAGCCCGGCCTCAATCACCCAAAAAAACCAGTTTACATTATCTTTATTGGCAAAAAGACTTAGTGCGCCAGCGGTAACAATAAAGTTGGTAATGATCAAAAGAACGGAAGCCGGCGTATTATTATGCCTGGGCCGCCGTTTAAATATCTCTTCGGGAATCATTGCCGTTAAATTATTTTACTTCTTCGTAGTCAACAAAATCACCCGCGGAGTCGGATATCGAACCTTTCTTTTTCGTTTTCGGCGGTACGTAGTCAACTTTTATTTTGCCCTGGCCGGGGTTTGCACGGGTATGATATTGTTGCTGCTGGTTATTGTTTGTACGATATTGCCGCTGTTGGTTATCGTTTGCGCGGTATTGCTGCTGCCTTTGCTGTTGTTGCTGCTGGGCCTTATTTACTGCATTTTCAAAAAGTACCGGTACAAATATCCGGAATAATGCTTTTAGGATGTAGTAAATGACAATAATGACGATGAGAAAATCTATGAACTCGCCCATTTCTTAAAAAAATTTAGCCTTCAAATATAAGTATAATAACGTCAAAATTGTTTCGCTATGATGTCGGTTCAGTTTTTGACGTACAATCCATAATACTTGTTACAAGGAAAAATTAATTTGCATCTCCAAATACGGTATCAAGGTTTAGTTCAAATCCCGGAAGAATATCAGTAGTGATTATATCTCCGGTGGTCATTAATTTAGAGGCCTGGTAGCGTCCCCCAATTAAATTATATTTCAGGAATGTTTCATCCTGTTGTGAGATTATCCAGTATTCGGCAACACCAGATTCTTCGTAAACCTCATACTTATTGCGTAATTCTTTTTGCTTATTGCCAGGTGATATTATCTCTATCACTATATCAGGAGCCCCCGTGCACCCTTTTGAATCAACTTTTGAAAGATCACAGATCACGCAAATATCAGGCTGCACTACCGTAAATATTTTTCTGTCATCATTTTCTCCCTTTCGGGGTAACCTTACGTCAAATGGGGCGGGGTAAGCACTGCATTTTTTGCCTTTTAAGTAGGCGTACAGTTCACTGGAGATTATCCATGAGATATATTGATGCCTTGAAGCCGGCGCCGGCGTCATTTTAAAGATTTTACCCTTAATCAGTTCCAATCTATCTTCAAATGTCCATTGGAGATAATCCGCGTAACTGTAAGTTTTTGAAAGATCAAGATCTGAGAACTGCATAGCTTATTTCGGATGTCGGATGTTCGTCCCGATAACTGTCAGGATCGAATTTTTTATCAAATTTAATCATTCATCCCGGTAATTTGAAAATTAATCAAATCATCTGCACATCCGCATATTTGCACATCCGCACATCAAAACTTCTCTTCCATCATTTTTTCCAATGCAAACATTTCGTCGCGCAGTTTAGCAGCTAATAAAAAGTCCATGTCTTTCGCTGCGGCAACCATGCTCTTACGGGTATTTTCTATCGACTTTTTCAAGTCAGCCTTGGTCATATATTGTACAATCGGGTCGGCGGCTAATGTTATGGCATCAGTTTCCACATAAGCCCTTTGAACGCCGCCTTTAAAATCCATCACCGAAGTTTGCTCCATTATTTCTGTTCTGGATTTTCCTATCGTTCTTGGTATAATACCGTGGTCAAGGTTATACAGAATTTGTTTGTCGCGCCGGCGATTCGTTTCATCCATCGTGATCTGCATCGAATCGGTTATTTTATCGGCATACATAATCACCCTGCCCCGGTCATTACGCGCGGCGCGGCCGATGGTTTGTATCAGCGAACGTTCCGAACGTAAAAAGCCTTCTTTGTCGGCATCCAGAATAGCCACTAGCGAAACCTCGGGCAGATCCAAACCTTCACGAAGCAGGTTGATGCCTATCAGCACATCAAATTCGCCCAGCCGCAAACCTCGTAAAATCTCCACCCGCTCCAATGTTTTTACTTCCGAATGGATATAGCGGCATTTTATACCCAGTCGGTCCATGTATTTAGCCAATTCTTCGGCCATACGTTTGGTAAGGGTAGTTACCAATACGCGGTCGCCCATTTTTACCGTTTTGTCAACCTCTTCCAGCAAGTCATCCACCTGGTTGACCACCGGACGAACATCGATCACGGGATCGAGTAACCCTGTCGGCCTGATCACTTGTTCAACCACTACGCCGCCTGATTTTTCCAGTTCAAAATCGCCGGGCGTGGCACTTACGTAAATGGTTTGCGGCGCAAGGCTTTCAAATTCCTGGAAATTTAAAGGCCGGTTGTCCATAGCGGCAGGCAACCGGAAACCATATTCAACCAATGATATCTTACGGGAGCGGTCGCCGCCATACATCGCCCTGATCTGCCCAACCGTGACGTGGCTTTCGTCTATGACCATCAGGTAGTCGTCCGGGAAATAATCCAGCAGGCAGAATGGCCTGGCGCCGGGCTTCCTGCCATCAAAAAAGCGGGAATAGTTTTCTATGCCGGAGCAATAGCCCAGCTCGCGGATCATTTCCAGGTCGTAATTAACCCGTTCTTCCAGCCTTTTGGCTTCCAGGTAGCGGCCGTCGTCAATAAACTGCTTTTTACGCATTTCCAACTCTTCCTGTATGGCCCAGATGGATTGGGTAAAACGTTCGCGCGGCGCTACGTACAAATTGGCCGGGAAAAGCACCATGTGCGTCGTTTTCTCCATTGTTTTGCCGGTGCTTACGTCGAACGTGCTCAACTCCTCGATGTCATCGCCAAAAAACGAAATTCGATAAGCATGGTCCATATAGGCCGGGAAGATATCTACGATATCGCCTTTTACCCGGAAGGTCCCGCGTTTGAAATCGGCAGTCGTTCTTGAATAGAGTATTTCGACCAGGCGATGCAGGAATGCATTCCTGCTGATGCGCGTACCGACGGCAAAACGAAATACGGAATCCTTAAAGTCTTCCGGGTTGCCCATACCATATATGCAGGAGATCGAAGAAACCACGATCACGTCCCGCCTGCCCGACATCAGGGCCGAGGTTGTTCGCAGGCGAAGTTTTTCGATTTCCTCGTTTATCTGCAGGTCTTTTTCGATATAAGTATTCGTCGTTGGTATAAACGCCTCCGGTTGGTAATAATCATAATAGGACACAAAATAATTTACCGCATTTTCCGGGAAGAAACTTTTAAACTCGCCGTAAAGCTGCGCCGCCAGCGTTTTGTTATGGCTAAGAACCAGCGTAGGCTTTTGGGTTTGCCCGATAACATTGGCAATAGTAAAAGTTTTGCCTGAGCCGGTCACCCCAAGCAAAGTTTGGAAAGGATCGCCGGCGTTTACACCTTCCACCAGTTGCTTAATGGCTTCGGGCTGGTCGCCGGTCGGTTGATATTGAGAGGTTAACTTGAAATCCATAGATGAAATGCAAAGATAGTTAATTAGTGATTAGTGATTAGAGATTGGCGGTTAGTTGATAATTCCGAATTTCAATCATTTCGACCAAAATTAAGGATCGTTTTGACAACGGTATGTCAACAGGGAGTTTGAATTTCGAGCGCAGATTATTAAACCAATGGAGTTTACTTACAAAAAGAAGTAACTTCGATATTGTAAATACAAAAGACAAAAAAGCTGTTTAATATTTATTTAAATGAAACAACGTACTTATCGTATATTACTTACTCCGAAAGAAGAAGGAGGATTCAGTGTTTCTGTACCTGTTTTGCCCGGATGTTTTACACAAGGCGAGACAATAGAAGAAGCTATCGAAATGGCAAAGGGGGCGATTAGTTTATACGTAGAAAGTTTAGAGGAGGGCGGGGAGCCTGTTCCTGACGACAGCAAAAGCCTTGAATACTCGTTAACCTTTGCATTTTAATTGTTATAGCTCCACACTAAAATTTACTTTCGCTCCTAAAGCGTCGAATACTTTCAAAATGGTTTCCAAGCGGGCATTGGTAATGCTATGCTCTAATTTAGATATTTGCGCTTTCTGCACCCCCACTAATTCACCAAGTTGCCCTTGTGTTAATTTTCGTTCTTGCCTGGCCTGTTTTATAGCGTGGCCAAGCAATTCAATTTTTAATTCACTTTCAAACATTTCCCGTTTTTGTGTTCCTCTTTTTCCGATATGATTATCAATCATGGTATCAAGAGATACTGTTTCCAATGGCGTTTTCATATTTTATTTGTTAAATATTGTTCTCTGATGAGTTCCGCTCTTACAATTTCTTTGGACGGAATTTTTTGACTCTTTTTTAATATTCCATGAGTCGCTATTACTAATGTTTCGTCTCTCTTTGTTTTATCCCAAAAGGCAAACAATCTATAGGCTGTCCCTCAATATAAGGTTCGAAACTCCCAAATATCGCCATTCAATTTTTTAAACAATTCGTTGTCTGATATGAATTGGGCTTTTTTGATATTGAAGTAGATTTTCTCCCGCGCTTTGTCATCCAGACTATTCATAAATTCAACAGCTTCCGGCAGAAATTCAATAGCAAACTTTTGCTTCATTCCATTTTTTTAAGTAAAGATAAAAGTTTCCTGATTGAGAAACAAATGTTGACTCACTTTATTTTGCTCTTTGTATGTTCATTATGCTGGTCATTCCTGTAATTTTATAAATTTATCAGAAATTTGCAGGGATAAATGAATTCCGAAATAAAATACAAACACATCTTTTTCGATCTTGATCATACCATCTGGGATTTTGATAAGAATGCCGAAGAAACTCTTTATGAACTTTACGATATCTACCAGTTAAACGAAATAGGCTTGCCATCTGCTACTATTTTTATCGAAACCTATACCCGCAACAACCACCAGCTTTGGGCGGAATATCATACCGGGAAAATTACCAAAGAGGAACTGCGTGAAACCAGGTTCAAGCGGACTTTTTTGGAACTGGGTGTACAACCTGATCTGCTGCCATTGGCCTTTGAGGATCATTACGTGAAACTTTGTCCCACTAAAACCAATTTGTTTCCGCATGCACACGAAACCTTGCGGTACCTGCAAAACAAATATACGCTGCACCTGATCTCGAATGGTTTTAAAGAATCCTCAGAAATGAAGATAGGTAACACCAATATTGGCGGTTATTTTAAGCATGTTATCATTTCGGAAAATGTGGGTGTTAATAAGCCTGACAAGGCTATTTTTGAGCATGCGCTGCAATTAGCGGGCGCAAAAAAAAGTGAAAGCCTGATGATAGGGGACAGCCTGGAGGCCGATGTTTACGGAGCCTTGAATTTTGGCATGGACGCTATTTATTTTAATCCCTTTAATGCGCCAAAGCCTGAAGACGTACCGGTGCAGGTGACGCACTTAAAGGAATTGACGGAGATTCTGTGAGGCAGTCTTACCGTCTAATTAATGAAAACGTTAATAATCGCTATTTCGTAAGTGTGCCATATCGAATTCCGCTATTTACAAAGAATTGTTTGAAGATGGCCAACAGGTCCCGGCAATCTGCCTTGAAGTATATTTTGTCGGATGGTGATCGAATTTGTCTGCACTCAAAACATACCTCCAAGTAGTTATACACGCGACCCGACTTATCAAAAAACACTAACGCATTGCGTGGATTGTAACAACTATAGACAGTTTCAAGTAATTTATCACGGCTCCGGGTGTCTAGGTTGAACATTATGTCAGTAAGCCTGTCTATCTGATCGCTGTTTAACTCCCGAACTTCTATTAGTGACAGAGAATCTAATTTCCCATTACTCACATGAAGCCCATAACATATTGTGTCATAGGCCATTTCAGATCTGTTATCCATGCCTGTTTGAAAGGACACGGCTAATATTTTCGCGGCTTTTGAAAATGGGTATTCTTTTAGACGCCGGGCGAGAGGGTATTTATGGGTTAGAACGCAACCATAGTCGGGACGATGTTTTTTTCGATGGATAGGCCGTTGATGCTTAGCGGTATCAATTCTTCCTACATAAAAAATATGGCCACAGCCGGACACGTTTAGTTTGCTTAATGACAAGGAGCAAACGCAAAGAAAGAACAGAAATATTTTCACTCTTTTTTGGTTACTTGGTCTTTGTAAATTTACAAATTAATCTTACACTAGATACACCCATGCGCATCACCTTAATCGGCTCCGGAAATGTAGCCACCCACCTGGCTGCGGCGTTTAAAAACGCGGGACACCGCATTGTACAAGTGTATAGCCGCGATATGGAGCACGCGGCGCTGTTGGCTTACCACGTAAAAGGCGAGCCGATCAGCGATTCGCAACGTATCGATCCGGAAACCGACCTCTTCATCATATCCGTAAAGGATGACGCTATCCCTTCAATGGCAAAAGAGCTTGCCAAATTCAACAAATTTACGGTGCATACCTCCGGCGCTACAGATTTGGCAACGTTATCGGCTATTGTACCAAAGGCCGGCGTTTTCTATCCCCTGCAAACCTTCAGTAAAGAGAAGGAGATCGACTTTTGGTCGGTACCGCTTTGCATCGAGGGTGTGGATGAAGCGGTGACAGTTGAATTGGAGCATCTCGGCCGGACGATCAGTAATAACATTTATCGTATCAATTCAAACCAGCGTAAAACGCTGCATCTCGCCGCTGTTTTTGCCTGCAACTTTCCGAACTATCTGTATGACTTTGCCAGGAACCTTTTGAAAGAGAACAATATGGAATTTGAGCTGCTGCGGCCTTTGATACTGGAGACAGCGCAAAAAGTGCGGGACAATTTGCCCGCTGACGTGCAGACAGGGCCGGCAGTCCGGCAGGACGAATCAACCATGTCGAATCACCTGCAGATGCTCGAAAACGAACCGCAATTGAAAATGATATATGAGCTGTTAAGTCAGGGTATTATCACAAACCATAAACCGCGACACTGACCGATGGTAATTTTGTTACTTTTGCGGCAATGGACATTTTTAAAGTAAAGATAAACTTTGAGGAGAAGGGGCTGCAAAGTATAGAGCTGCCTATAGCCGAAGGGGAATCGGTGCTTGACGTTTGCCTGGAGAACGGCGTTGAACTGCAGCACAACTGCGGCGGCGTATGCGGCTGCAGCACCTGCCACATTTATGTGAACAAAGGGATGGATAACATCCAGGAAATATCGGACAAGGAAGAGGATTTCATCGACAGGGCGGTTAACCCGCGCATTAATTCGCGCCTTGGTTGCCAGTGTGTAATTATCGATGGTGATATCGAGGTGACGCTGCCGGATCAGACAGGTTTCCTGGGTCATTAACTTGGGATTACACCAATTATTTGGGGGGATTACACCGATTGAAGAATGATTGCACCGATTTAATATTTTAAAATGATTTTAAGCTTTTAGCTTTGTGCTTTCAGCTTTTAGCTAAAAAAAACATGACAGACAACAAATTCAGCCTGCCTATTCACTGGAACGATCACGAAGACATCGCCATGGAGCTTTACGAAAAGTTCGGTGATGATTTTGACGAATCGAAAATATACCGCATCCGCTTTACCGACTTGCTGGAGTGGGTGCTAAGCCTGCCCAATTTTGCCGGCACCCGCGAGCAATCCAACGAAGGCCATCTGGAGCAAATTCAATCCGCCTGGGTTTACGAGTGGCGGGATAACCAGTAGTTCATAGTTGATAGTTCATGGCAAAACTTCTGTCGTTCTATAAAAACAATACATGGAGTCATTCCTAAATAAATTAAAAGACATTACAACATTCATTTTTGATGTGGATGGGGTGTTGACCGATGGCACCATTTATGTTTCGGAAGAAGGCGTGCAAAGCCGGGCTTTTAATATTAAGGATGGTTATGCACTACAGCTTGCGGTAAAATGTGGTTATAATGTTTGCGCCATTTCGGGTAGCCGGTCAAAAAGCGCGGTTTACCGGTTAAATGGCTGGGGTATTAAGGATGTTTACCTGGGTACGCACACCAAGGTTGAAAAGGTTAAGCTTTATTTTGAAGAGAAACACGTGCTGCCCGAAAAGGTGCTGTACATGGGCGACGATATTACCGACCTGGAAGGCATGAAACTGGTTGGCCTGCCGGTTTGTCCGGCAGATGCCGCGGAAGAAATTAAAGCAATCAGCAAATACATTTCGCCAGTCAATGGCGGTAAAGGCTGCGCCCGCGATATTATAGAGAAAGTACTAAAAATTCAAAATAACTGGCTGAATGATAAGGCCTATAGCTGGTAGGGTGTGGTTCATGGTTGATGGTTCATAGTTCATAGCAGCTGCAAAAGCCAATCTGCCATAAACATTTTCCTACCATGAACAATGAACTATGAACCATGAACTAAAAAAACTCATCCTCGCATCCAAATCCCCCCGCCGGCAGGAACTGCTGAGGCTGATGGGTATTGATTTCCGTATTGTTTTAAAGGAGGTTGATGAATCTTATCCAGCCGACATGGATCCTGAAGATGTGGCCGTTTATATCGCAGAAAAGAAAGCAAAGGCTTTTGATGAATCGGTAACGGACGAAATTGTATTAACTGCCGATACCATTGTTTGCGTTAATAACCAGATACTCGGCAAGCCTGAAAATGCCGAACATGCCATTGAAATGCTGCAAACATTATCCGGCCGGATGCACTACGTAATAACCGGAGTTTGCCTGCTTTATAAACATAAGTACCACAGCTTTTACGACGTTTCGGAAGTTTATTTTGGCGAATTGACCGATGAGGAAATTATCGACTACGTGCATAAGTATCAACCTTTTGATAAAGCGGGGTCTTATGGTATACAGGAGCGCATTGGGCTGATAGGTATTGAACGGATCAACGGTTCTTACACCAACGTGGTGGGCCTTCCGACGGAGAAATTGTACCGGGAACTGGAGAAATTGTCTGAACCATGATTTTTAGGATTTAAGGATTACCATGATCAATTACGTATTCTATTTTTTTTAATCAAGGCCATCCTCAAATCCTAAAAATCATGGTTCAGACAATTATTTCACCGCCATCGTATTATTTTTCCTGTTCATATCCGGTAGCGCGGCTTCCGGGTCCACGGTTACGCTTTCCGCCTCGGTCGTAGTCGGGATCACAAAGGTTATCGCTTTGTTTTGCAGCCAGGTTTCAACGGGCAGGTTCATCCGTTTTTTGGTTCCATCTTTCAGTTTGGCCTCAACGGCAAAAGGCATGGCCATTTGCTCCTTGTTGGCTACGGTAACCTGTATGCCTTGTTTGGGGTCGTTGTTTACATATTTGGCATCGATAAGCGCCAGGTCAAGCGACCAGTTGTGATAAAACCAGCCATTCCAGAACCAAGACAAGTCTTCGCCGCCCCCGTTATCCATCGACCGGAAAAAATCATCCGGCTGCGGATGTTTATAGGCCCAGTTACGAATGTAATTGCGGAAAGCATAATCGAACCTGTCGTTGCCTAAAATCTGCTCGCGCAGCAAAACCAGGCCAAATGCAGGCTTATAATATTCAATCGGGTGACGGTATTTTTCAGGCACTGCATCAGCAGCGGTAATGATAATTGGCGCGTTGGGGTCGGCAATGGTTGGTACGATTTCATCAGCCGGGTTGCCTTTGCCGGGCGCGTACTCGCCGTCGCGTTTAGGCGCGTATTCGCCGTGGTTGAATGCATCGGCGGCATAAATATCAATAAAGGTGTTAAAACCTTCATCCATAAAAGCATAACGGCGCTCATCACTGCCCACGATCATCGGGAACCAGTTATGGCCGATCTCGTGCGCGGTAACCCAATACAATTCGCCGCCTTTATCAGTATAACCGTCAAAAACGATGCCGGGGTATTCCATGCCGCCAGCAATGCCAGCCTCGTTAACAGCGACGGGGTAGGGGTACACAAACCATTTCTCTGAAAAGTACTCCATAGATTTTTTGAGATACTCCGTTGCCCGGCCCCAGGCTTCATTCCCCGCGCTCTCAACAGGATATACCGACATGGCCAGCGACTTTTTCCCGCCAGGCAGGTTAACCCTCGCCGCATCCCATATATACGCCCTTGAGGCGCCGAAGGCGACGTCGCGGGTATTGTTCATGCGGAAATGCCAGGTAAGCGTACCGCCTGTTTTTGGCCGCGAGGATGCCTGGGTAATTTCATCTGCACTGCGGATCATGACGGTTTTGTCGCTATTGCGGGCTTCGTTCAGGCGGGCAATTTGTTTAGCGGTAAGTACCTCGGCGGGGTTAAGCAATTCGCCCGAACCGCCAATGATCATATCCGACGGCAGGGTCACTTTATAATCGATGTCGCCATATTCTAAATAAAACTCACCGGGGCCGAGGAAAGGCAGCGTATCCCAGCCGTGGCTGTCGTCGTAAACGCACATCCGGGGGAACCATTGAGAGATCTCGTAGATCTTGCCATTTTTTGTGTCGAAATAATCATTCCTCCCGCCAAAATTACCCGGAATAGTATAGCTGTATTGAATGTTTACCAGGATAACGCCGCCCGGGGCCACGCTTTTGGCCAGCCTCAGCTGCATTCGCGTGTCGCTGACAATAAAATCGACTTTTGCGCTCGTTTTGCCATCGCTGACGCTGACCGATTTAATATTATAGCCATTGGTATGCTGGGTTGCTGCAAAGCCGGTTGAGTAATTCGAGCGCGCATCTGGTTTGTAAGCATTCTGGTCAAGCTGCAACCAAAGGAAAGGTAATGCATCCGGGCTGTTGTTGGTATATCTTATCTGCTCCGCGCAAGTTATGCTTTTGCTTACGGTGTCAAGCGTGGCGTTGAGCGTATAATCGGCACGGTTTTGCCAGTATTTTGGTCCTGGCGCCCCGCTGGCCGAATGAAATTCGGTGCCTTTATCTTTATAAAACATCGTGGAGAAAAGCTCTGATGGTTCATAATTGGACGAAATGGTATCGTTGCTGGTGCTGCGCCTTCTTCTGCGCTGTGCGTGGGCTGTGATAACAAAAATGGAAAGCAGGATAATGCAGATAGCTCTAAATTTCATGTGTCAGTTTGATAGTTCGGCAATATACAAAGGATGGGTTGATTTAGCGCCTGGAGGCTGACCGTAAGCCGTAAATGTTTTGTAAAATATTTGATGCCAGTTTATGGAAATGCACGCTGCTGCGCATCTTAACTAAAAACCACTATCATGGATAATCTTAAACACATCAATATTTCGGCGCCATGCCACCAATCCTGGCAGCAGATGAACCCGAACGGGCAGGGCCGCCACTGCCTGCAATGCAGCAAAACTGTGGTGGATTTTTCAAAAATGACTGGCGATGAAATTATCGGGTACCTGGCAACCAAAACCAATGTTTGCGGGCGTTTCGGCGAACACCAGTTAACAACGATTAACAGGCAATTGGATGATCAAAATCTAGCCGGAACAAATAGGTGGAAGAAGTTGCTTGTAGCGGCGAGTATATTGGGGACAGCAATATTAAACAGAGCATCGGCGCAAACAAGTCCCGCTAATCCCGTAGCCACACAGCAAAATCCGGTGAAGAGGCCGGTGGCCGAACCTTTTGAGTTAGGCAAAGTGATGGTGATAGATTCCGCCAAAAAGTCCAGGGAAATAACCGGCCGAGTGATTGGAGCCGACGATAAATTACCCCTGCCAGGCGTAAGTATTGGCATAAAAGGAACATTGGTGGGGACCGTGAGCGACAATGACGGCTGCTTTACCATCAGGGTGCCCTGGGCGAGCCCGGTGCTTGTTGCGCGATATATTGGATATAATACACAGGAAGTTTCTGTTCAAACGGCAATTAATCAGCCGGTGTCTATATCATTGGCCCTTAGCCCGACCATTATGGGTGATATCGTGATCATCAAACGGCCTTTTTACACACGCTGGTATAATAGGCTTATCAGGCGGCCTGTTCATAAATTGTTTCACCCAAAGAAAGCCGCGTTGAGATGAAAAATATCCGCGCACTCAAAGTCCAAACACCCTGCCATCAAAACTGGCACGATATGCAAAACGCCGGCGACGGCAAGTTTTGCATGTCATGCCAAAAGAATGTTGTAGATTTTACTATCCTGAACGTAGACGAAATTTTAGACCGAATGGCAAAGTCCGGCGAAATTTGCGCAAAAATCGAAAATTCACAATTGTCGCAGGTAAACTATCAATTGGCACTCACCCGGAAATCAGGCCTTTCCAGGCGGATTTTAAGCGCGGCTGCGGCACTTATGGGAATATTTCCGTCGGTCAAAAGTATGGCCCAGGAGCCTTTAAGAACGGAACAAGGGCCTGTTAGGGAAAGAAATATTTTTGCCGTAAATAACGCATTGTCAGCAACTTTTTCCGGAACGGTGATCGACGGAGCAACCGGCTTGCCGCTTTCCGGGGCAGGTGTTTGGCTGAAGGCAAGCGGTGTCGCCACACAAACCAATTCCGACGGTGAATTTGAAATCACCATGCCATCGAATGATGATACGCTCGTATTCAACTGTATTGGATATGAGTCAGCAGCAATAAAAATTGACCGACCAAAAGATGCACCTATAAAAATAGCATTGCAGCCCATAAACATCGTGATAACAGGTTATGCAAAGCGTTCGGTAACGAGTACCATTGGAGGAATTATAGCGATAAGATGGTCTTTTTTCCATCGTTTGTGGTATCATATTACCTGGCTGGTAAGAAGACTTGTTGGCAGTTGAGCCGGTGAAAACGATTTTACCATCGGTTTTTTCGTCAATATATTCCGTTTAAACGCTGCCGGAAGAAAAATTGGCGTGAAACTCTTTATCTTACCCGCAAAAAAAACCTTGCACTTCCCCGTTACAATACCCATTGGCAAATCCGGCATTTCCGCTCATTTCATTTGCGAGACGGTGGCTTATTTTGCAGGATACCGGTACTATATTTATTTACGATCGCATACTGGCGACAAGATCAGCAGTGAAAACCGGCTGATCATATTTGTGGGCGCTGCACTCGGCGCGCTTATCGGCTCGCACCTGGTTGGGATATTGGAAAAGCCGGGCGACCTGGCACACATCAGCCTGTTGTATGTTATGGCAAATAAAACCATCGTAGGCGGCATGCTGGGTGGATTAATCGGTGTCGAGCTAACCAAAAAGCGGCTCGGTGTCGCCGTTTCTTCCGGTGACCTGATGGTTTACCCTTTGATCCTGGCTATGATCATCGGCCGGGTGGGTTGTTTTTTAGCCGGACTTGACGATGGCACTTATGGCAATCCATCAAACCTGCCCTGGGCTATTAATTTCGGCGATGGCATCAGGCGGCATCCCACCAACCTGTACGAAATACTTTTTTGGATAAGCCTTTGGCTTATGTTAAAGATGATTGAACGTAAATGGCAATTTACAGATGGCGCCCGGTTTAAAATCTTCCTGGCTTCATACCTTGTTTTTCGTTTTTTCGTTGAGTTTATCAAACCCGATTACTTTTTTACATTCGGCCTGTCGGTAATTCAGCTGGTTTGTATCGCCGGTATTTTGTATTATTATAAAGTTTTTCTGCATCCTTCAAAACTCTTTAAAGCACATGCCTGAACGCCCTTATATTTATTACGATTTTACGCTAAGCATCTGTTCAACCTGCCTGCGCCGTGTTGATGCCAAAATTGTTTTTGAGGACGATAAGGTTTTTATGCTGAAAACCTGTCGCCAACACGGCTTCGAAAAAGTATTGATTGCAACTGACGTAGAATATTATAAAAACTGCCGCAATTATGCCAAACGCAGCGAAATGCCCTTAAAATTTAATACCAAAACACATTATGGCTGCCCCTATGACTGCGGTTTATGCCAGGATCATGAGCAACATTCGTGCCTTACAGTAGTTGAAGTAACCGACCGTTGCAATTTAAGCTGCCCAACCTGTTACGCCATGTCCTCGCCCTCCTACGGCAGGCACCGCACACTGGATGAAATTGAGCAGATGCTGGATGTAGTAGTACGCAATGAAGGAAAACCCGATGTGGTACAGATCAGCGGAGGCGAGCCGACGGTGCACCCGCAGTTTTTCGAGATATTGGATATTGCCAAAACCAAGCCGATCAGGCACCTGATGGTCAATACCAACGGCATCAGGATAGCAAAAGATGAAGCATTTGTAAAACGCCTGGCATCGTACATGCCCGATTTTGAAATTTATTTGCAATTCGATTCTTTTAAAAAAGAAGCCCTGGAAAAACTGCGTGGCGAAGATTTACGGGAGGTGAGGCGAAAAGCGTTGGAAAACCTAAATAAATATAACCTGTCGACGACCCTCGTAGTCACCCTGCAAAAAGGGCTTAATACTGATGAAATTGGCGAAATAATTGAATATGCATTGAAACAGCCCTGCGTAAGGGGCGTAACATTTCAGCCGACACAACAGGTAGGCCGGCTGGAAAATTTTAACCCGGCAACCGACCGCTACACCTTAACCGAGGTACGCACCGCTATTTTGGAGCAAACCGATATTTTTAATAAAAACGATTTGCTTCCGGTGCCCTGCAACCCGGATGCACTGGTAATGGGCTACGCGCTGAAATTGGGCGGCCAGGTTTTTCCGCTAACCCGCATGATCAACCCTGGCGACCTGCTGAATAACTCGCGAAACACTATTGTCTACGAACAGGACGAACGCCTAAAAATGCATATGATCAATATGTTCAGCACAGGTAATTCGGTGGAAAAGGCCGGCGAGCATTTAAAATCCATCCTGTGCTGCCTGCCCGAAATCGATGCGCCAAGCCTGGGTTATGATAACCTGTTCCGCATCATCATTATGCAGTTCATCGACGCGCAGAATTTTGATGTAAGGGCGATTAAAAAATCGTGCGTACATATCGTAAATAAAGACATGAACATCATCCCGTTTGAAACAATGAATATTTTTTACCGGGATGATAAGATCGAATACCTAAAACAGTTGAGGGAGGAAATATTTGTATAATGGCAAATGATAATATTTGGGAGCCAGGTCAGCCACCAGGTGATCCGCAACCCGACAAAACCAACCAGCGCACGGAAAGCCCTCAGTCCGGGGGCGACAAAAAACCTTTCAGCGATGGGCGCATCCTGGGTCTTAATATGCTTATATTGGTGATTTACACCGGACTTTGTGCGCTGACAAGCGGCGGCCCAATTTTCGACGCATTTTTGCTGTTTGTGCACGTTTTGTTTTGTTTTGTAGCCGCGCTTACCTATAAGCGATGGGCGTGGGGGCTTAGCGCTTTGGCAGTTTTGTTGATCGGGGTATCAACTTGCGTGGGCATATTGTTCAATGTATCGGGACTGCAGATCTAAATTAAGTTTGTCATCCCCGCCAGCACCCCCTCCTTCAGCGAATACGTCGACATTACCACCTCGCTGATCCCCAATTTTTCAATAATAAACCGAGTCAACAGCGATGCCGTAACGATCATATCGATCCTGATGGGAATTATACCTGCCGTTTCGATGCGCTGTTGACGCGATGAAAGGATGATTTTTTCGATCAGCGCCATTAGTTCATCCTGGTTAAAGGGGTATTGTTTTGTTTGCCCGGGGTTAAAATGATGGCCTTTCGCCCGTTCGATCACCATCGCATAGCTTTCAAACACACCGGCTGAACCGATGAGATTTTTAATAGCATGCTCTTTTGCCGCCGCGAATAGGCTTTGCAGGCAGTCATCTAAATAAAGATATAAGGCATTGATCGAATCAGGAGGTATCGGGTCGGTCCGGTGGAAGCGGTCCATCAACCTCGCAGCGCCGATCTCAAAGCTTTGTTTCCAAAAAACTTCCCCGTTGTTACAAATAACAAACTCTGCGCTGCCGCCGCCGATATCAGCAATAATACTGGTTTCAGGCGATAGGCAACCGGCGGCTCTAATTCCCTCGTAGATAAGTGTGGCCTCCAGGTCGCCATCAATAATTTCGATTGCAATGCCGGTTTTTGCCTTTACATCATTAATGAAATCCTCTCCGTTCGAGGCATTGCGCAACGCAGAAGTCGCGATGGCTCGGGCCTTGTTTACATTGTTTTGCCTAATCAGCTCACCAAACCGCTGCATGGTTTGAATACCCCGCTCAAAGGCAGCGTCTGTAATGTATCCCTTGTTAATACCGCCTTCACCCAACTTAACGGCATCCTGCTCATGCACAATTGTCCGGTCACCCTCAACAATTAACAGATGAAACATGTTGGTGCCGAGATCCATCACGGCAAAGCGCTTATTCATGCCGCAAAAATAAACAATCGGCCAAATTGTTTGGAGATGACGGCCTGAAATGAATTGTATT
>JABDHD010000056.1 GCA_013285685.1 Bacteroidota bacterium
ATAAACTAATGGGAAAAAGTTACGTACAAAGGTATAATCAGGATAATAAAAATGGCCGATCTTAATCAATTTCAGCGATCAATGGACAGAATAAAGGAAATGCTGCATCATTTGATGCACAAATCCGGCGATCCTGACACCGCGTTCTATATTCAATCCCTTGAGAAGTCGCTTAAAATGCTTGAACTGAAAATGGAAGAGTATAAGCTGAGTCTGAATGCGGGTAAAGACAGCTCCTTGTTTGATCTGGCTTTTTAAAAACCTTCTTCACGGCCCTGCCGGCTGGCCAATTGTTAAATCCACCCAAAATTTAGTTAAATATTGTTAAGGGATGTTAAATCTCCTTGAGGGTTAATGCTTTAGTGTGAACTTAGTTGGAAAAGTTGTGGTAAGTTGTAAAAGTTGTAAGGGTTGTAATGAGTTGTAAAGGTTAAGTTCCGTGGCAACTTTTATAACGCACTCCACTTCTACAACATCTACAACTCCTTACAACCCTTTCAACTAAACAAACATGACCTACAAAAAGATCAACAACCTCGCCGGCTGGATTTGTTTCCTCATCGCTGCCACAACTTATGTTTTAACGCTCGAACCTTCCGTCAGCTTTTGGGACTGCGGCGAGTTTATTTCATGCGCTTACCGTTTGCAGGTTTCACACCAACCGGGCTATCCTTTGTTTGCCATGCTTGGTAAGGCTTTTTCGCTATTATCCTTTGGCGACCATACCAAAGTGGCTTATTTCACCAATTTAATGTCGGCGCTGGCCAGCGGAGCAACCATTATGTTCCTTTTCTGGACGATAACGGCGCTGGCGAAGAAGATGACAAGCGTAAGCGGCGAGTTGACCGGTCTGCAGCAAATACAAGTTATCGGTGCGGGGCTGGTAGGTGCGCTGGCCTTTACCTATACCGATACCTTTTGGTTTTCGGCGGTAGAAACAATTGTTTTTGCTTTGTCGTCCCTGTGCACAGCCATTGTTTTTTGGGCGATTTTAAAGTGGGAGACCCGGGCCGATCAGCGCGGCGCGGATAAATGGATCGTTTTTATAGCTTACCTCATTGGGCTTTCTATCGGCATACACCTGCTTAACATGCTAACCATTCCCGCCATCGTTATGGTGTATTACTTCAGGAGGAGTAAAAATATAAATATCAAAAGCGGGATAACAGCCTTTTTTATCAGTATACTCATCCTGGCCATCGTACAGTTTGCTATCAGGGGTTACACCATCTATTTTGCCGCCTGGTTCGACTTTTTCTTCGTCAACTCCATCGGCTGGGGTTTTGGCAGCGGGGCCATTATATTTTTTGTACTGCTTTTTGGCATGCTGGCTTATGGCATTTGGTACAGCATCCGCAAAAAGATGCCGATGCTTAACCTGGCGCTATTGTGCGTGGTGTTTGTCTATTTCGGTTACAGCTCTTTCGCTTATATCCCTATCCGTGCCACGGCGGGTACCGATCTGAACAACTCGAGGCCCGACAACGCTTTTACTTTGTTCGATTACCTTAACCGTATTCAGTACGGCGCCACGCCACTGCTTTCAGGGCCATATTTTGATGCGAAGATTGTTGACGAAAAAGAAACGGGCAATAATTACCGGAGGGGCAAGGATCAATACGAGATATCCGGCAAGAAGATGGATTACGTTTACGACCATACCACCCTGCTGCCGCGCATGTGGAGTACCGAGGCCGACGCTACCTATGCCCAGGACGCCCAGTTTTACCGGCAATGGCTGCAATTGGCCGATAACCAGGCGCCAACGTTTACCGATAACCTTCGATGGATGTTCAGCTGGCAGATCTACCAGATGTATGTGCGCTACTTTATGTGGAATTTTGTGGGCCGGTATAATGATGCCGACGGGCAGCTGAGCACCGCCGGGCTCGACGGCAACTGGACAAGCGGCCTCTTCGACGGCGGCAAACATCTGCCAAAATCCATCACCAACGATGTAAGCTATGCCCCGTTGTATGCCCTGCCGCTGCTGTTAGGCGTAATCGGCATGTTTTATCATTTTAAAAACAAAAGACGCGATGCGCTGACTATCGCCTTGTTGTTCCTGTTCACCGGGCTGGCCATTGTTTTGTATGTTAACCAAAATAACGTTCAGCCCCGCGAGCGGGATTACTCCTACGTCGGCTCGTTTTATGCTTTTGCCATATGGATAGGGCTGGGGGTGATCGGGCTTGCCAGCTTTGCGGCTAAAAAGCTGAACGCGCGGCTGGCTTCTTTGGGTTCTATTGCCGTCTGCCTGCTGGCCGTGCCGGTTTTGCTGGCCAATAAGGAGTGGAGGGGTCACGACCGGTCGACCAAGCTGACGCCGCATGATATGGCCTACAACTTTTTGATGTCATGCCCTAAAGACGCCATCCTGTTTACTTATGGCGACAACGATACCTACTCGCTATGGTACGACCAGGAGGTGGAAGGCCTGCGCCCGGATGTACGCATTGTTTGTTTGAGCCTGTTTGGCGGCGACTGGTACATCAATGCCATGCAAAAACCGATGAATGCTTCGGCGCCCTTGCCCATCACCCTGCCGTTTGACAAATATAAGGACGGCGTGCGGGACGCAATTTATTTTAACGACCAAAAGATAAGCGGCCCGGTTGAGCTGAAGGATGTTTTTGATTTTATTACCTCGGACGACAGCCGCGCCAAAACCGCCTACCAGGATGGGTCGATGCTGAATTACCTGCCAACCAAAGATTTTAAGATAACGATTAACCCCGATGAGGTGGTTAAAAACGGCGTAGTAAGGCCCGACCAAAAGAGCAGGCTGGCCACCGCAATGGAATGGAAATACCCATCGAATTATGTGCTGAAAGATAACCTGGCCATGCTGGATATCCTGGCGCATAACGACTGGAAACGGCCGCTATGCTTTACCACCACTATGCCAACATCAAGCATGATAGGTTTGTTGCCCTATATGTATAAAGAGGGTTTTGTTTATCATTTAATACCGTTTAAACCTGTGGCTGACCCAAATGCACAGCCATCCAAAACCAATAGCCTGGTGATGTATGATAACATGGTGAACAAATTTAAATACGGCAATTTTAAACATGCCCGTTATTTGGACAATGTATCCAAAACGCAGTTTTATTTAGACATAGAAGTAACCTTTAACGACCTGAGCAGGGGCCTTATTGAGGATGGCCGCCCGGACCTTGCTGTAAAAGCCCTGCACAAGTTTGATAAAGAAATGCCCGATATTAACCCCGACATCGATACTGCCGCGCAAAAATTCTTCCTGTCGCAAACAGCGTATAAGCTGGGGGATACGCAATTGGGTAACCGGTATGTAAAAAGCGTCGATAATTTTATTACCGACCAGTTGGATTATAACTACGAACAACTGAAAAACAACAATAACGAAGCGCTTGACGGGCGGACGATACAACTGGGTATGCAATTGTTAAACGGCATGGCCGATAGTGCCAAAGCCAGTAACCAAATGAACCTGGGCAATGAGCTGGCCGCCCAGCTAAAGGACTACGAGGGTAAGTTTGCCGTATTGGAAGGGAAGTAAAGTCTAAAGTCCGAAGTCCGAAGTCCGGAAAGTCCGAAAGATTGACATGTATGAGAAGCCGGGAAAGACTTACGAAGTTTTTAAAACTTTGTAAGTCTTGGGGAACTTCGGTCTTTCCGACTTCCCGACTTCTACCCGTTCAACGTTATCTTTCCCAGTTTATCCGTCATCATTTCGGTAAACCACAGGTTGCCGTCGTAACCCATGCGGATGCGGTGCATCATTGACATTTTGCTGGGGATGGTATGGGTAACAAACGGAACGCCGGAGAGATCGTTCGTTTTCAACCCCCGGATGGATTTGTCAATTTTGATAATATAATCGTAGCCGGCGGGGTTTGGATTGTTGCTGTCCACATACACCTGCACCCATAGGTTGTTGTCCCCATCGAATGAGAGGGAGGCCAGGATGTCATTTTTTTGCAAGGCCGGGACGGTGTACTCCGTAATGTGCCCATCGGCATCTATCTTGCCGATCCTTACGCCTGCTTCTTCGGTAAACCACATGCAGGTTCCGTCCGGGTCGGGAATAACGGCAATGGGCCTGCTGTTGGCGGTGGGTATCTTAAATTCCACCACATCTCCGTTTTGAGGTTTGTGAAGGATGGCGCTGCTAAACAGCTCGGTGCCCCACATTCCACCCGGCCCGGCTGAAAGGAAAATAGGCAGCGAGGAAAGGTTTGGCAATTCGAAATGTTCCACAGAGCGGTCGGGGTTGATTTTGCCGAGGGTGCTGGTGCGTTTGCCGGTAAACCAGATGGTTTCGCCATCGGCGTCAAGCCCTATGCCATGCGGCGCCGTATTGATGGGTTTTTCCGCGCCTTGTGCATGTATTTTTACGTCGATCTTTTCAACGATATTGCCATTATCATCCAGCCTGGCTACGTGGCCATGAAATTCCAGCGATACCCAAAGCCGCCCTTTTGCATCTATCAGCAAGCCATGCGGGCCGCTGCCTTCGGGCATTTCATAATAGGTAAGCAATTCGCCTTTGTAGTTAAATTTGGCCACCTTATGCATGTTTTGCCCGGTAACAAAAATAAACTCCCGGTTCATAACCAGCTCATGTGTCGACCCGGTTAATTTACCCGGCCAGTTCAAACTAAATTCGGTAATAATGCCTAAAGTGGCGGGGGAATGCGCGTGCGGCATATCCGGCATATTCATATCCATAGGGTTAAGCGTTAAGATTTTTTGTTTAAAGAATAGGAACGATTGGTCGACCGAATTTAAAAAATACTTTTTTTAAATTTTCATATTAGTGAAAATTTAATTGGTAGTTAAAATGGTTTCAAATAATCGACATCGGTGTCCGGCAATAAATTCTTAACGCAAAAGCAAGCAGCAACCCGGAAGTGAAACGAACGCTGCTCAGTTTTTTTGCTCCGTGCGGGGATAGGACCGATAGGCCAGCGCAAAGAAAATGAGGGCGGGCACCAGGTATTCCATTACATCAACAGGCCCGACATATTTATCGTACTTATAAGCACTATAAGGCAGCAATGCCAGGATAGAAAACCCGACAACAATATAAACATAACGAAAAAAGATAGTAAACATAAATTAACAATTAGGGGAACGGGATATTTAACCGATAACCTTCCCGGTATTAAATAGCCGGCGTTTATCGAAGATTGCTGTTCAATCATTATACCAAACAATATTCCAGCTACAGGCTGAAACAATAGCTCTCATAATTGGGAAATATCAATTTTTTTGGGGCGGCGGCGACCCATCGCTGTGGAAATATTTTCGTTATTGCAATGACGTTCAGGGTGCACGGGCCGGCAATGTAGGGGGCAGAAGTTCGAAAGATGAAAAGAGATTCGGATGTGCTTTAGAGAACGGGAAGACTTACGAAGTTTCTAAAACTTCGTAAGTCTCGAATGTCCTCTCAATGCTTACCTTTACCCAACGTTAATCGCACCTTTTATTCCCTTTATAAATATGGCAGAAGTTAAGTGTCCCAATTGTGGTTTTGGATTTCCGATTGAGGAAGTGATGGCCGAAGAATATAAAAAAGAGCTTCGGGTAAAAATGCAGGAATACACCCAGCAAAAAGAAGAAGAGTACCGCAAAAAAGAAACGGAGTTTAGCACTAAGGAGCGGCAGCAGCAATTACAATTTGAGCAGCGCCTTACCGAAGAAAAAAAGCAGCTGCAGGCCATCATCGAACAATCCCTGCGTAAAAGCATCGGGTCCGATTATGAAAACCAGTTGCAACTGCTGCAAAACGCTAAAAATGAATCGGACGAGAAGCTTAAAACTGCCCGGCAAAAAGAGCTGGAGTTTATGCAAAAGGAAAACGCGCTGAAACAACGGGAAGAAGAACTGGAACTATCTGTACAGCGGAAGCTGCAGGAACAGCGGAATGAACTTTCCGAACAGATCCGCAAGCAGGAAACGGAACGCTTTAATTTAAAGGATACCGAATACCAGCTAAAGCAAAAGGAACTGGAAAAGCAGCTGGATGATCAAAAAAAGCTGGTTGACGAAATGAAACGCAAAGCCGAGCAAGGCTCGATGCAGCTGCAGGGCGAAGCGCAGGAATTGATATTGGAGGAACTATTACGCGATTATTTTCCTTTTGATGTGATCAGCGAGGTGGGCAAGGGCGTGCGCGGGGCGGATTGTGTGCAAACCGTGCGCAATACCTTCGGGCAGGAATGCGGCCGCATCATTTATGAAAGCAAACGCACCAAGGATTTTGGCGGCGACTGGATAGACAAGCTGAAAAAAGACATGCGGGCCATCGGCGTGGATGTGGCCGTCATCGTTTCGCAATGCTACCCCAAGGGGATGGATTGCTTTGGCGAAAAGGACGGCGTGTGGATATGCAGCTTTGACGAGGTAAAAGCCGTAGCCTATGTTTTACGCGACGGCATCATCAAGCTGGCTAACCTGGCCAAGGCCCAGGACAACAAAGGCGACAAAATGCACCTGCTGTACGATTACCTGGTAAGCAACGAGTTTGGCGAACAATGGAAAGCCATACAGGAAGGTTATATAAGCATGCGGCAATCCATCACAGTAGAGCGTACTGCCATGGAAAAGATGTGGAAGGCCAGGGAAAAACAGCTGGACAAAGTGCTGTTAAATGCTACGCATATTAAAGGCTCGATAGTGGGCATTGCCGGCGCCGATTTGATCCGGTTGGAGTTGGGGGATGATGAGGGGGAGGGGTTGTTGTTGGAGTAGGGGTTTGCCCCACCTTCCCAAGGCCGCCGGTTCAAGCGTCCACGCTTGAACCTAAACAAATGTGAGCGTCCACGCTCACGTGTGCAAGTTGGATAACAGTTTCGTTAATGTAAGCGTGGACGCTTACACCGGTTTGCGTTCAAGCGTGGACGCTTGAACGGGCGAGGGTTAAATGGATAAAAATGTATACGACACTCCCGCCGGTTCAAGCGTCCACGCTTGAACCTAAACACTTGTAAGCGTCCACGCTTACATCCCCACTTGCAGGTTAAAAAATATTTGCTGACATTTATTCCATGTCACGAAATGCCTCAACCGACGAACTTTACTTTGTCACCTTAACCGTTGTCGACTGGATAGACGTATTTACCCGCCGTTATTACAACGACTATATTATTGAAAACCTGGCGTGGAACCAGGCCAACAAAAACCTGAACATTTATGCTTATGTTATTATGCCCAATCATATCCACATGGTTGCTAATGTGACCGATGGGTCGCTGGGTGAGGTGTTGGGTAAGTTTAAAAACTACACCTCAAAGCGGTTGTACGAGATGATTGCCGGCAACGCGCAGGAAAGCCGCCGCGAGTGGATGATCAGGGCATTTGACCGGGCGGGAAAATACAATCCGCTAAACACGCATCATCAGTTTTGGCAGAACGGCAACTACCCTGTTTTGCTGTATACGCCGGCGGTGATTGAGCAAAAGATAGATTATATTCATGAAAACCCGGTTAGGGCTGGGTTTGTGGGGTCGGCGCATGAGTTTTGGTATAGTAGTGCTAATCCGGAAAGTCCTTTAAAGATCATTTATTAACGTCAGCGTGGACGCTGACACCTGTTGGCGTTCAAGCGTGGACGCTTGAACGGGCGGGGATAAGCATATTTAATTAAACCTGTACTATGAACCGTGCAAATCTACACAGCTTCATATATGTTTTAAAAGTTTGGTTTACGGCAGCTTTTGTGGCATATACCTTCGTATTACTTGCTTATGCTGTTAACAAGAAGGATGATTTTATGATATTAATGAACCAGGGTGTTTTATTTTCATTGGGAATGATGTTTTTATTTCATTCCCTTATTGTATGTTCTTTAATGCTTTTGGTTGTCCGGTATATAACTCTTTTGAAATGGAACACCTTTTTGATCAGGCTCATCGTTTCTGTCTTATGGTTTGGCGCTACTGTGGTTAGTGTACTGCTTTTACCCTGGCTGCTACTGTCAATGGATGAGATTTTCGACCACTTGCATATCCAAATATCCACGAAAGACCAAGGTGATATAGCCGTCAATGTGTTCGCAGCGTTGTTAATCGTTTGGCCGCTAGCTTCCGTTTGCTGCGCATGGTGTTATAAACTCAAACCGCCTACGATAGATAATTAACCCAGCTCCGCTGATGGCTGAGCAGTCGTGTCGTACCGATTAACCCCTCGACCCTGGCACGAATACCGGGCAAAGGCCATGAGCGCTGAGCTCTAGTGCCAATTTTTTATTTTTACAATAAATAATTTACTTTAGGAGCTTTGACACTTAAGCAGTAAACATTATCACATGGGGGATAAATCGGCTATTGACCCTAAAACTTTATCCAAAAGCTATATCTTTATTGATGAAAGTGGCGATCCTGTTTTTATGGCAATCGCAAAAAGCTTTTGGTAGGCGAGGAAGGTTTCCAACCCTATTTAATTATCGGATTGATTGAAACTCCGGATATAATAAAATTGCGGAAGGCTGTTTTGGAGTTCATAACCAATATCAGAGCCGATCCGATGTACAATTCAATCCCGTCTATTATATCAAACGAAAATTGGTTCGTGCATGCCCGGGGTGATCATCCTGAAATCAGGGCGAAGTTTTTTGAGATGTTACGTGATCTTCCCAATCCTGGCGCGAGAATGCCGGGCAAAGGCCATGAGCGCTGAGTTCTCGTGCCCCGGTGGCAGGTAGCCACCGTACCGGTTTGTGTGTGCTGTTAAAAATGTAACCAAGAATGCAATTTTAGAACCATAAGCATCCGCATAGTTTGTTACCTGTCAGCGGCGCACGACAACCCCGCTGCGCTAAATCAGCGCTGCATTCGCGCGCGAGAAGAGTTAAATTATTTGGTATATTTATTCATGAAAAAAAAGGAACTTTTACATCGAAATTATTGGGTTGGTATCTTATCCGCAATTATTATTTGTTTGTTAACGATGCGGTATACCGCAGATACCGAACTAAAGGAATATGTGTCATTTGCGGCTACGTTGGCTTCTCTAATTTTAGCCATTCTTGCTATTCTACAGGCAATGTATTCCAATAGCGCGATGACTAATACTATTGGATCGTTAAAAGATTCTAGCACGTCAATACAATCCAATAACGCCGAATTGACTGGTATAATAAAAGAGTTACGGACGAAAATATCAAATTTGCCCGTGGAAGTAAGTGATAGCGTAAATCAGGCTTTAGAGAAGCAGGGGTTCACACCGAGTCCTGAAACAGCTGCTGAGCAACCAAAATATACCGAAAAAATAAACACAAAATACTTTGAAAATTATGTAAAGCTCGGTTCATATAATAGTTTATTGCTTTTGCACGCTATTAGATTGTCTATACACAAAAAACGTCCATTTAATTTAAGTGAAATTTTACCTGAAGAACACAAAGCGGTAAATCTGGAGAATATGAGTGGGTTTTTAATTTCCCACCTAGCAGCGGGATTCGTTGGGTTTGAAAATTTAGGAGGTTCGCTTCAATATTCAAATTCGTTAATTGAACCTCAATATATCGATGCGGCTATTGCAAATGTTGTAACAAATGACCAGCCACAAGAATTACTAAATTATTTTATTGTTGTTAAAACGCACATTGATCAGCTCTTTAATTGAAATAATAAATAAAAATGCCCGAGTTAAGCATAATTGATTATTTGATTTGGGCTGTTCAGCGTAAGTTGCAAAAAAATGAGCCCAGATACTTTAATGCTTTAAAAGACAAACTTGAAACACTGCTGAACCTGTACGAATATGACGCTCAATAAAAAAGCTAAAAAATCTGTTCGCCCCCGTGCCAGTACTGGCAACACCCATCATGGGATGAGATATGTAAGCGATAAACTTTTTAGCCTTGCAAAGATGCGAATTTTATTTTTTTAAAGCAATTTTACAAAACACAAAAACTATCCTTTCCTCCCAACCCGGCGCAAAATGCCGTGCTACGGTCACTAGCGTTGAGTTCTCGTGCCCGCAAGCCTCCCGGCTTTTAGCCGGCATGCCAGGTTAACGCCATGCAGGTTAACCAAAGGCGAGCTAAATTATATTCCGCCAAAAGGAAAGTTCGACAAACCGGGAATGCGCGGTTTAGCGGGTTTGCGCCCGGCTGGTTCGTTACCTGTAAGCAGTCCTGCCCGATAAATTGGGAACACAGCAAGCCTAATCCGAATTTCAACTGGTGCACGGTAGGTTCACCTGTTGAAAGCTAAAACTCCCTGATACCCTCCACACTTTTACTACCCTCCACCCCTTTAACCGCTACGCCCAGCGTTGCGGTTGCAACACTTAATATGGTGGCAATTATTTGCGTGGCGGCTGCCTGCTGGATGATGCGCATTTGCTGCTGGGCGGCTACGGCATTTTCATAAGATAATGCAACGGCGTGTATAACTGCGGTATCCAATCCCGCTGCCGATGGGCTTACTGCCGCAGGGGCTTTATCGGCCTGGCTTGCCGCGTTTTTAACCTCGGCAAGGGCCTGTTGCGCGGTGTCTGCAAGGTTTTTCCCTCCTTTGGCCGTGTCGGCGTTGCCAACAGCTATTGCGTCTTTGCAAAGTGTGATCAGTTCCCGAAAAGCCTGTACGGTCATTTCAATGGCGTCATTGAGCTGGCCCTGGAAAACTGTATTTTCCATTTCGAGCGTTTGGGTAAATGCCCGGCTCGTTTCGATAATTTGTTCCGGAAGTGGTGTTGTGGTGTCTGCCATAACGATCTATTTAGGTGTTTGAAAGATGCACACTAAGGTAAATGGTTATGGCCAAATTATCAATTGAACTAATACTTTTAAATGTCGCCGGTTTAAGCGCTTTACCCATCGCTTAATTTTCGTCCGGAACGCGTTTAAGTTAACCAGTTAGGCGCTTTTTTTTTGTTTGACGAAAATTCGATATTAAATGAGCTTTCAATTTGGTAAAGCAACAGGGTTGGATTATATTTAAACGACAAATTCTTATCACCCCCCCCCAACAAAAATTCAACGCACAAATTAAATACACAATGAAACTAAGATTTACCTACATGTTGCTGCTGCTGTTTGCGGTGGTGTGTTGCTATGTGTCATGTAAAAAAACCGCAAACAAGCCGGTTAACAAAAACACCATTGACTATGCAGCTTTAAGCAAGCAGATTGTAGTAACCCTTCAGCAATCTATAAGCGGCAAATATGGCGGTACCAATATAAACGACGGCATAAAGGCGCCATCGCATATTTCAGCAAGCCACACCGGGCCGGCATTATTTAGCGTAAATGCGCTTTGCGGTTTCACCATTGATACCACCTATAATACCACCGCGACAGCCGGCGATACGGCCAAAACGTTCTTCGGTAATTTTAAATTTGTGTACACCTGCAGCACCGGCAACCCCGACGGCTATGCCGTTCACGACAGTTTGATAAATACGGAGACCGGCCCGTTATTTTCTAATTCATTCACCACCGCACAGGATTATCACGTGCAGGCCCTCGACCAAACCTATAAGCTGGTATCTATGAATGGCTACTTATTTTCATTAGTTAAAAGCGATTTGCCTACCAGCTATGTCTATATCGGCTATAAATTGCAGGGGCTTACGGTTGATCTTTCAAGTGGTACCGCCGACATTACGTCGGGCACTGCACTTTTGAATATCACCATCCAGCAAAAAGATCCCGGTCAGCCGGATTTTGAAGTTACCATGCAGCAAGGCACGCTGGTATATTTAGGAAACCACATGGCTAAACTTACCCTGGGGCTTTCAAATGGTTCAAGTCAAAGTTACCTGGTTAACCTGCTTACGGGGCAGGTAACGCCTGTTTAACGGCTCATAAAATAAAAGAGGCCATTTCATACCGTTGATGAAATGGCTTTTTTTATTATGCAAAATTTAACCCCAATACGGCGTGGTTAGCTTCCTTCCCGGATCTGATAATGCAATTGAACGGTGTTATCATTCAATTTTTTCATATCCAGCAGCGACAATTTATACTCAAATTCTACATCTTTAAGTAGTGGTAATCCCTTGCCAAACAACACTGGTTCCACTACCAGGATCAGTTCATTTACCAACCCAGCTTTAACAAATTCACTTACCGTTTGCGTCCCGCCGATAATCACCGCCTCCGTGTGACCCTTAGCAGCGAGTTGCGCGATAATTTTTTCCGGGCTATCACTTGTAAACAATACGTTGGATTGGGGCGGTATCGCTTTTGTATCATGTGTCAACACCACCAGCGAACCTTCTTCTTTTAACGGCAAGTAATCAGGCGCCAGGATATTGTAGCTCGTTTTTCCCATGATCACGGCTTTTGTGTGCTGGCTTATGGACATAAACCCCTGCCCGTATTGCGGCGATAACCAATCCGGAACATTTCTGTCATTACTGATCAGTCCGTTGGCGGACGCAGCGAGATAAATAATTATTTTCATCTTGTAAATTTTAGGGTAATTAATATTGTTATTTCTGTTTGGTCATTTTTTTGTCGTACCAAAACTTCCAGTTACCTTCCCCCTTTGATACTTCCCAAAAGCCGGTTATGACGGTATTATCCTGGTTGAATTTCCCTATAAATCTAAATTGACAATTAGAGATATTAAACACGGTTTCGGTAACTTCATATAACCACTCGCCCGAACCACCGCCGCTATCAAATAAATGGCCGGTAAAATGGCCGGCTTGCAAATGGTTGCGCCCTATTATCATAGTGCCCTCATATTTGCTGATTTCCTCTCCTTTAAAGTTCGTGTTGGTTTCTCCGTTTGATTGAAGAAAATAACCACCGGGTAACCAGAAATATGACTCCGATCCTGAGACGGTAGTGTCGGGGTCTGATTTAAACCAGCCCTCAACGGTCCATTTTCCAGGCAATTTGTCAAGAATCAATAATTCTTGATTAGTGGTCCCGGAACTTTTGTCCTGATTTTTTGTTGTAGCCATAGTGTAATGAAATATTTGTTGACAGAAAACTCACATTCTGTATCTTTAGTACAAAATTGTGCAGACGCTTTATTGTGTGCAATAACTAACAAAATTGTTAGTATTTAACTTATTGACAATGAGAAAGATGCAATCAAGAAATTATGCCAATGAGCAGTTTTTGTTTGAGGTATGTGAACGTAATTCAGCAATAAATATGATAAGCGGGCGCTGGAAAGGGCAAATCGTTTATTACATTTATCAGGGGAATAACCGGTTCCATTTATTGCAAAAAAAATTACCCGGCATATCAGAAACGGTTTTAGCAAGACAATTAAAGGAATTGGAAAGCCATGCTATTTTGGTAAAAATGGAAATTCCTGACAGTATTCCTGCTGGAATAAAATATGTATTGACAAATAAAGGGATTGATTTAGTCCCGATTTTGGAAAGTCTGTGTGATTGGGGTAAATTGTATGCGGGAGGCAAGGAAATTTTTGTTTGCCCGCCGATTGAAACTTCCGCGCTTGAACCTGCACAATTGTAAGCGCCCGGGCTTAGGTCAGATAGTGTACAGGTTAAATAATCCGTTAATTGATGTAAGTGCAGATGCTTGGGCAGGCGGGTACACACCAGGGTTATTCAGCTAATTCAATTTTGCGTCATCATTTATTTCGTGTATAACGTCGTCCAATTTGGTTATCGTTTCTTTCAGAAAATGCAAAACCCGTTTGTTGTGTTCGCCGGCAATTCCCTGTTCCTCAATAAGGTTAACTAAACCGATTATGCTTGCAACCGGGCTCCTTAACAAATGGGAGTTTTTAAAGGAAACGACTTTCAGTTGCCGAACCCTTTCTTCAAGTTCCTGCTGCAGTTCGATCAGTTTAGTTACATCTTCAACCTCCCGGATAATGGTAAAAACATGCGTGCTGCTGTTCCGTTCGAGGATCATCTGGCGCGAATTGATCCAGATATAGTAACCATCACTTCTGCGCGCGCGGGCGGTCAGTTCAATAACTTCGTTATTTTTAGCGTGAATGAACTTTTCGATGGTTTCCAGCACTTTTTTAACGTCATCCGGATGGATAATGCTTTGATAGAAATCGACGCTTAATTTAAAATATTCATCTTCTGAGTAGCCCAGCAGCTGACGGGCCAAACCACTTGAAAATACTAATTTGTGGTTTGACAGGTCGTAAACTTGAAATTCAACGTGCGCCACCTCGAACAGTGACGCTAAAAATTTAGCTCCTGGTCTCATTACATAAATATACAAGGAAATTAATTCAAGCAAAATTTTTTACCGCGCGGGGGTATTAATATAGCGGTACTAATCCGAAAAGTCCTTTAAAGCTCATTTATTAATGTAAGCTGGAACACTTGAACGGGCGCCGGATAGCTATCGGGATTCCGGACCTTTTCGAGCTTCCCCCAAACAAAAAAAGCCCTTAGCTCTCATAGCTAAACGGGCTTTCGCTAAAAAGAAATTAATCGCACTTATCACTCCATCACTGTGTCCTTAATTTTTTAGCCACTTCTTTAATGTCTTTCCAGATTTGCGGGGCCGCAAACTACTATCTATCAAATACAATTACGATTGAATTACGTTAGACGTTACAGCCCGGATTTAAAAAAAGAAGATTTTTATCAACACTATTTTTACTCCCCAAAAGGGGATTGCTTATTATTGCGCCTTTTAAACAAATGAATTAAATGAATGCCTTTATTTTCGACCTAAACGGCACCATGGTGAACGATATGCCGTACCATGCCAAAGCCTGGCACAGCCTGTTGAATGACGAGTTGGGCGGCAATTTTACGTTTGAAGAGGTAAAACCACAAATGTACGGCAAGAACCAGGAGGTGCTGGTGCGGATGTTTGGGGCAGACAGGTTTACCGCCGATGAAATGGAGCGGATCTCGGTTGAAAAGGAAAGGAAATACCAGCGCGAGTTTTTGCCCTACCTGGAATTGATGCCGGGACTGGGTGATTTTTTGGAAAAAGCCTACCAGGCGGGTATCCCGATGGCAATAGGGACCGCAGCCATACCCATCAATATTGATTTTGTGCTGGATAACCTGCACATCAGGCATTATTTTAAGGCGATTGTAAGCGCAGATGATGTAACCTTTAGCAAGCCAAACCCAGAAACTTTTTTAAAGGCTGCCGAACTCCTTAATGTAAGCCCCGCCGACTGTATTGTTTTTGAAGACGTGCCCAAAGGAGCCGAAACGGCGGCAAATGCCGGTATGCAGGCAGTGATCATCACTACAACGCATCAGCCTGAAGAGTTTAAGCTCTTCGAAAACGTTATTCACTTCGCAGCGGATTTTAACGACGAATTTATCAAAAGCCTGGTTGCAATTTAGCACCAGCCCAACATCTGCATATTTGCACATCCGTAAATCTAAAATCTGCGCATCAGCACATTAACGGTAGTAAACCTCGCTCCATTGCAATTCTTTCTTCAGTTGATGCAGTTTGGTGTCTTTTCCGATCAGCACGTATTCAATCCCGGCCATTTCGGCAAAATCCGCCAGTTGGTCTGACGAAAGGTTTTGGCTATAACAGGTATGATGTGCGCCGCCGGCTAATATCCAGGCGGCACAGCCTGTTTGCATGTCTGGATAGGGTTTCCATAGCACGCGGGCTACCGGGAGTTTTGGGAGGTCATGCTCCGGCGCCACGCCTTCTACCTCGTTCACCAGCAGCCGGAACCGGTTGCCCATATCAATCACCGAAGCATTAAGCGCCGGTCCGCCGGCCACGTTAAACACCAGGCGGACCGGGTCAGCCTTGCCGCCGATGCCGAGTGGGTGTATCTCGCATTTGGGTTTGCCATCGGCTATAGACTCACAGATCTCCAGCATGTGCGAGCCCAATACCATTTGGTTTTTGGGGTCGAAATGATAAGTGTAATCTTCCATAAAGGAATTGCCGCCATCCAATCCGCTGCCCATTACCTTCATTGCGCGAACTAATGCGGCCGTTTTCCAGTCGCCCTCAGCGGCAAAGCCGTAGCCCTGGCTCATCAGGCGCTGTGCTGAGATGCCTGGTAACTGCAGCAGGCCATGCAGGTCTTCAAAGGTATCGGTAAAGCCTTTGTAGTTGCCGTCTTTTAAAAATGCTGCTATGCCGAGTTCAATCCTTGCCGCCGCCTGCATCGAGCTGTAATGCGCGCCGCCCTTATGCAGGGAGGGGACGACCGCGTATTTCTCTTCGTATTCGGCGATCAGCTTGTCCGTTTCAGCATCGCTCATCTCGTTGATCACTTTCACCAAATCGCCAACGCCGTGGGTATTTACCGAGTAGCCGAATTTCAGCTCCGCTTCCACCTTGTCGCCATCGGTAACCGCCACAAAGCGCATATTATCGCCAAAACGCACGAAACGTGCGCCCTGCCAGTCGTGCCAGCCCGCTGCTACCCGGCACCATGCGCCGATCGGACCCAAAACAGCGCTATCTTCCCAATGCCCCACGATCACCTTCCGGTTCAGCCGCATGCGCGACATGATAAAGCCAAACTCGCGGTCGCCATGGGCGCTTTGGTTCAGGTTCATAAAATCCATATCGATGCTGTCCCAGGGGATATCGCGGTTAAACTGGGTGTGCAGGTGCATCAAAGGCTTTTGTAATATCTTCAGTCCGCCGATCCACATCTTGGCCGGCGAAAAAGTGTGCATCCAGGCAATGATGCCGATGCAGTTTTTAGCGGTATTGGCCTCCTGGCAAACATTGTATATTTCTTCAGTTGATTTAACCGTGGGCTTAAAAACCACCCGAACGGGTATTTGCGAATGAGCGCTAAAAGACCTGGCGATCTGTTCGGAATGCTCGGCCACTTTTAAAAGCGTTTCTTCCCCGTATAAATGCTGGCTCCCGGTGACGAACCAAACTTCGAAATCCTTTAGATTTATCATTTGTTAGATGTGAGACGTGAGATATTTTACTAATCTTTTTTTACCAATAAACTAATGAACCAGTGAACCAATGAACTCATTGTCCATAGTACGAATCCGGTCCGTGCTTGCGGTCATAGTGTTTTTTGATCAATGATTCTTTTAGCCTTGCTGCCTTGGGATTGATCTGCTCGGTCAAATAAGCCATTTGTGCAATGGATTCCAGCACCGCGCTGTTATAAACTGCTTTTTCGGCCGTTTTGCCCCAGGTGAATGGTGCGTGGTTGCCAACCAGTATCATTTCAACTTCCTGGTAACTTAGCCCTTGTTCTTTTAAATGATCGATGATCTGGTAACCGGTTTGGTATTCGTAATCACCCTTTATCCGGTCGTCGTGCATAGGCGGCGCACAGGGAATATCCACCGTTTTATGATCGGCATGGGTGGTGCCATAGATGGGGATACAGCGCTGTGACTGGGCCCAGGCTGTGGCATAAGTGGAATGCGTATGACATATTCCTGCTATTTCCGGCCACTCCTTATACAACACCGCATGCGTTTTAGTGTCCGATGATGGCCGCAATTTGCCTTTTACAACTTTGCCGTCAAAATCAACAATGACCATTTTTTCCGGCGACAAGTCCTCATAGGGTACGCCGCTGGGTTTGATGGCAAATACGCCCAGGTCACGATCCGCGGCGCTTACATTGCCGAAGGTGAAGATCACCAGGTTTAGCCGTGGAAGCTCCATGTTGGCTTTGCAGGCTTGTTTTTGGATATGGTCGTATTTGCTCATTTAAAACCTTTTAGCTGTCATTGCGAGGAGCGGCATCGGATGTGCATTGGGTGCGACGAAGCAACCTCGTAGTCATACATTACCGTTTGCCTGTCAGCGACGAGGTTGCTTCGCTTCGCTCGCAATGACATAGTTTTTTATTTATTTTTTACTCCCTCCACAAATTCCCCTAACAGAATATATTTTTTATAGCGCCTGGAATAAATATCGGCATTTTGTTTATCAGGCTGATATTCCACATCAAACCCGCCGCCCATTGCCGTCATCGCGTCTTCAACCTTTGGGTAAATGCCTGCAGCAGTGGCTGCAAACATCGCCGCCCCAAGCGCGCAGGTGTGTTCAAACTGATGCATGCGGATCGGCATCTGCAAAACATCAGCCATCATCTGCATAATGTATGGCGATTTCTTGGCCACTCCACCTATCCCAATCAGGCCTTTTACCGGCACGCCTTCGCTGTTAAACCGATCGACAATGCTCTTCGCCCCAAAACAGGTGCTTTCGGCCAGCGCCCTGAAAATACGCGGGGCATCGCTGCCTAAACTCAGCCCGGCGATAGCGCTTTTTAGTTCCTGGTTAGCGTCGGGTGTTCGCCGGCCGTTGAGCCAGTCGACAGAAAGCTCGGCATTTTCATCCAAAGGTAACAGTGCCGCCTGCCGGCTTAATTCAGGGATTATTTTTGCTGCTATTTCGCTCTTTAATGCCGCTGCAGTTTGGCTATCTATTAATTTTGATTGGCTAAGCAAGTCGTTCAATGGCCATGACAACAGATTTTTAAACCAGGCGTAAGTATCGCCAAAAGCAGACTGCCCCGCCTCAAGCCCAAGCATCCCCGGGATCACCGAGCCATCCACCTGCCCGCAAATGCCTTTTATCAATTTGCCCTGCATATCCGCCATTGGCGCAACCAGCATATCGCAGGTTGAGGTGCCCATTACTTTACTGAGATGATAGGGTTCTATCTGTCCGCCAACGGCGCCCATATGGGCATCAAATGCACCGACCCCTATCACTACATCGCTGCTTAATCCCAAACGTTCCGCCCATTCAGCGCTTAATTTTCCGGCGGGCACATCGGAAGTATAGGTATCCTTAAATAGCCGCGCCGTAAAGCCTTTCAATAACGGATCGAGCGATGCGAAAAATTCATCCGGCGGCAATCCGCCATATTCAGCAGCCCAAAGGGCCTTATGCCCTGCTGAGCAGCGGCCTCGGTTCATCTCGTTAATATGTTTGCCGCCGGTAAGCAGGAAGGGTATCCAGTCGCAATGCTCTACCCACGAATAACATGCCTGCGCTATCTGCTTATCCCCCCGTAAAATATGCAGCAGCTTAGCCCAAAACCACTCCGAAGAATAAATGCCGCCGACATACTGCAGGTAGTTAACCTCAAATTTTGTCGCATGCTGGTTTATTTCGGCCGCCTCTTTTACCGAAGTATGGTCTTTCCATAAAACAAACATGCCGTTCGGGTTATTTTCAAACCCCGGCGCCAGGGCAAGAGGTACGCCCTTTTCGTTAACAGCTACCGGGGTGGAACCGGTCGTATCAACCGAGATAGCTTTAATTCCCCGTGCAACAGAAGTCCCGCCGGCCTTTTTTATACAGTCCTTAATGGTAAACTCAAGCCCTTCTACATAATCCAGCGGGTGCTGCCTGAACTGGTTTTCGCCGGCATCGCAATACAAGCCCTGCTGCCAGCGGGGGTACATAAACACCGAAGAAGCCAATTCGCGCCCGTTGCGTGCATCAACAATTATTGATCGCACCGAGTCGGTGCCATAATCAACACCGATAACAAACTGGTCATTACTCATTCGGGAAACTGGTTTATAAGCAGCAAAACGTGCCTGTAAATTAAAGCAATTGTTGCTACTAATAAAAAGATAATTGTTGTTTTTACACTTTTAAGGTGGCGGACATGGTTAAAAAAAATGGACATAACCGAAAATCAATGTTTCGTAACTAGAATTTCAAACTATTGGCGTTCGAAAGATGAAAAATAGTCGAAGCTACCCTCCTTTTCGCCGCAGGCGAAGAGAGGGTGAACGAGCGCAGCGATGTTCGGGTGAGTCAATGCGTGGTGCATGCATTGGCGGTAATGTCCGCCGGGGTCGACTCACCCCGGCTTTGCTGCGCTCGCCGACCCTCTCCGCAAGCGGGAAAGAGGGTAGCTGCAGTTTTTCTAATGTTTCGAACAGTCAAAATTTCAAACCCGCCATCGGCCAAACGATCTGTTTTATAAATTCAGCATGGAACAGTAGTGGCGCCGGCAATACTACCCAAAAGAAAACCCAGGCATGGGCTACCAGTTTATTTTGCAGAAATTTGCCCCCTTTGTCCTTCAACGTCTTTTCCAACAAAACAAGTGCGCCTTGTATAATAAAATAAAGCGTGGGCAAGCCGTAGCCGTGGTTTACCGGCAGGCTCAGCGCCAGCTCGTGTAAGATGCCAGAAAAAATAAAGGCAAACATTAGCGCAGCCGCAGGGCCCACTTTAGTGCGCAGCGGGCGAAAGATAGCTATCGATGTCATTTCGCTGAAGGCCAGGTTCCAGCGTTTGCCCCAAAATTCGGTCAGGCTGGTTGCTTTGGCGGGCTGCCTGAACAACAAATATGTGTTCGCCCCGGAATACCGCCACATGCCGGCGCTGATGCTCAACAAACCAAAATGCAGGATTAGGCTAAAACCAACCAGCAACAAAACGCTAACTACAACATGAATAAGCGTGGTATTTAAGGGCAACGGAACTATTTCCCGCGCGGCTAAAATAACCAGGCCGCCAAAGACCAGGCGGCTAATTCCAAACCTGATCATTTGTCCGGCGCCGGGTAGGGGGCCATCGCCCAATGTTTCAAATGGCTGCGCCCGCATGCCGGCCCAGCCGCCGGCAAAAGCAGCCCATTGTTTGAAATTGAGCTTTACCAGTTTGTCCCGATACGCCATCGGCACCACGATAATTTTCATGCCGGTAAATGTGGTGGCTATTACGGCGAGCATTTTTATGACAGGACTTTGGTATTGAAAAAGAAGATAAACTGCCAATATGCTGATGACGAACATCCCCCAGCTCAACAACAGCTTCTTTTTCCTGGGAACCGGAAAACCAGCAAAAACCAATACAAGATTTATCAAAGCGAAGATAACCAGGCGAATGACGAGACCCATCACTTTACTAATTGAAGGTTAAAGCAGCAAACCCAACTGTAAACGGAACTAAAAAACAAGAACGCAATTACCAGCAGGACTTCTGCTGCCCGCTGCCACACGCCGGTGGGGAAATTCGTTCTGTCAAAATAAAAAAATTGGATCAATACCCGCGATATCCAATAAAGGGCGATGAAGCCGGAAACCAACGTAGCGAGTGCAGATCCATTTTCCAGGTCGTTGCCATCGAACATCGAAAGCAACCCAAAACACAAATTGATCACAAAAATATAGGCGGCGTATACCCAAAACATTTGCTTGATAAGGGGCTGAACTTTCGCTAGCTCCAGACGCCATTTTAAAACCCCGGGAACGGCCAGGCTCCCTAACGCAAGTACCACCTGCCCAAGCCCGGCGAGGCGTATTATTTGCCGAATGTTTAACCAGCTGCCTGTCATTGCATAGCTCCTTGTTTTAGCATATAAATAAGTTGCAAATATACTTAATTTATTGAACTTTCAAAAAATAATGAAAACTAAGACATTGCTTTTAACTCCGGATGGCTGATTTTTTCCTATAGAAAAAAATTATTCTTTCGCTCCGCCTAAATGTTGATCTACATGCCCGCCATGCAAAATAACAATTGCGCGGGTACACAGCAGGATGGCGATACCGCTGAAACCAGCCTCGCCCGGAATAAAGAAGATGATGGTATAAAAAAATAGCACGATCAGGAAAAGCACCAGGGGAATGAGGAGTTTGAGGCCGGGCGCCGGAAATTTTTCGGTAATATCACTCAGCGCCCAAAGTAGCGCAGCCACCAACAATAAAAACAAAGCGACGATATAGGCATACCCGTTAAAATAATCGGCTAAAGTGTGGGTTTGCCCCAAAAACGATAGCTTCGCCGCGGGCAATTGGTTAACAATAGCAAGCGAAGCGCTGTCGGTGGCGTCCTTCCACTGCCAATGGGTGTACACATGAACGGCGGCATGAATCACTACTAAAACAGCCGAAATTCGTAATAAAGTTTTAGGGCTCATAGGGCTATATTTGATGTTGAATTACTAAGTTGTAAACATTTTTTGATTTTTACAAGCGCTTAAATAAGAATCCGGGTAACAGGCGAAACAAAAACGCTACCAGCCGCCAACGATTGGTTATGTAAACTACACTCCTTTTATTTTCAATAGCCCCGAAAATTTGCCTCGCAGCCTTATCAGCCGGCGCCATCCAGAATACATTACCGGCAGCCATATCGGTATCTACAAAGCCGGGCCGTATATCCGTTATATAAACAGGCTTTTTTAGGTGAAACGCCCTTTGCCGCAAACCCTCCAGGTAGTTTACCTGGTACGCCTTTGAGGCGTTATAGGCAGGCGCAAACCGGCTGCCGCGGATGGCAGCTACCGAAGTTATGGCCGCGAAATGTCCATATTCCTGGGCGTCAAAATAGTTAATGGCCCAATCGGCGACCGCTGTAAAGCCAGTTACGTTTACCGCATTGGTTTGTTGCTCAATTTTAGTATCCAACGTTGGATTGATCTTACCAGTGCCTGAACTTAACACCAACAGATCAAGGCCGCCGAGGTCATCAACGAGGTGTTGTAAACAGGCAGGCACATTTTTAACATCGGCGACATCAAAACAAGAAACCAGGAAGGACCCTGGTTTTGTGGCCTGCAAGTTAAGCAACAGCTGATCGCGACGACCCGTGATGCCCACTTTATACCCTTTATCGGCAAGAATGATCGCAAGCTCTTTCCCGATGCCCGAGCTCGCGCCCACAACAATTGCTTTTTTCATCTGTGATCTGTCGCCTTGAGATTTTAAAATTTAGCTGATTGTTACAAACCTTTGAATATACCCGTATTTAAATCGATATTTAACCAATATTATATGAACCTTAAACAATTTTTATCTTTAAGCTGCGCGGCATTGTTATTTGCTTCGTGCAGCCATATTTACGAACCTGCGCTTTATCACCAGGATATAGTTTACCAACCCAAGCCAACTTCGTTTGATAGTGTAAAAGCCATAAATTACATATCAGGCGCATTTAACGCCAATTCAAATAGCAATTTAAACGATTTCGTGGTGAGCGGGCAGGTTAATTTAAGCCGCGGTTACGTTTTTAATAACTTCAACCTGTCCTATGGTGTTTTCGGCGCTGTTGGGCAATACGAAAGCGACCAGGCCAATAAAGGCGCCGCAACCTATTTTACTAATAAGTACTTTGAAGTGCTGGGCGGCCGGTTCTCGGCAAATGCTTTTGTCACCTCGGGCAGAACGGATTTCCGGTTTATAGGGGTTGAAATGGCCTACAGTCACGAGTACGGCACCTTTGCCGATTTTAGGCGGTATTTAAATACACTGCCAGGGAACTTCGTCGACACCAGAACAGACCTGGTAACCCTGGGCTTAACTTCGGAGATTATTTTCCATAACGTGAATGACAAAACTGTACAAAACGGGATACGCGTGTTTTATGGCACTACTTTTGGCGACAACAATGCATTCCTTGATCAAAAGGTAAACGAAAGCCCTTTCAGCTTTACAACCAGCAGCGGTATTAACTTTTTTGCAAAAGCCAGCTATTTTATAACCTTTAAACAATTTATCAGTTCGGTCGAAATCGGCAACGGCTTCTTTTTAAGGTTTGGCTATAAATTTTAAAATTTATTCCGAATAAACACTGCCAACCCTATCCCTCAGGTTATAACCTGAGGCCATTACTTCACCGTATGCTCCCGTGGTTCGTATTGCGATCAGGTCGCCGCGGTATGATTCAGGCATTTCCACATCCTTCTGGAAACAATCCGTGCTTTCGCATATCGGACCAACGACATCATAGTGTACAGTTGGGCTTTGGCGGTTGGCAGCAACACCGCGTTCATTACTTTCGGACTCTCTGCTCAAATTCTCAATTTGATGATAGGCCTGGTACAACATCGGGCGAATTAGTTCAGTCATTCCCGCATCTAACACCAGGAAATTCTTTTTCTGCCCGTTTTTTACGTACAGCACCCGGGATATCAGCGCCGAGCATTGCGCAACCAGGGCCCTCCCCAATTCAAAATGAACTTCCTGGCCGGGTTTTACATTTAAAAAATCCTTGAAGACTTTAAAATAGCTTTCAAAATCAGCGGTTCCGTTTGTGTCCGGGTTGTGATAGTCAACGCCAAGGCCCCCGCCGGTATTCAGCAGCTTTACCTCAAAGCCATGATCAGCAAACCAGTCTTGCATCTCGTTAATGCGTGTACACAGGTTTTTGTATACCTCCATATCTGTTATTTGCGAGCCGATATGAAAATGTATCCCTAAAAACTTAAGACTGTCGCATTTACGCAGTGCATCCACAACATCAGGCAATTGCCAGCTGTTTATGCCGAACTTATTTTCGTCGAGCCCGGTGGTAATAAAATGATGGGTATGTGCATCTACATTGGGGTTAATGCGAATGGCTATCGCGGCTGATTTGTTTTTTGCTTTCGCGAGGTCATTGATAATGAACAGTTCCTGTACCGATTCGGCATTAAAACAAAAGATATCCGCATCCAGCGCCAGGTTAATTTCTTTATCAGATTTGCCCACCCCGGCAAAAACAATGTTTTCTTTGCCAAAACCATGTTCAATAGCAGCCTTTACTTCGTTGCCGCTTACACAGTCGGCGCCAATACCGTAGGACTGTATCATGTCCAATACCTTCGGGTTAAAGTTAGCCTTCATGGCATAATGCACGTGGAAGCCATATTTCGCCGAGGCGTTGGTGCATGCATCCAAAGTTTCGCGCAATATGTTAAGATCGTAATAATAAAATGGTGTTTCGAGTTCCTTAAATTTAGTTATATTGTCTTCGTCAAACATCGGCATACTAAAATTCTTTTATGGCAATTACATTAATCTGTATCACGCTCCCAATGATCGGGTCGCTTATTTATTGTTTCTGGAGTTACCGGCAGAAATCGATCACTAAAAAACAATTTATATTCATAACATTACTTAGCGTCGCTATTATGGGCGTTTTATTTTACGGTACAACCTTACCGAAATAAGTGTTTCTAAAACAAGCGGTTGTGCAAACTCCTTAAGGCCTCTGTTTTATCATAAGTGGCGATTAACAGCGATAGGTTATTTTCACTACCCCCGTACGAGATCATCCGCAACGGGATATGCTTCACCGCTTCCAGCACCCTTGCAGCGTAACCGTGTTTTTCGGCCCCAAAATCACCCACCACGCAAATTATGGTTTGGTTTTTATCGATATCCACTGTTCCGAAAGTTTCCAGCTCTTTAATGATGTCACCCAAATAAAGGGTATCGTCAATCGTCAGCGAAACGGCTACTTCTGATGTGGTGATCATATCGATCGACGTTTTATATCGCTCAAAAACCTCGAAAACCCGGCGCAAAAAACCATAGGCCAGCAGCATACGGCTGGATTGTATTTTTATGGCCGTAATGCCATCCTTTGCGGCTATAGACTTTATCCGGTCCTTTTCGCTCGTATTTGTGATCAACGTACCTGGTGCCTTTGGGTCCATCGTATTCAACAGGCGTACCGGGATGCGATATTTTTGCGCCGGAAAAACGCTTTGGGGGTGCAATATCTTAGCCCCGAAATAAGCAAGTTCCGCCGCTTCGTCAAATGATAACTGTGCAATCGGCGTTGTTCCCTTTACAATCCGCGGATCATTATTGTGCATGCCGTCAATATCGGTCCATATCTGCACTTCTTCACTACGGATACCGGCGCCAATCAGCGATGCAGTATAGTCGCTGCCACCGCGGCGCAGGTTGTCTATCTCGCCAAAGCTGTTGCGGCAAATATAACCCTGGGTAATAAAAAGCTTATTGCCGGGGTGTGCCTCAAGCAGTGGTGTTAAATGATCGGTGATGTAGTCAACCATCGGTTCGTTGTCTTCATCTATCCGCATAAAGTCCAGTGCGGGCAACAACACCGATGTTACACCAATTTCTTTCAAATAAACATGGTATAAGGTTGTGGACAATAACTCACCCTGTGCCAGCACCACTTTGTCTTCAATCGTGGTAAAATGATCATTGGCCAATTGGCTCAATAAGCCGAAGTGATAATCGATCACTTCTTTGCCTTGTTCCAGGTATTGGGGTTTGGCATAAAGCGCCTTTATAAGGTCTTCATATTTATCTTTAAGTATTTTTATTAACTCAGACGCTTTTTTCTTATCGCCTGACAGATAGGCCTGTCCTATTTCAACCAAGCTATTTGTCGTGCCCGATACGGCCGACAGCACCACGATCTGCCTTTCGGCAGGGTCAATAATATCCAGTAGTTTTTTCATCCGTTCAGCGCTTCCAACCGATGTACCGCCAAATTTTAAAACTTTCATTTTTTCTTTACTTTTACCACAAATGATTGATATTCTTGTATCAATTTTTGAGGCGCTAAAAATAGGATTTTAAACCACTTATATCTAAATATGAATAAAATTAAATTTGGTACCGACGGCTGGAGGGCCATTATTGCCGACGATTATACTGTCGAAAATGTAAAACGCGTTGCATACGCCACCGCGCTATGGCTGAACAAAGCTTTCGAGCATCCGTCGGCGGTTGTGGGCTGTGACCCGCGTTTTGCCGGTCCGATGTTTGCTGACGTTACCGCATGTGTGCTGGCGTCGCAGGGCGTAAAAGTATACCGCGCATCCAATGCCTTTATTTCAACGCCGATGATCTCGCTGGGCACTGTACGCAAACAGGCCTCGGCCGGGATAATCATCACGGCCAGCCATAACCCGCCATCATATAATGGCTACAAGATAAAAGCATTTTATGGCGGGCCCGCCACGCCGGATGATATCGAAGCCGTTGAGTCCATCATCCCTGACAAGCTGGATCTTCAACTCAAATCGGTTAAAGATTACGAAAAAGATGGCCTTATCGAGTTTATCGACCTGGAGGACATGTATGTTGACCACGCCGAAAGAAGCTTTGACATCCCGGCCATTCGCGACAGCGGCTTGGTTTGGGCCTACGATGCCATGTACGGCGCGGGGCAAAACGTAATGCGCAGGTTATTTCCGGATATTACTTTCCTCCACTGCGATGCTAATCCGGGCTTTGACGGCCAGGCGCCTGAACCGATACAACGCAATCTGAAAGAGTTTGAAGAGATCATCAAATTATCCGAAGGCGAAATTGCATCGGGCCTTGTCACTGATGGTGATGCAGACCGCATCGGGCTGTATGACCAGGATGGCAACTTTGTCGATTCGCACCATATTCTGTTGCTGCTCATCCACTATATGTACAAAGTTAAAGGCGAGCGCGGCGAAGTTTATTCAACCTTCTCCTGTACCAGCAAAATTCAAAAGCTTTGTGATGCCTACGGGTTAAATAACACCGTGACCAAGATTGGTTTCAAATATATCTGTGACCTGATCGTAAACTCAGGCAAACCCTTTATGGTGGGTGGCGAAGAATCAGGCGGCATTGCGGTTAACGGGCATATCCCTGAGCGCGACGGTATCTGGATCGGTTTGATGATATGGGAGTTTATGGCTAAAACCGGCCGCAGTCTGAGCGGCCTGGTACAGGAAGTTTATGACATCGTAGGCAAATTTGCTGTTGAGCGCTACGACCTGCATGTTACCGAAGAAATAAAACAACGGATTGTTTCTAATTGCAAATCGGGTATCAAAAGCTTCGGCCACCTGAATGTGGTAAAAACAGAAGACCTGGATGGCTTTAAATTCTTTTTTGAAGACGGAACATGGGTAATGATACGGGCATCGGGTACGGAGCCTGTTTTACGGGTTTATGCCG
>JABDHD010000057.1:0-1053 GCA_013285685.1 Bacteroidota bacterium
CATTAAAATACCGGGAACTGGAGGTAGAGTTTGTCGGCGCCCGCAAAGAATCCTACCGTTCGGATTCGCGGAAGCCTATCGTAGAAAATGGCACGCTGGAAGACGACCAGAAACGCCGTGATTTTACGATCAATGCGTTGGCCATATCGCTGCATCCAGGTACATTCGGTGAGCTTTTGGATCCGTTTAACGGGCTTGCCGACCTGGAAAACAAGCTCATCCGCACGCCGGTGAATCCTGCTGAAACGTTTTCGGATGACCCGCTCCGGATGATGCGTGCGATACGGTTTGCCACCCAACTGAACTTCAGGATTGATGAACCGGCGGTAGCAGCAATAAAGGATCTTACCGAAAGGATAAAAATAATATCCCAGGAACGCATAACAGATGAGTTGAATAAGATCATTTTGTCGCCCAAACCATCCATAGGCTTTAATTATTTGTTTGACACCGGCCTGCTGCATAAAATATTCCCGCAAATGGCCGCACTTTACGGTGTCGACTATATCGACGGCAAGGGCCACAAGGATAATTTTTATCACACGCTGCAGGTGCTGGATAATATTTGCGAAACGACAGCTGACCTGTGGCTGCGATGGGCCGCCATTTTACACGATATTGCCAAACCAGCCACAAAACGTTTTGAGCCGGGCCATGGATGGACCTTTCACGGGCACGAGGACCGGGGTGCGCGCATGGTGCCTAAACTGTTTACACAATTAAAGTTGCCGCTTAACGAAAAAATGAAGTTTGTACAAAAAATGGTACAACTTCACCTAAGGCCTATTGTGTTGGCGCAGTCTATTGTTACCGACTCAGCGGTACGGCGTCTATTATTTGACGCAGGTGATGATATTGAAAGCCTTATGCTGTTGTGTAAAGCAGACATCACCACAAAAAATGAATATAAGGTTAAAAAATATCGCCAGAATTTTGAGCTGGTTCAACAAAAATTAAAGGATGTTGAAGAACGTGATAAGATGAGAAACTGGCAGCCGCCGGTCACGGGCAACGATATTATGTAATTATTCGGTATACAAGAGGGCCGTGAGG
>JABDHD010000057.1:1063-27437 GCA_013285685.1 Bacteroidota bacterium
GGTGGGTATAATTAAAAACCAGATCCGCGAAGCCATATTGGAAGGGGAAATTCCCAATTCGCGCGAGGCTGCAATAGCTTATACAATAACAAAAGGCGCAGAAATTGGCTTAAAAGTTGTGGAGGGAAAATGATTTCGGATTTCGGATGTTCGATTTCGGAATTATTTTATCGGCGGATTCGATATGAGGAATAGTAATTGCGAAATACTTAACTTTGGGGTTAACCCCATATATTTCGTAAATAATAAATCCGAAATCGAAATTCCGAAATCCAAAATGATATTAATATTAAATCCGAAATTGAACATCCGAAATAAGATTAATATTAAATCCGAAATCGAACATCCGAAATCCGAAATAACTAAAACATTATTAATTTTGCAAAAATATACTTACAAAACAAATGGCACTTTACAGGTTCAGGATCACTTTTGAAGATTACGATGATGTGATGCGCGAGATCGATGTTAAGTCGAATCAAACATTCGAAGATCTTCACCGGGCGATCCACCAATCAACTGGCTATAGCCCCGAATACCCCTCTTCTTTTTACATCAGTAACGACCAATGGATGAAGGGCGAAGAGATTACTTTTATGCCTAACCAAAAAAGAATAGACAGAGGTGTAGCCTTAATGGATAAGGTAAAGCTGCTGAAATACATTGACGACCCGCATCAAAAATTCTATTATACCTTTAATTTCGACAGGCCCTTCGACTTTCATGTGGAGCTATCGAAAATAATTTTGGATGAGAACCCCGGAACAAACTATCCGGCCATTGTCAAATCGGTGGGCGAAGCGCCAAAGCAATTTGGTAACATCGTGGCGCCGTCAGCTGCACCGGCAGGCGCCGATGATTTTGATTTCCTTAACGAAATGACCTACAGCGAAGAGGATACTGAAGAGTTCTCAGAAATTTCGGAAGACGAAGGCGTTGAACCAGTGGCTAAGGCCCCCGTAGAAGAAGATGAAGACGACGAATTCAGCAACGAATTTTCGGATGACGAAAATTTTGAGGACGAAAGCCGTTTACCCGGCGGAGAGGAATATTAGCTTTTAGTTCATGGTTCATAGTTCATGGTTCATGGCCGGAAGCTTATTGGTTTTCGGCTGTATGGTTGTTTGACTTTGCAAATTGAAATCTCAATCTAAACACCACCATTGCTTAATTACTTTTTCCTTCCATGAACTATGAACTATGAACCATGAACTATCCAAAACCCTTATTGTCATTGCCGGCCCGACGGCATCGGGCAAAACGGCCGCTGGCATCGAACTGGCAAATCATTATAAAACTGTTGTCGTTTCTGCCGATTCCCGGCAGTTTTACAAGGAAATGTCTATCGGCACAGCTAAACCCAGTCGCGAAGAACTTGCAGCAGCCAAACATTACTTTATCGATACACTTTCCATTACCGATACCTACACGGCTGGCGACTATGAGCAGGACGCCCTGAAACTGCTTGACGAGCTTTTCAAAATTCATGAGGTGGTCATCCTGGTGGGCGGCTCCGGCTTGTTCATAAAAGCAGTTTGTGAGGGTTTCGACTCGTTCCCTGACATAAAGCCCGGCATTCGGGAAAAATTGATCGAAGAGTTTAAAGAGAAAGGGATAGGTTCCCTGCAGGAAAAGTTGCAGTTGGCTGATCCACTTTATTTTGGGCAGGTCGACCTGAATAACGCGCAACGTATCATCCGCGCCCTGGAGGTTTTTGAAAGCTCGGGAAAGCCTTATTCTTCTTTTCGCAAATCAGGCGGTGGCGACCGGCCCTTTCAAATCGTAAAGATCGGGCTGGGTATGCAGCGGGAGGTTTTGTACGACCGAATTAACCGGCGCGTTGACGAAATGATCAAACATGGACTGGTTGATGAAGCCAGGTCGCTTCTACCCCACCGGCACTTTAATGCGCTGAATACTGTGGGATATTCCGAACTATTCGACTATTTTGATGGCAAAACCGATTTGGAAACGGCAATAGTACTAATTAAGCAGAACACGCGCCGCTTTGCAAAAAGGCAGATGACCTGGTTCAATAAGGATAAGGAAATTACCTGGGTATCGGCCGATAACGCCGGATTAGTTGATAAAATCGCGGACATCATAGCTGGTGTTGTGTAATGATCGTATCGGGTTAAAAGTCTTAGGTAAGAAAAAAATAACTTAAGACTTGCGACTAAAGACTACTGACTTGATAATAGTTTGGTTTGAAAAAACTAAATTTATCACATGGTTAAGCTCAGTATCGTTCAATTCACCCCCTCCTTCGGTAACAAACAACACAACATCGATCAAATTGAAGAACTGCTGAGCGGCAACCAGGCTGATATTATCGTACTGCCCGAACTGTGTACAACAGGTTATTCTTTTTTAACAAAACAGGAAGCGCTCGATGTCGCTGAAGATGCCGGCGGTGAAAGTATCGCATTCTTCAAGCGCCTTGCGGTTAAACGTAAAGCCTTGATCGTTGCCGGTTTTGCGGAGAAAGATGGTGACAAAACATATAATTCAGCGCTTGCAGCCTTACCTGACGGGGGCTTAAGGGTATATCGCAAAACCCATCTTTTTTTTAGGGAAAAACTATGTTTTGAACCGGGAAACTCAGGTTTTTTTATCGTCGACCATCCTTTGCTGGACTGCAGCGTCGGCATTATGGTGTGCAATGACTGGCGCTACCCTGAGTCCGCCCGGAGCCTGGCATTAATGGGTGCAGACGTGATCGCTTGCCCATCAAACCTGGTATCCACGCTGTGGGGTATCGGCATGCCGGCAAGAGCGCTTGAAAATAAAGTGTATGTTGCCGTAGCAAACAGGTGTGGTGCGGAGACCAGAACACTTGAAGACGGCAGCTTACAAAACCTGACCTTCAACGGAGGTTCTGTTATATACGATTTTAACGGCACACCGCTGGCACAGGCCGGTAAAGATGAAAACAGCGTGCTGACCGTCGAGATTACCCCTAAACTAACGCGCGACAAATCCTTTAACGCTTTTAATGACCTTTTCAAAGACCGGAGACCGGATCAATATTCACTGGAATAAAACCACCTGAACAAACCCAAATGGCAGAAAACCAACCTTCAGACGAGCATAAAAGCCCGCACTTTATAAGAGCACTTAACCTACCGACCGCAATTTTGATGGTTGCCGGTATCATGATCGGCTCCGGCGTATTTAAAAAAATCGTGCCTATGGCGCAAACGCTCCATAACGGGAATTATATTTTGCTGGCCTGGATAATAGCAGGGGTGATAACTATGTTTGGCGCGTTTGCCTATGCCGGCCTTGCCACCATGACCACCCAAACCGGCGGCGTATATGAATACCTGCGCTTAATTTACGGCGATTTCATTGCCTTTATTTTTGGTTGGTCGACATTTACCATCATAGGCAGCGGCGCCATTGCTGCCCTTTCCTTCGTGTTCGCTCAATCGGCAAACACCCTTTTTGCCCTGCCCGATCCGTTGTCGGCATTTAAAGGTATTGGGGTTGGTGACTCAGTTTTCCCGTTTGCTGATTCCGGTATAAAGATCCTGGCGGTACTCATGGTCATTTTATTAACCTGGTTCAACTGCCGCGGTATAAAACGAGGCGGGGCCTTAAGCAATATTGTAACATCGGCAAAAATTTTAGGTATCCTGGTGCTCATCATTTCAGGCTTATTATTCACGGGGCACCCTGCGGTTAATAACGGAACCAAGACGTTCGTTAACCAGGCTCCGGTGGGCCTGGCTTTGTTCAGCGGACTGTTCGGCGCTATGCTCAGCGCATTGTGGGCGTATGACGGATGGATAAATATCACCTACGTTACAGGTGAGATAAAAAACCCCACCCGCAATGTTCCCTATGCGATTATAGGTGGCGTCGGCATTGCTATGCTGCTTTATGTGCTGTTGAATTATTCCTATATGCGTGTTTTGCCCCTATCTGATTTGGCGCATCTGGGGCAAAATAAAATAGCAGCGGCGGCAATAGCGGGCGTGCTGATGGGTAAAACGGGTGCTGTAGTTATTGCGCTGCTAATCATGACCTGCACGTTCGGCGCTTTAAACGGCTGCATTATTTCCTACCCGCGTGTCTATTTCCGCATGGCACAGGAGAAGGTTTTCTTTAAAAAAGCGGCGAATATTAACCCTCGCTTTAGCACGCCAAATGCGGCCCTTATTTATTCAGCTATCTGGAGTTGCGTATTGCTGATTAGCGGCACGTTTGACCAGATAACCAACCTGATCATCTTTGCATCCTACGCCTTTTTTGCCTTAGGCGCTTTCGGTTTGATAAGAATGAAGATGAAGGGTGTAATTAAATCGAAAGTTATCGGCTACCCGGTTATACCGGTGATCATCATTTTGTTTTGTATTGTGCTGATTGTGAATACCATCATCACACAGCCGGGCGCATCGACTATAGGGTTGCTGCTGATCCTCAGCGGCACACCGTTTTATTTTTATTTCAAGCGGGCATAAGCAATTCGCTTATGCCATCAGGCTTTCCAGGTATACGCCGTAACCGCTCTTGATATATTTTTTCACCAGCACCTTAAGCTGTTCGTCATTTATAAAACCGCGGCGGTAAGCCACTTCCTCGATACAACCGATTTTTGTAGCCTGGCGTTTTTCAATAACCCGCACATATTCCGAGGCATCGCTTAATGAGTCAAAAGTACCGGTATCCAGCCAGGCGGTGCCCCTGTCCATCACCCCAACGTGCAAATCGCCTTGTTCCAGGTAGAACTTGTTTACATCGGTAATCTCATATTCGCCACGGGCAGATGGTTTTAAATTTTTAGCTATATCAATAACCCGGTTATCATAAAAATAAAGGCCGGGAACCGCGAAGCTTGATTTTGGATGCAAGGGCTTTTCCTCAATAGAAATGGCCCTCAAATCTTTATCAAACTCCACCACGCCATAACGTTCCGGATCGGCAACAGGATAAGCGAATATCGCTGCCCCGCTCACATTGTTAAAACTGCGTATCAACTCGCTAAAGCCGGTACCATAAAAAATGTTGTCCCCCAAAATCAGGGCCACCTTGTCATTGCCGATAAATTTCTCGCCAATTACAAATGCCTGCGCCAGGCCGTTCGGTTTTTCCTGGATAGCATAGGTAAAATTACAGCCCAATTCTGCTCCATCGCCAAGCAGCCGTTTAAAACTTTCAATGTCTTCGGCCGTAGTGATGATCAAAACTTCCCTTATATCCGCCAGCATTAAGACAGATAAAGGATAATAGATCATCGGCTTATCGTATATCGGCATCAGTTGTTTACTGATGGCCCTCGTAATCGGATAAAGCCGCGTACCTGATCCGCCTGCTAAGATTATTCCTTTCATTTTAGCTTACCTGTTTTTCAGCCTGTCGATACAAATGGCCAGACTATCACGCCAGTACGGTATTTCGATATTAAAAGTTTGTTTTATTTTGCTTTTGTCCATTACCGAATATGCAGGCCTTACCGCTTTCGTTGGATATTCAGAAGTTTTTATCGGTAAAACCTTTACCCGGGTGTCTGAAATATCGAAAATAGCTTTGGCAAAATCATACCAGGAAGCCACGCCCTCGTTGCTGTAATGGTATGCCCCGTAATCCGTATTGCCGCTGCCTATTATGTGCATAATACACGCCGCAAGGTCCATGGCGTAGGTCGGTGTGCCGGCCTGGTCGGCAATGATCTTCAACTCGTCGCGCTCCGCGCCAAGCTTAAGCATGGTTTTAACAAAATTATTGCCATACTCCGAATAAAGCCAGCTGGTGCGGATTATAAAATGCTCCTTTAGGATAGCTTTCACCGCGAGCTCTCCGTCCAATTTGGTTTGGCCATAAACATTAATAGGTTCGGCAACATCATCTTCTGACAACAATGCAGGTTTATCCCCTTTAAATACAAAATCGGTTGAAATATGAACCAGCGCAGATCCGTTTTCCGCACAGTGCCGCGCCAGGTTTTCGGCCCCGGTTTGGTTGATTTTCAGGGCCATTTCGCGGTCATCTTCAGCCCTGTCAACCGCTGTATAGGCAGCACAATTTATGCTGAATGAGGGCTTGTATTTTTCAAATATCGCTTTTAGGGCATTGTCATCCAGGATATTAGCCTCAGTCTCACTGGGGAAATAAATCGAGGCTATCGAATTTTTTTCTGCGAAGGTTTTCAGGCAATTTCCTAACTGGCCAGACGCACCAAAAACAACAATGCTATTCATATAGGGATTTATGGGTTTGTTATGTGTATGGGTTCAGTTTACCTCATTTTCAACTTTTAAACGGGCTAATATCCGAAAACAGTTCCTGCTCTATCGCGCAGCATAAAATGTGGCCGATAAGTATATGCGACTCCTGAACACGCGGCGTATCGTTCGAAGGCACCTTTATGCAAATGTCACATTTGTCTGCCATTTTGCCGCCGGTCATCCCGGTAAGGCCAATTGAAATGATCCCCTTTTCTTTGCAGACATCCAGTGCATGCAAAATATTCGGCGAATTGCCCGATGTCGACAACCCGATAAAAATATCACCTTCGTTGCCCATTGCCTGAACCTGGCGCGAAAATAGTTTTTCGTACCCGTAATCGTTGCCTATAGCGGTAAGGATTGAAGAATCGGTTGTCAGCGCGATAGAGGGAATACCCGGCCTGTCGAAATAAAACCGCGCCACCAATTCACCGGCCAAATGCTGCGCATCGGCCGCGCTCCCGCCATTGCCGGCAAACATCGTCTTTTTTCCGTTTTTATAGCCCTCAATAATCGTCTCAGCTGATTGAATGATCAACTCCAATAGCGCCTCATCCTTTAAAATTAGCTCTTTTGCGTCTATCGAAGCCTGTATTTGTGATTTTACTGATTTCAGCATTTTTCTTATTTAAACTTTGATTTTTTTCCACCAACCAACGGTTATTCCTTTCAAAAACCAAGGTCGCCGGCATCTTTCAAAAAAGGTAATTCCTTATCCTTGCCTGATACGATCAGTTCATTATCCGGCAGGCCCCAGTCTATTCCCAATGATGGGTCGGCATAATGTATTCCCGCCTCCGAATCCTTGTTATAGTAATTATCGCACTTGTATTGAAAAATAGCTGTGTCGCTTAGTACCACAAAACCATGCGCAAACCCTTTTGGTATAAAGAACTGCTCATGATTAACATCCGACAAAACTACCGAAAAAAATTGCCCGAATGTTTTTGATTTTTTTCGCACATCAACCGCAACATCCAATACCTCGCCCAATGTAACCCTGACTAATTTGGATTGTGCGTGTTCTCCCTTTTGAAGGTGAAGGCCCCGCAGCACCCCTTTGGTTGAAAAGGACTGGTTGTCCTGAACAAAATTTATTTCGGCGCCCACCGCGTCATTAAATTTTTGCGCGTTGTACGATTCAAAAAAATAGCCCCTGTCATCGTTAAATATCCGCGGTGAAATGACAAAGCATCCTTCAAGCGGCGTCGGTGTTATCGTCATGTTTTCGTTGATATTTAGCGATTTTCGTATTGATGGTCATAATAGCTGGTATATGCGCCGCTGGTAACATGTTCCAGCCAGGTTTTATTGCTCAAAAACCAGTCGATGGTTTGTGATAGCCCTTCTTCAAACGTCACTGAAGGCTTCCAGCCAAATTCTTTATTTATTTTACTTGCGTCAATCGCGTAACGCCGGTCATGCCCGGGCCTGTCCTTTACGTAAGTGATCAATTGAGCGCTTGTACCCGGCTGCCGTCCAAGCTTTTCATCCATCTGTTTACAAAGCAGGTTTACCAGGTCTATATTCTTCCACTCATTAAACCCGCCGATATTGTAAGTTTCCCCTGCCCTGCCCTGGTGAAACAATAAGTCTATCGCAATTGCATGATCTTTTACAAATAACCAGTCGCGGGTGTATTTACCGTCGCCATAAACCGGCAGCGGTTTGTTGTTGATGATATTGTTTATCATCAGGGGGATCAGTTTTTCCGGAAAATGATTTGGCCCGTAATTGTTTGAGCAGTTTGACACCACAGTTTGGATACCATAAGTATCAAAATATGCCCTCACAAAATGATCGGATGCCGCCTTACTGGCGCTATACGGCGAATGTGGATCGTACCTGGTTTCTTCGGTAAAAAGCCCGGTATCGCCCAAGGCGCCAAAAACTTCGTCGGTCGAGATATGGTAAAACAAATGGCTCTTGTATTCCCCCTTCCATTTTTCCTTCGCTACCTCCAGCAGGGCTACGGTACCGATCACATTGGTATACACAAAGTCAAACGGGCTCAGTATCGAGCGGTCGACATGTGATTCAGCCGCCAGATGGATAATATCGGTAATGCCGTATTTATCAAAAATAGAACTGATCGCCGCAATATCCTTTATATCCGCTTTTTCAAAAATATAGTTAGGGCTGTCCTCAATATCGGTAAGATTTTCCAGGTTGCCGGCATAAGTCAGGGCGTCGGCGTTCACAATTAAATAAAGCGGATATTTATTTACAAACCTGCGCACCACATGCGAGCCAATAAACCCGGCGCCACCGGTAATAAGAATTTTTTTCATCCTGATTTTTTATAGTACCTATGCCGAAAGAATTTTCTCCTTCGACAGAAAATCATTATAGGCCAATTTTATGCCGTCTTCGAGTTCTATTTTATGTTTCCAGCCCTTGCTGTGCAGTTTGCTTACATCCATCAACTTCCGCGGCGTTCCGTCCGGTTTCGAGGTATCAAGCCTGATCTCGCCCTTGTAATCAACGATCTTTTTTACCAGTAAAGCCAAATCTTTAATGGATAAGTCCTCGCCTGTTCCAATGTTCACTAACCCGGCCTCGTTGTAGTTTTGCATCAAATAATAGCAAGCATCAGCCAGGTCGTCTGCAAATAAAAACTCCCTCCTCGGGGTCCCGGTCCCCCAAATCGTAACAAATGGCTGGTTTTGCTCCTTAGCCTCGTGGAAACGCCTGATCATCGCCGGCAGTACGTGCGAATTTTGCGGATCGTAATTATCGTTGTATCCGTACAAATTGGTAGGCATCACCGAAATAAAATTGCAGCCGTATTGAGCCCGGTAAGCGTCGCACATCTTTATACCTGCAATTTTTGCAATAGCATAAGGTTCGTTGGTGTCTTCCAGCGGGCCGGTCAAAAGATATTCTTCTTTCAACGGCTGCGGCGCCATCTTGGGGTAAATACAACTCGACCCCAAAAACATTAATTTTTTAACACCTGTTATCCATGAGTTGTGTATAACGTTATTTTGTATCTGCAGATTATCGTACAGGAACTCTGCCCGGTAGGTATTATTGGCCATGATACCGCCAACCTTTGCCGCAGCCAAAAAAACATAGTCAGGCTTTTCCGAGTCAAAAAACTCCCCTGCCTGGTTCTGGTTTCTCAAGTCGAGCGTAGCAGATGTCCGCGTAATAAAATTTGTATACCCTTCACTTTCAAGTTTGCGGTAAATGGCCGAGCCTACCATCCCCCGGTGCCCCGCGATGTATATTTTTGCCGATTTCTCCATTTGTGTTTTTTCTATTGATCAAAGATATTTTGCAAAACAAATCAACCAACGTTAGCTGGTTATATTTTATAACTACCCGAAAACCAAATCGTTTTAAATCAAATATTTAAAAAACCCAGCTTCAAATTGTAAAGGGAAATGTGCATCATCGGAGCAGTTTTTTGAAACTTCAGCTATGCTGTTAAAACATTTCCGCGAGCACTGCATTACGGGTAAAATTATGAAAAAAATTTAAGTATGCCATGCCGATTTGGTTGATTGAGGGTTCACAAACCACTGTATCATGGCTTTTTCCCGCTCAGGCACTATCACGGGCAAAAAAACTAAATTTAAATTTTATATTTGCTTACATCACCTGTGTGTAATTTAATATTCTAAAATGGTAGCGAAGCTCAGTTCAGCCGAAGTATTGCATTTCCTAATTATTGTAACCATCGTTTTGGTACTAGCCCGAATACTGGGAGAGTTATGCAGGAAGTATAAGCAACCGGCCATCATTGGCGAGATACTTGCCGGCGTTATTTTGGGGCCGACTATTCTTCAGCATTACTGGCCTAAGTTGTTCAGTGATATCTTCCTGTCCGTTCCCCGTGCATACGGCGCATTCGACGGTTTTGCGAACATCGGGATCATTTTACTGATGTTTGTGGCCGGGTTTGAAGTAGACCTGACACAAATCCGGCGGGACGGAAAACACGCGCTATCGATCAGCTTAACCGGCATAATTTTTCCATTTATAGTTGGCTTTATAGCCGCCTGGTTTTTTTACCAGCGTATATTTTCAACCGGCGCCACCAACCAGCTGATAACCGCAATGTTCTTTGGAACTGCATTGTCAATAACGGCCCTGTCGGTGATCACCAAAATATTAATGGATCTTGATATTTTAAAGACCAAGATCGGCAACCTGGTACTTACGTCGGCAATGATCGACGACTTTTTGGGATGGATCCTTTTCTCGGTTATCATGCAGATGATGCATGCAGGAAAAGACCAGGGCTCCGCGCTTTCAGTGATCATGGTGTTAGCTTTCGCTGTGTTTATGGTCACTATTGGCCGGTGGGGCGCAAACAAACTTTTCTTCGTCGCTCAAAAAAATCTGAAGATCGGCCGTGTTATAACGCTTGCTATTTGTTTGTGCTTTACCTGCGCTATTATAACCGAGTATTTGGGTGTGCGGGCTGTATTCGGCGCCTTTTTAATGGGCGTAGCTATAGGCGATTCAAAGTACTTTACCGACCGCCATAAACTGATACTACACCAGTTTACGGTGAATATTATCGCACCGCTTTTCTTTGCGTCGATTGGGCTAAGGCTGAATTTTGTTTCTAACTTCAATTTGGAGGTAGTAGTGGTGATTTTAGCTATTGCCTGTATTGCCAAACTGATCGGGGCTGGCATAGGCAGCCGCCTTAGCGGACTAAACAGGAACGAATCTATCGCAGTCGCCTTCGGCATGAATGCACGGGGATCCCAGGAAATCGTTTTAGGGTTGCTTGCGCTCCAGGCAAAGATCATAGATGAAAAAGTTTTTGAAGGCCTGGTGGTGATGACAATTGCAACTGTATTGATGTCGGGCCCTATAATGAAACGATACTTTTTAAAAGATATGAAAGCCTCGGCGGGCATTGGAGGAACCGAGGTTTTATCTGTAGAGGACGCTCCGATCTAAAATCTTTTCAGGTAGCTATACCAAAATAAACGAACTCAAGCACCCGGTCATTATTATTACTGAGATTGTGATTTGTTCCGGCTGGTATTTTTAAAAATGTTTTCGGTATTAGCGTAAAGTTTTCCGCCCCGCATTCCAGCACGCCCTCGCCACTGACAATAAAGAAATACTCGTCCATGGTTTTATGTACATGAACGCCGGTTTGATCGCCTTTTTTTAAAGATCCATAAGCAAATTGGGTAAGCGGGGTTTCAGTATTATTATTTATGAAAACGCGCTTAAGCCCCGAACTGTGCGAAGTAAGTTGTTCTTCAAGCGAAGTGAGTAATGCTATTTGAATGCCCGTTTCCGTTAAGTTATTGTTGCTCATTCTTAACCAGCAACGCAGTCTCACGTTGCTCATTGATCCATGCGAAAGTTTTCTCCATCCCTTCTCTCAACGGTAATGACGGCGACCAGCCTAATTTCTCCCTGATCAGGTCATTGTCCGAATTCCTGCCCCTCACTCCCGTAGGGCCGGTAATGTTTTTAATGGAAATATCTTTCCCGGCTATGTCGATCACCATTTTAGCAAAATCATTGATCGAAATCATTTCTTCAGAACCAATATTTACAGGACCGGAGAAATCCGACTCCATCAGCCTTCTTATCCCCTCTACGCACTCGTCAATATACAAAAATGACCTGGTTTGCTTACCATCGCCCCAAACCTCAATACTTGCACCGTCTTTGGCCTCGGCAACCTTACGGCACATCGCCGCAGGGGCCTTCTCTTTTCCGCCCTTCCATGTTCCCTGCGGTCCGAAAATATTATGAAAGCGCGCTACCTTAACTGAAATGCCATGATTGCGCTGGTAGGCAAAATATAACCGCTCGCTGAATAATTTCTCCCAGCCATATTCGCTGTCAGGAGCTGCGGGGTAAGCAGAATTTTCACTGCATTTCGGATTATCAGGATCAAGCTGGTTATATTCCGGATACATGCAGGCCGATGATGAATAAAATATTTTTTTAACCCCGGCATGACAAGCCGCATCCAGAACATTGAGATTGCAAAGCGCCGAATTATGCATTACTGCTGAATCGTTTTCGCCGGTGAAAATATAACCGGCCCCGCCCATATCTGCAGCCAATTGGTAAACTTCATCCATCTCTTCAACCACCTTTCCGGCAACAATCGGATCGGTGAGATCACCTAAGACGAATTCGTCGGAATTCACATTGCCGTATTCGTTCTCTTTAATATCCGCACCACGTACCCAATAGCCCTCGCTTTTTAACCTATTAACTAAATGCCCTCCAATAAATCCACCAGCACCGCAAACTAACGCTTTTTTCATAATTACATTTTTAAAATTTGGGTTTTAGTGCTTCTTATTGATATGACTATTACGTTATCAAACCTTATAAATATCGTATTTTTTTTGCAATACAAAAAAAACTTGACATTTATAAGCTATTCATATCGTTTCATACGTTCTTCTTTTATGATTTAACCTGATTCATTTCATCAAAATGATTGATCTTCGAAACGGTATCCTCAATATTTCCCTGTGAAGAAGCTCCGAATAAAATGGATTCAATTTTCGGAAAAGAACAAACATATTCAAGGGCTTCTTTTGGAGATATGGCGCCGCCACCCAAAACCTGCATGGCGATGGGCCTGAAGTTCCTGGTTGTCAGCGTTTTTTCGTAAACGTCCTTTCCACCTGACATCCGGAACCCCGCTTTGTTTATTGATGCACAAATTATTGGATTCTCTATACCGATTCCCTCAAGTAAATCGAGTAACTTCGGCATATTCATCGTTATGTAACCGGGTTCGGCGTTGTATTTCTTTTTTACATGATCATGAAAGCCTTTTAGTATATCCTTCATTCCTAAGCCCAATAAAAGATCGGTCACTACGTTTTGCAAAAAAATTACCGGTGTATTAATACCTTTGAACATTTTCATTTCGGAGTCGATCAGCAGTTCCATAATGGAAAGAAAATCCTTTGAAATAAAAGCCACTCCACCCTTAAATAACGAGCCTAAAAAGTTACCAGGGACATATTGTTTTAACGTTCCTAATATACCCAGTTCGGTAACGGCGTTCGCATATTTATGAGCGTAAGGCATACAAGGATAAATTTTAAAATCCCTGTATTTTTCGGGGTCAGCACGTATAATGTCGCAAATATTGGCAATACGATCATGAGTAGTGCACATAAAAGTATTTACTCCGGCCTCCCTGGCATAATCAAGTGTGCGTATTATTGCCTTATCGTCTTTAAACCGAATAGACTGGGCGCGTGATTTTTCATCAGAAATATGGTTTACAGCGAAAAACTGATTGTCCCCAAATAAAATTCTTTCCATATTCTAATTCGCTTTTTTTCTAATTAAGTTAAGTGATTTGTCAGTGATCCAGGCGCTTTCAAACGTATTTATGTTATTTTTTACAGTGCCTTTAATAGCACTAATAAAATAGTCTATCTGGGCTGAGTATTCCTCCCCACGAAGATAAAAATCAACTTGTTCGGTTAAATCGGTTACATATTTAACCGTCCAGCCCTTTGAATATCCTTCCGGGCACTTATCGCTATTGAAATAAACTTTTAACTCATTGGCATCGGAAATAATTTTACCGTTTGTTCCGTAAAATGTTACTGAAGTGGTCATCTTCCGATGCGTTTCGTCGCTCCAATTTACTGACAACATCCCGTTCACCCCATTTTCTAATTTAAGCATTGCGTATATCGCGTCTTCAACCTGCTTCGAAAATATTGGCTGTAATTGACTGGCCATCACCTCCTGGACCGGCGATAACAAATAGTTCAAAAGATCAACAACATGCGAGGCATAATCCATAAGGCAACCGCCGCCTTCAGCCGGATCAGACCTCCAGGTTTCCTGTTTTTTCCTGATCACTACCGGACCATACGACTCCGCAACGAAATGATGAATTTCACCAAGAGCGCCCCCATCGATTATCTTTTTAACCTCATTAAATGTTCCGATGAATTTATTATGATAGCCTACCTGGTTGACCAGGTTTTTTTCTTTGGCAAGTTTCACTAATGGTTCGCCTTCCTCGGGGCTCAAACAAAAGGGCTTCTCCGAAAAGACATGGATGCCGCGTTCAAGCATGGCCTTAATAAAAACTGCATGTGCTTTTGTTGGAACGGCTATAAATACCGCATCGGGTTTTACTTTGTCAACCATTTGCAAATAGTCTGAAAAACAAGTATAACCCGAATATTTGGTGAGCACATCTGTCACCATTTTTGAGGTATCACAAACGCCCGCCACACACACTTCCGGATGAGCGCCGAGGATAGCCAAATGGGAAATACCCATTTTCCCGGCGCCTATTAAAGCAACTTTTATCATTAGACCGTATTATTTAAATTTTTCCTCAATATAGTTTATAATTGAATCTTCTATTCCATGGCTCCCGAAAGGGTATTTCTCCGGCCGAAAATCCCGGGCCTCCTGTAAAGTATTAATAAAATTATTCTCTTGCCATGGAATGATATACCTGTTTTTCGAGAAAACATCAAGTATTTCCACCTGATGGTCATCTATATGTTCATCATATTTTTTCAACCGGGCTATTGAGATGATTCTCTTACCGCGTTCCAACCCCATCATTATCGACCCAACTCCAGCCTGGCATATAATTACGTTTGCTTCGTCGTACAATTGCTCAAGTTTTATTCGGTCAAAAAAAGGAACAATTTCCATATTTACCGTCTCAAATTCAGTGTTACCCGATTGAACAATTACCTTTTCGTTAACAGCCCCCGATTTAATGGCCTGTTCTATCTCATTTAACGGCCTGATAAATGGCTTGTCCCAGGTTCCTAAAACTACAAGAATCATTTTTAAAATATTGGGCCGGCGTAAATGCCTTTTTTATAAACAGCTTTCATCTTCTCCCACTGCACAAAAAACAAATCAGCAATCGGGTAAACTAAATCAGCAGCCTTGGCTCTTGAATCAATTCTGCAAAATGACAAAATATAAATAACCTTACACCCCATTAATTTGCCAAGGTAACAAAATGGCACCGCTGTGTGGCTACCCGTTGTCACAATTATATCGGGTTTAAACTGGAATAAAATTTTTATGGATAAAAACCAATTGATTACGAAATTCCACCAAAACACAAGATTTCTGTTCTGTCCGTTTGGTCTTACAAAAGTACAATTTCTGTCCTTCAACAATTTCCTGTTTAATGGATGGTCTTCAGTTACTATTAAATATTCATAATTTTCAAACAGCTTCTTAAGTTGTCCTATTTCAGCCAAATGCCCTCCGGAAGAGGAGGGAAATAGTATTTTAACATTTTTGCCTTTTTTCACCATATCATTTAAATATGATTTTTTTATTTTATCTTAATAAAAGCTGCAATTTACTTAATTTACACTATATATTTTTAGTAAATCATTATCATACTTGTCTATTTGCTAAAAATGGCCATCGTGTTAAAGCCAAGTCGTCTTTTTACCATCCCCACACATATAAGGTTTTGAGCCGAAATGGCCAACGCCGTACCAACTGCTGCTCCAAATGCGCCATAATATTTGATAAGGAAATAATTCAGAATTGAGCCAAGTATGCCGGTAATAATTTGAATGTTTCTGGTATCTTTTTCGTGTCCGCTCATCATTAACAGGAGCGTGACCGACCCTGTAAGCACATTTATAAACTGGCCCAACGATAAAACAACCAGCATTGGAGCGCCCGCCTCAAAACCTTTTCCAAACAGCGACATAATCAATGTTGGAAAACAAATGATCAGTAAAACGATCGGAGTAGAGAAAACCACCATTAATCTGGTTGAATTAATGGCATATTTCTTTAAATTTTTCAATTGCCCCTGCTTATACAGGCTTGCAAATCTGGGGGCGCTAACCAAGTTTATAGCTATGAGTATAAATGAAATGAGCATCGATGTCCGCTGGGCTACGGCCAATTGAGCAACTTGCTTTTGTGTGCAAAATATACCGGCCATAAATTGTCCGCCCCATTGCATCGCCATCTGCACAATCGCAAAAGACCATAATGCATAACTACTCTTCCAAATATGCTCGGGTAATTTTGCCTCCTCGCTCTGCTCAGGTTTCCTAACAATTCTGCTCCACAAAATGAGTGTGATAATAACTGTTAATAACGAAGCAGCAAAATATAACTCAGCAGCTTTTTCAGAGGTGGCAGGCCTTATAATGAAAACGAGAATTGATAAAGTGATGGGTACCAGTATGTTTTGAATTGAAACTGAAAGAAGTACTTTTTTCAATCCCTGAAAAGCGTAGGAAAGCAGGGTGTACAACGCAAGCAGCGGCGTTGACAAAAGCATCCAAAATAATGTGCTGGATAAATTTTCTTTATGGAAAACACCTTTAGCAATAAAAGTGTGAAACAAAACGAGTAACGCCGTAACTATTATCGAAAAAACTAACGTCCGTTTGCCAACCTGGCTAACGATCAATTTAATTGTTTTCCATTTTTTTTCGCTTCCATAAATCCCAACGTATCTAACCAGCAAGTTATCGCCACCCATCCGCATAAACGTCGCTAAAACCGTAATCACGGCAAAAGACAAAAAAAAGTTCCCCGAATTGTAGGTACCCAACTGCCTGGCAATAACTAAATTCATTATAAAAGACGAAATTGCCGCGCCTACCCGTATTATAATGGCAAAAACAGAATCAAAAACAAGTTCCTTATTGTGTCCGGTTAATTTCCCCTTATAGTTATTAACTATTAGTTTTAAATCCATTCAGTTCCTTATTCAAAAAAATATAAAAGCATTTAGTATCTTCTGTTATGTGGTTAAAATTCCTTTATCAGTAATCTATAAATGATTGAGTTAACACTAATGGCATCATGTTATTTAATTTTTACTTCAATTTTTACAGCGCCGCATTACCGTCGCTACAACAAATGCATTAATTCAATAGTATTACTTGTTGCCTCTAAATCTCAAGAAATTATAAACCGGCGTAAACTTGTACCGAAAGCTATGCAAAAGATATTGGTAAGAATAAATACCCGCCAGCACAATTTTACTCATTTTAAAATACTTGTCCCTTATTTCACTATCCTGTTTAACCGCTCTTCGCCAATGCAGGTGCGAAAATCCGCCTTGCATAAAGGTACAAATTGAAACAGGTATGTATAAATAAGCCCGGCTGAATTTTAAAAAGTGCAGCGTAAAATCATAATCTGCTGCAAACTCAAACTTAAGATCATAGGTAATTTTGTGCGCGTTTATTACTTCCATTTTATAAAACATGGCCTGATGATGGGTAAACATACCCATCTTTCTTCTCCAATATTTTCTGCTTGGGCGGTAAAACAAACTACCCGCCTCATCTTTCTCGTTCGAATCACCGAAAATAAAATCGATACCATTTTCGCGCCCAAGTTCGTCAAATTTATTTTTTATCGTTTCAAGTGTACCCGGCTCGCTAAAGACATCGCCCGAATTTAAAAAAGTTATAAATTCCCCCTTTGCCCGGTCGATGCCTTTGTTCATCGCGTCAAAAATACCTTTATCTTTTTCGCTCACATAACAAAAGTTCTCCATCTTTACCGCAGCTAAAAAATCTTGTGTGTTATCTTTCGATCCGCCATTAATTACAATCCATTCAAAATCCCCATATGATTGTGTTTTAACGCTTTCATAGGTACGCAACAACTCATCATAATTATTAAACGTAATTGTAACTATTGAGAAAAAGGGTGAATTTTCCGGGTTATGCTGAGAAGTTATCGCTGAATCTTTCGTTGACATTATTGTAATTGAACTTGGAAGTATGGTATTTTAAAAAATCATTTGGAGATCAATTGTTCCGAAAGTTAAATAGTTTATATGCTTTTTGTTTAAAATTCCTCGCGAAGCTAAATTTTTTATCATTAAATCAGTACTAAAAATTTGTCGCAATGTTTGTGGCATCAAATAAAAAATTACAAGGCAAACCGTACACTGGTTTTTGATTTTGCCCCTCATTCATAATTCAATCGCTTTAAAAGAGATTGGTTTTTTTTAATGATCTCGTCATATTCAATTTTATAATTTTTCTTCCACGAGTATGCCAATTGCTTCGAGTCTCTTGAAAACTCAAATAAAACCTTTGAGTTCGGTTGAATGATACCCTGTGTCATATTTTTTTTAATATAAGCCGAAACACCATCAGTAACCGGTATGCCGAGGAACGAAAAAAGCTTTGAAATTTCTTCATCGGGATTGATGCTTAAATCTTCATGTTTAAGTAAATAGGCCTTGTTAGGACCTAAAAAAGCGACATGATCCAATATGATGGTGTTAATTATATTCCATAATGCGGGTGCAGTCTCAATAAGCGTGTTACTCTCGGGCTGGTGGAAATCAAATTTACTTAAATAATCATTGAACAAATTAGTTTGATCATATAGGTTATTAAAATCAAAATTCCATTCCATTCTTTCAATACTCTTATAAAAAGCTACCGGATGCCTGACAATGTATACCGCCTTAACATCTTTAAATTCATTGGCAAAATAAGCTCCGCATAAGCTAAGAAACGGGTCCTTTAAAAGAATTTCCTTTTTATTAAATGACAATTTATATTTGAGATAATCCAGATGCCCCTGCCCTTTGATAAATTTCCGTACTGTTTTTTTTAAAAAATTATCTCCGGGTTCGTAATGAAGTTTAAACTTAAAATTAAGACTGTGAAGATCATTTAATAAAGCTATCAGGCCGTGGTCATCCGCTTTGGTTACAGGATTAATATAAGGATACCAGCCCGGCACGCCTACTAAGCCATGATTATAATTTAACGGTTCATGAATGTAATTGAAATGCTTAGATTGCTCCAAAATATTCCCCAAAAAGGTGGTGCCGCTTCTGTGCATTCCTGTTACAATTACCATATTCAATTGGCTTTTACTGATTATTTTCTATTTACACAAACAAGTTAAATATATAAATAGGCTGAATTTGCGATTGCATCCCTAATCGCGGTTTGCTATTTAATACGGGCTGATTTTTAACCGCAAAACAGCACCATAGTGGAAGGCATTAGATTAAAATCCTATCCATGGCGATTTAGTAATATTCAAAAACTCCATCAGCTTTTTAACATCTTCTTTATAAAGATCAGTCAGAAATTGTCTGTCATCATTGCTTAACAAATCCGTGGCGTCACTGCTTTTTTTTGAAAACCTGGCCTTTAAATTTGTTTTTATATTGTAGTATGTGCTGCTATCAAAAAACGAAGGAAGAACTTTTTTATAAACAAACCTAAAGGGCGAATATTTTTTCATCAAAAGCCTGCCGGTCCATGATAATCCTAACGATGTATTAAGTTTTGGAACGGGTTTAAGTTTATTAAGCCGCGACGTCCCCAAGGTGTCAAAAATGGAATTTACAAATGATAAATTATCATTTACAAAATCCTCATAAAACAAAACCGTAACGTTTGTAAAGTTTTCTTTAAACGTTTTCACTTGCTCGTAGTACAATCCTTGCTTATAGTTTTGATAAAATGAATGCAAGTAGTCTCTGTTACCAGCAAGTTCATCTTTCACGGCTTCAACCAGCGAGTTGCATTTTTCGGATTTCTTAGTGTACATAAAATTAGAGACAGCCCGGTCGACCGGATTTCTCAGAATTATTATGATGTACGGGTCCCCCAAATAAGCTTTAATTTTAGGAACAGTAGTTTTGTAGTAATACAGGTACTGTATGCTGGCGTCAATTGCAAATTTTGAATCAGTTAAATAAGCAGCCTCATATTCATCAAAGTTTAGCACGCTTGTGTCTGATAGAAATTTCTTTAGCGGATCTTTATCTGAGAGATTTATAATTTCGTCACTTATAAAAAACCGTGGCTCTTTTTTCGGCGACACAAAGAAATCAGGATGCTGATTCAAAATGGAAACAATTGAAGTTGTACCTGCTTTTGGTGCCCCCGGAATTATAATATTAGGTAGCATCATTTATTTGCCTATTCTGATTTGATACTTAAAATTATGTTAGTATATTAAAAAGATAATTAATGTTTAATCACTTATTAATTGCCGAATTAACGTTTCTTTTACTAAAAGAGTTGTTAGTTTTTACCACTCCAACTATTTAAGAATGGCGATGAGCTCTTGATTTAAAAGCTGGTGTAATCAACTTCTGATTAAATTTTAATTTACCGATACTTCTATTGACTTGAAATTCCCGTTAATTTTTACGTATCCCTGTCTTGAATCCTCTATTTTAACCGATTTGTTGTCCGGAGAAAAACTAAGATTATAAAACACCGGGTAATTGATCTGTATATGCGCTGCCGACGAAGGATTTGGATTTACAATAACATAGCTTTTACCACTTTTATAGTCCTTCCGGTAGCATCTGATATTCCAGTTATTGCTTTCACTTAAAAACACTCTTTTTTTAGCCTCCAAAGCACTAATATAATTTTCATCGGTGTTGTCTTTTCTTACACCCCTTATATCGTCATCTCTTTCAAAGCAGGTGCTAATAAAATTTCTATCGGCCACATCATACCATTTCTCAACCATATCTATATCGTCGGGATCGTAATTGCCGTCAAACCCAGTTTCGCCAAACCATATCGGAATTTTATATTTCTTTCCGATATTCATAGCTTCTGCAATTTTGTACGCCAAACCGCCATCACCTTTCAGCGAAAGTTTGTGATAATAGTGGTGCATGCTATAAAGGAGCTTTTTTTCCGGATCGTCAGGAATACCTTTCTGCAAATAAAACTCCTGGGTAATATTTGCCCACGAATGCCCAAAAGCAATAATATGATTTTTGTCATTTTCGCGTATCAGCTTGATAACATCGTTGTGCATTTTTAAAACAAAATCCTGGCTATAGGTTGACCCTGGCTCATTTTGAACCTCATAGAAAGCAACAGCTGGTTCATCCTTGAATTTTTCCGACAAATGCTGCCACACGTCAAGCCAGGCGCGATAGAGATCGGGATTGCCCTCATATTTGTCACTAACCTTCTGATCATTTATCATCATTTCCTGATGATCAAGACTTACATACATACCCAGTAGCTTAGCGAGGTTTATTTTTGGAACAATATATTTGTTAATATACTCGTCGGTAAAGCCCGATATGGTTTGATTAAATGGCGGCCCTGATGTTTTCAGGTAAATACCTGGCTCGTTTTTAGTCTCGGCGTTAAAGGTGCGGAAGACTAATCTAAAGCCGTTAAAACCTAACAATTTAAGCCTGATTATACCCTTAAGGTCCTCCTCCAGGGTGCCTGACAATCCGCCATGGGCGTGGATATTAATATATTGGTTTTCATCCGTTATTAACTTGGTGTCATCCGCAATTTTTATCCAGGGAAGCGGCGCTGACTGGACTAAATGTATAGATTTTTGATCTGCAATTTGTTGGGATGATCCAATAAAGTAATAATCCGAATTCGAGGTGATTACAATTTCAAGTTTATTTTTTGAAAATTCATCCGGATTGATCGAGATAGCGTTTGACTGATCCACGGGAATGTACCTTAAAAATTTCAACCCGCTGTCAAACACGTATACTTTTAAATTACTTTCCCTGGGACTAATTTCAATCCGCTGTTGCCCCATCACTAAAGTGGACGAGGCGATCTGCAGTAGCAGCATAGGCAAAAAACGACATAACTTTTTCATAGCGCAGCAACTTTATATGGTCTAATATAATATCTGACAAATACAGAAATGGCTAAGATACTTGTGAAAATTCCTATATAATAGGGTATTCCTGGTGAGAGCGACGACTCTAATAACCGAAAAAGCAGGTAATCCCGTAACGTTAACATCAAAATTGTTTTGCCGGGGCGTAATGTTTTTTTTACATCTATAAACAGTACTATATATAAACTTAAACAAACAAGGGCTCCAATCAATCCAAATTCATAACAAATACCTACCCAACCGATATCGGACAAGAAAAAGCTGTTGCCATATATCCTTGCAAATCCGTTTAGCCAAAGTTCATTTAAGTTGCCGCCGCCAAAAAGCAAATGGTCAAACTGGGCCGAAATAAATTTACTGGCATTAGTAGTTGTAACAAGTCGTGTATCTAATGATGCCGTATTAACATTTTCGGCAATAAAATCAAAGCCGCCATTTACCAGCCAAACAATGATCACGACACTTAAACCCAACAGAAAAATTTTAATTGAAGCATTTGACTTAAAGAAAATAGTAATACCCAAAACTGCAGTAACACAGCACAAATATAGGCGCTCACCTGATAAAACCAGGACGTACCCATAGGTGAGGAGGAACACACTTAACCTAATTAGATTAAAGTTAGCCACCATTTTTCTGAACGTGTAGAAAGTCAATATTGTAATAAAAACATCAGGCCAGCGAAACCTATACCCCTTTGAATCATGAACGATGATATCACTCTCCTGGGTCCAATATTTTTGAGGGTTGAAACTTAAATCAATAGTAATATATGTTATTAAAAAAAACATGCCGACGCAAAAAAAAGTCAATTCAAGCTCCCTTAAGGTCACGTTAAATCCCCTTAATATTGCGAACATAAAAAAATAATAAAATACGCCGGTTAGTTTTATTTGGGCAACAATGCCCATAATATAAGGTTGATGAAAATAATAGTAGCTTGAAGTGGCTGAAATTATTACTAAAAATAAAAAAATAAAAACAAGGTACCAACTATATTCCGGAAGCCTTTTGGTCACCAAAATCTTCAAAAAGTATACAACAAATACAATCAAAGATAATACACCAATAACTACTTTTGACAGGATGTACAGTATGTTGTTATCTTTAACATAAAAGAATTCCTGAAACAGGAATATAAATATAAGCGCCAGCCAGAATATAAGACCCTTTCGAACCCTTTCTGTTTTTGTATATTGCTCAAATTGGCTTAAAACCTCTTCCATTTACTGGTTAGTCTGTTTTTTGGTAATGGTTGCTTAATAAAAAGATTTTATAAGTAATGAATTTCCATCAAAGGGTTCTTTTCAATTTATTAAATAAACCTGGCTAAAAACTAAATTAAAACCATTGTAAATAAGTCTTTAATAAAAGAACGTTACACTTCTGCAGAACACCGGTACTTAAACAGGGCGAAGCTCTGATGCTATAAGGGCCATAATTAAGTTAACGGAAAATGCCCTTATTCAGTGTTTCCCGGGGTCATTTTTTCCTTATGCGTTTTTTGAAACGGGTGAATATGTTACTCTTTTCTTCGTTTTGATAATAGCCATAACCGTAACCATAACCATAACCATAGCCATAACCGTAACTGTAACCGTAGCTCATTTTTACTACAATATCATTAACCACTATGCTCAATTTTTTAAGCTTTTTGGTTGTGTAAAGTTCATTAACAATTTTAAGTTGTTCCTTAAAGGTATAATTTTGACGAACTATGTATAAACACATATCGCTAAAGCGGTTCATCAACTGGGCATCCGTAACAAGGCCCACAGGCGGCGCGTCAATTAATATATAATCGAAATCTTTTTTTAATTTGGCCATCAGATCGTCTGCCCGCTCATCCAAAATTAATTCGGTAGGATTTGGCGGGATCGGCCCGGAAGAAATCACGAATAAATTTTCGTGAACCTTTGAAGGAACGATCATCGATTCGGGTCTCATATCATTAGATATGATATAATTTGAAAACCCATTCGTATTTTCAAGTCCAAGGTAGGTTGAAATTTTAGGCTTACGTAAATCAAGTTCCATTATCAACACTTTTTTGCCCGATATGGCCAGCACACATGCCAAATTCATGGTGACGAATGATTTTCCCTCTCCGGACATACTGGATGTTAACAAGATTACTTTTTCGTCGTTCTTATTGATGAAAAAGTGAAGATTTGTCCTCAGGGCCCTGAATTGTTCGGAAATTGCTGAACGCGATGAATCAAGAACAATAATACTTTCCTTGGATTTACTATGACTAATTTCACCAATGATCGGAATATTACAAAGTTGAACGATGTCGTCCCTGGTTAAAATCTTATTATTCATCAAATCCTTTATGTACACCCTCATGATTGGAAATACCAATCCCATAAACATGGCAAAAGCAGCAACTATATAGATGTTTGGGCTGTACGGTTTATAATCTGACTTAGGCGGATCGATAATGGTGGCGATTGAGAGATTGGAATTTCTGGTAATCTCAGTTTCTTCCTTCTTTTGAAGTAAGTAGACATAAAGCGCCTCTTCAATACCTTGCTGCCTCGACATGTCCATAATAATGCGCTGTTTTGGCGGTACCTGGTTAATTTGACTCTCAAAATTCTTGGTACTGGCTTTAAGTTGTTGATTTGTAATTTCGATCCCCTTTTTCGTAGTCGACAGGTTTTTGATCATGTCTTTTCTCAACGAAACAATTTGCGCATCTACGTTTTGCATAAATGGGTTATCCTTCGTTACAGATAATAATTGTCTGTCCCGGTCCATCAATAGCTGATTGTATTTTTCAACCAGTGATGTAAATATCAAATCAGCAGGCAACACAGATTCGGGTACTACAGTTTTATTTTTAGTATCATCATTCAGATATTCAAGTAATGAATTTACTATACTCAACTGGGTTTGATTTTTGGTCAACTCATCCATGTATGTGCTGGAGCTGCCCACAAGTAGTTTACCCTGCTCGTTCATGTCCGCAAGGTCATTTTTTTGTTTGTAAAGCTGCAAATTCTGTTCAATAGATGATAACTCTGAGTTAACAACCAGTAACCGCCTGTCAATAAAATTGATTGTACTATCAGCAACCATATTATTTAAACGCACATCCTGATCACGATAGTTATTTATCAGTGTATTAAGAATCTGTTCGCCTTCACGCGGTATCGGGTAATCAAAAACAAGGTCAATAGTGGTAACAGTAGTACTTGTTACGGTAACCGTGAAAATTTGCTGAAGATCATAAATCCTTTGATCCACCGATTCTATGTCAAAGCGGTAACTTTGGCCTTCACCAAAACTGTACAGCGGGTTCTTTTTAACCCTAATCAGCCCCACGCCAACCGCATTGAATAACTGGTCGTAATGCAATACAATATCCTGGCTTGTTGTACTCAAGTCAGGATTAGTTTGTTTATAAACTAACTCAAACTTACTTTTATCAATCGGATAAAGCTTGAAAGTTGTGGTCATTATCGTATCAACCGGTTTAACCAATTCAGCGATAATAGGGCTTCTGTTTATCTGTTGGTCTGTTATGGTCCGGCGCAAATAATAAATGATATTCAAATTCATATCACGAATCGTCTTATCCATCAGGTGCTTGGTTTGCAGCACTTGCGCCTCATTGTCAACATTGCTTTTAAGGTCGAGTAACGAACTTAAATCCAGCAATGAACTACTTGAACCAATGGAACTTGACGAAGTATTATTATCGGCAATCAGTACTTCGGAAGTGATATTATAGGCAGGTGACTTGTAGTACATAAATAAAACCCCCAAAACACCACATAAAACCAGGCTTATAAGAAACACCCACCAATCGGCCTTAAGTTTTGCAACAAAAGCTTTAAAGTCAAAACTTTTAATTGGATCATTCATTCTCGAACGTTCGTTTATTATCTCAGAATTCGTATTCATATTAAACTAATAAAATCATTGATGTTTTTACTTGGAACTAATTCGCAAATACAATAATGCCCCCGTTAAAATCGATGCGGCAATAGTGATGATTCGGGTTTGTTCCGCATCGGCCTGAATTGCTTTTGATCTATTTGGCTCAACATAAACGACATCGTTTTGCTTGAGATAAAAATAGGGCGACTTAAATAAGTCCGAATTGTTTAAATTTAACCTGTAAAGTTCCTTTTTGCCATTATTTTCTCTAATAACCATTACGTTTTCGCGGCGCCCATAAATAGTAAGATCGCCAGCCATACCTATGGCGTCAAGTATTGAAACCTTTTCACTAGGAACGACAAAAGTGGACGGATGGGCTACTTCGCCTATTACCGTTATTTGAAAATTAGCAAACCGCAACTGTACATCCGGATCTTTGAAATATTTTTCGGCCCTGCTTTTAACAAGTTCCTTTGCCTGAAAAGAGGTGAGGCCAGCGACATGCACAGACCCGATCATTTGCAAAGAAATATTCCCGTCATGATCAACCAGCCAACCAGAAACCATTTGTGTGGGGCCGCTGCTCGAAGTATTTGAGGCGACTACCGGTACCACCGATATCTGGTTAACCGGCGCTG
>JABDHD010000058.1 GCA_013285685.1 Bacteroidota bacterium
TTTACAATTAGCCAGCGTGTAAAGGAAATTGGCGTGCGGAAAGTACTGGGCGCAAGCGTGCCCCAAATTGTACAGGAACTATCGAAAGAATTTTTGTTCCTGGTGCTTATTGCTGCGGCGCCGGGCCTGCTGGTTGCCGGCATTTTGATGCACAAATGGCTGCAGGATAATTTTGCCACCCGAACTGATTTAAGCTGGTGGATTTTCGCTTCGGCCGTTATTGTTGCCGGGGTGATTGCGTTTGGAACGGTGAGCTACCAGTCGGTTAAAGCTGCACTGGCCAACCCGGTGAAAAGCCTTAGGAGTGAGTAGGCAGTTGGCGGTAGCAGTTGGCAGTAAAAAAAAGTAATCGGTGTAATCAAAAAATAATCGGTGAAATCCAAAAAATATGATAAGGAATTATTTAAAAATCGCCCTGAGAAATCTTGTCAAAAACAAGGTTTCTTCATTTATTAATGTTGGCGGGCTTGCGGTTGGTATGGCTGTAGCCATGCTGATTGGTTTGTGGATATGGGACGAGTTATCGTTTGACAAATACCATCAGAAATACGACCACATTGCCCAGGTAATGCAAAACAAAACCTATAATGGTGTGGTGAGTACCGGGGTGCCGACATCGCTTCCGGTAGAGCAGGAACTGCGTAAAAGTTATGGCAGCGATTTTGAACATACCGGTGTGATGTTTTGGCTGGGCGACCATGTTTTAACGGTGGGTGATAAAAACATATCATTTTCCGGTACGTATGTAACCCCCGAAATTCCTGAAATGTTCACGCTCAAAATGTTGAAAGGGTCGCGCAATACATTAAAAGGATCGTCTTTACTGGTTTCTCAATCGGTAGCGCTGGCGTTGTTTGGCCATGCTGAACCGGTCGGCAAAATAGTAAAATTCGATAACCAGGCCAGCCTGGTAGTTTCAGGGGTTTACGAGGATCTGCCTCAAAATACCACATTTCATGACCTTGCCTTTATGGCGCCATGGGATTATTTTACTTCCACCCAGGATTGGTTAAAAAGAGCAGCGACCGATTGGGGCGAAGACTCATTCCAGGTATTTGTGCAGGTAGCCGGCCAGGCGAACATGAACAGGCTCTCGGAAAAAATAAGGGATATTAAGCTGAAAAAGGGTGGCCCTGAAGAAGCCAAAATGAAAGCCCAACTATTTCTGCAACCGATGAGCAAATGGCATTTATACGCCGAATTCAAAAATGGCGTAAACACCGGCGGTTCTATCGAGTATGTGTGGCTTTTTGGCGTGATTGGGATATTTGTGCTGCTGCTGGCCTGTATCAACTTTATGAACCTAAGTACCGCCCGAAGCGAAAAAAGGGCCAAAGAGGTGGGTATACGCAAGGCTGTTGGTTCGGTCAGAGGGCAACTGATCAGCCAGTTTTTTTGCGAATCATTACTGATTGCGGTAATGGCATTCGGCCTGTCACTGATACTGGTAACGCTTGGGTTGCCTTTTTTTAATGAGCTGGCCGGCAAAAACATGCAGGTTTTATGGAGCAGCCCGCTTTTTTGGCTGATGGGTATTGGGTTTACCTTGTTTACCGGGGTCGTTGCCGGCAGTTATCCCGCATTGTATCTTTCGTCGTTTAAGCCGGTAAAAGTATTGAAGGGTACTTTCAAAGCCGGGCCTTTAGCCGCTATTCCGCGAAAGGTGTTGGTGGTGATGCAGTTTACCGTTTCCATTATCCTGATCGTGGGTACTATCGTTGTTTTTAACCAGGTACAGGTGGCCAAAAACCGGCCCGTTGGTTATAGCAGGGCCGGGTTGATAACTATTGGAAGCGGCAATCATCAAATGGATAACCAGTTTAATCCCTTCAGGCTCGACCTGATTAAATCGGGTGCGGTATCAGAGGCTGCCGAATCTTCGAGCCCGCTGACTGCGATACACAACAGGATGTCAGATGTCAACTGGAGCGGCAAAGACCCGGGTTTAGCTGTTGATTTTGCCAATATCCGTGTCACTACCGAATATGGTAAAACAGTTGGCTGGCAGTTTGAAGCCGGGCGCGATTTTTCGACCAAGTTTATTACCGACTCTTCAAAAGTTGTATTGAATGGGGCGGCGGTAAAGTACATTGGATTAACAGATCCGGTTGGGAAAACCATAACTTTCGGAAGCGATAATAAAACCTATACAGTTATTGGTGTAATAAAAGATATGGTGATGGGATCGCCTTATGAGCCCGCCAAACAAACCATTTTTCATATCGGCGACAGTTTCGACTCTATCATTATCAAAATAAACCCCGATATGAGCCCCCATGAAGCGATAAGGAAAATCGAAGCGATTTGTAAACGCTATACGCCCGCTGTTCCATTTTCGTACAAATTTGTTGACGACGAATATGCCAAAAAATACGCCGATGAAGAGCGCATCGGCAAATTGTCCACCTCCTTTGCTCTCCTGGCCATATTTATCAGTTGCCTGGGCTTATTTGGCATGGCTTCGTTTACGGCTGAGCAGCGGATCAAAGAAATTGGCGTGCGCAAGGTGCTGGGTGCAACCGTGTTTGGATTGTGGAGGCTGATGTCGGAAGACTTTGTAGTGCTCGTGATCATATCGCTGCTCATCGCTACGCCTGTTTCCTGGTATTTTATGCACAACTGGCTGCTGCATTATACTTACCACGCCCAACTCTCGTGGTGGATATTCGCGGCTACTTCAGCAGGCGCTATCGTCATCACCCTGGCAACGGTAAGTTATCAAAGTATCAAAGCAGCGCTGGCAAACCCTGTCAAGAGCCTCCGAAGTGAGTAGGCAGTTGGCAGTAGCAGTTGGCAGTAAAAAAAAGTAATCGGTGTAATCAAAAAATAATCGGTGAAATCCCAAAAAAATGATAAAAAACTATCTCAAAATCGCGATCCGCAATTTTTGGCGGCACAAGGTGTTTACGCTGATCAACATTACTGGCCTTTCCGTGGGCATTGCGGCCTGCCTGGTTATTTATCTGCTGGTTCAGCACGATTTTACGTTTGATAAGTTCGAAAAGGACGGCAACCGCATTTATCGCGTGGTAACCGACTTCAATTTCGAAGGCAGTCCGGCGCATAACCCCGGCGTAAGCGGGCCTTTACCCTGGGCGGTTAAAGACCAGGTGACAGGGCTTGAAGTATCGGCGTCGGTGTTTCATATGACGCCGCCCGACGTGTTTATTCAAAAGGCCGGTGGCGCGCCTGTTAAGTTTAAACAGCAGCCGGACGTCGCCTTTGTGGAGGGTAGCTATTTTCAACTGCTCCAATACAAATGGCTGGCCGGTTCGCCGAAAACCGCGCTTAACGAACCCGATCATGTGGTATTAACATCTGACCAGGCGGCGGTTTATTTCCCCGGGCTGTCCTACGGCCAGATAATGGGCAAAACGGTTATTTACGACACGATCAAAACCTCGGTATCAGGTATTGTAGCGCCGATCAGGGACAATACCGATTTTACTTTCCACGATTTTATTTCTTATCAAACAGCCTTTACCCACATGAGCTGGCGCATCCAACTTCAACTGTACAACTGGGGCGGCCATAATCAGATGCGGCAGTTTTTTGTAAAGCTTTCGCCCGGTACTTCGGTTGCGCGGGTGCAGGGCCAATTAAATGTCATCCTCAAAAAAAATGACCAACAAAAACCTGGAAGAACACAGATGCTGGCTTTGCAGCCGCTTAGTAAAATTCATTTCGATCCCAATTATGGCGGTATCGCAAACTGGGAAACAGCCAACGTTACCACGCTTTATTATCTGCTTGGGATAGCGCTGTTTTTGCTCTTGTGCGGCTGTATTAATTTTATAAACCTCACAACCGCACAAGCTACCCAGCGCGCCCGGGAGATCGGCGTGCGTAAAACTATGGGCAGCACCAGGTTGCAACTGATAAGCCAGTTCCTGGCCGAAACCTGGCTGACAACCCTGTTCGCCGTTATAGCGGCCGCAACACTCACACCGGTTATCCTTCGCCTGTTTGCGGGTTTTATTCCCCTGGGCATCAAGCTCGACCTGTTTGCACAACCTGGCATTATTTTATTCCTGCTGGGGCTATCCATCATTGTGAGCCTGCTGTCCGGCTTTTATCCTGCGGTTATTTTGTCGGGATATAAGCCAGTCGAGGTGCTTAAAAACCAGGTGGTTGGCGGCAAAGGATCACGAAACGAATGGATGCGCAAATCGCTGATCGTGACGCAATTCGTCATCGCCCAATTTTTTATTATAGCAACCGTGATGGTGAGCAAGCAGATTTATTATGCAGTGAACAAAAACCTCGGCTTTAAAAAGGAAGGCATTTTAATGGTGGCTTCACCGTTTAAAAACATCAATCCAAAAGGAAACCTGGTATTGTTGAACCAGTTCAGGGCCATACCCCAGGTAGCGATGGTTAGCATGGGTAACGATGCACCTTCATCAGAAAATGCCAACAGTACCGAAGCCCATTACATTGATGGCAAGAAGGAGATAACGACTGAAGGCCTCGACGAAAAATTCGGCGACGAAAACTATATCAGACTATATCATATCCGTTTGCTCGCCGGCCGCAACCTGCAACCGGGCGACGCAGGTAAGGGGTTTTTGATCAACAATACCTACGCCAGCATACTTGGCTTCCGCAATCCGCAGGATGCCGTAGGCAAAAACATCGACAAATTTGACGGCGATACCCGTATGCAAATTATCGGAGTAGTGTCCGATTTTCACCAGGAATCATTACACGCGCCGATTGCGCCGCTGGCTATCCTTTCCAACACCGACAAAAAAAACTCCGGCAGTATTTTTCACATAGCAATGAAACCCTCAACAGGCAATAACTGGCACGTTGCAATGGCTGCCATGCAGCAGGCCTGGAAACAGGTTTATCCCAATGATGATTTTGAATATCATTTTGTGGATGAAACAGTAGCCAAACTGTACGACAAGGAGGAAAACACAGTCACCTTACTAAAATGGGCCACAGGCCTGTCCATATTGATCAGTTGCCTCGGATTACTGGGACTTGCCATTTTTACCACCAGCCAGCGTACCAAGGAGATCGGTGTACGCAAAGTGCTTGGCGCATCGGTAGCGCAAATCGTAACCCTGCTTTCACGCGAGATCGTATGGCTGGTTTTGCTTGCTTTTGTTATTGTTGTTCCGATAGGCTGGCTGGCGCTGAATAAATGGATGGAGACCTTTGCCGACCGGACAGCCATCAGCTGGTGGATATTTGCCGGCGGCGGCGTATTGATGCTGGCGACATCCATTCTAACATCGGCTTTCCAAACCATAAAAGCAGCGCGGGCAAACCCGGTGAATAGCCTTAGAAGCGAGTAATTGTCTGAACCGGGATTAAGCTGATTAACTGATTATTCTGACATGTGTTGTCAGCGAAATCAAAAAAATCAGCTTAATCCAGGTTCAGACCAATGAACTAATGAACCAATAAGATGATTTGGACTTATTTTAAAATCGCATTACGCAGGCTGCAAAAAAGCAGGCTGTATACCCTGATAAACCTGGTGGGTTTAACTATGGGAATAAGCAGTTGTTTGCTGATCGGCTTGTTTATTATAAACGAGTTGAGCTACGACCGTTTTAACAAAAACGCCGACCGCATTGTGCGGATGACCATGCAGTTTGGCGAAGGCGGCAAGGAAAAATATGCAACTACCGGCAGCAAAGCCGGCCCGCAATTGCAGCGCACCTTTCCGCAGGTGGAAAGCTTTGTTCGTACGATCAATGGCACCGTGGTGATGAAGTACGGCAGCCAGATGTATATCGAGAAACGGTTTTTGTATGCCGATTCTGCTTTTTTTAGGACTTTTTCATTTCAGTTGCTGAAGGGGGACCCGAAAACGGTGCTCGATGCGCCAAACAAAGTGGTCATCACCCAGTCGATGGCAACCAAATATTTTGGCAGCAGCGACCCCATCGGTAAAGACTTGTCAGTGGGCTGGTACGGTCCGCCGAAAATTTTCCAGGTGACGGGCGTAGTGGCCGATGCCCCTGAAAATTCGCAGATCAAGTTTGACTTCATTGGCTCCTTCTCAAGTATCTACGCCTCCAGACATGAAGAATGGTGGACGGCCAACTATATTACATACTTGTTGCTAAAAAATAAAGACCAGCTGCCTGGTTTCCAGCGGCAGCTGGACACTTATATGAAGGGGGTGAGCAGGGGCGAGCTTAAGTTGCCGGCCAGCAGCCCGCTTACCTATAACCTGGAGCCAATGCTGCAGGTGCACCTGCACTCGCCGTTCGACGGGCTTGAACCGTCGGGCAACGCCAATACGGTATACGTCCTCGGCATTATCGCCTTGCTCATACTTATCATCGCCTGTATCAATTATACCAACCTGGCAACGGTGCAGTCCAGCGCCAAAAGCACCGAGATTGGTATCCGCAAGGTTTTAGGCGCTCAAAAATCACAGCTTTTCGGGCAGTTTATCGGCGAATCATTTTTGCTGACCCTGTTTGGGCTTGTTTTGGCTGTCGTGTTGGCGATAGTTTTTTTGCCTTACTTCAACCAGCTGACCGGCAAGCAGCTTTCTTTTATTACCTGGATACATCCGCTGCCCATATTGATAATGCTGGCCCTGTGTATCTTTATTGCTTTTGCCTCCGGCAGTTACCCCGCCTTTGTCCTTTCTAACGTACGGCTGATCAGCATTCTCAAATCCGGCTTAAAGCTTACATCGTCCGGTGGTTTTTTCCGGCAGGCGCTCATTGTCTTCCAGTTTGCCGTATCAGTTTGCCTTATTGCCGCTACGATTATCGTCGTTCAGCAGTTGAGCTATATCAGGCACAAGGATTTGGGTTATGATAAAGACCACGTCATTGTTATAACAACCGACGATCGTGCTCACCAGCACTACGAAGCGCTGAAGAGCGAGATTGCCCGTATGCCCGGTGTCACCAGCGTTAGCGGAGCCAACGCTATGCCTACTTCGGTGCAATGGGGTGATGGCATTACAGCCGACGACGGCCATGGTAAAAAGGATTTGAATATCATCTGCCTGCCATCCGACGTCGGGCTGATAAAAACGCTGAATATGAAGCTCATCGCCGGGGCCGACTTTAACGATGATGAGTTTAAGCTGATGGATACCACCAACAAATACAAAAACTTTAGATATTCCTTTATTTTGAATGAGACGGCAGCCAAAAATTTGGGCTGGTCACCACAACAGGCCATAGGCAAAACGGTTATTAAAGGCGCGCCGGGCACGGTTGTGGGCGTCATCAAAGATTTCCACTTTGCATCGCTTAAGCAGCCTATCGGCCCGATGATGTTGTTCCTCGACACGGCCTTTACTAATTATATCCTTTTAAAAACCACCGGGCAAAACGCCCCTGCCACCCTGCAGGCCTTACAGGCGCTGTGGAAGGAGCGTGTGCCTACAATGCCGTTTACCTATCGCTTTCTTGACGATAATTACAACAGCATGTACGACTCGGAGCAAAAAACTGCAGATGTGTTCAGCACCTTTTCAACGCTGGCTATTTTGCTGGCCTGTATGGGCCTGTTTGCGCTATCAGCGTTTACAACGGCGCAGCGTGCCAAAGAGATCGGCATTCGTAAGGTACTCGGCGCCGACGTGGCCGGTATAGTAGGCCTTATCGCCAAAGATTTCTTAAAACTTACGCTCATTGCCGTCATTATCGCGTCGCCGCTGGCCTGGTACTTGATGAACCACTGGCTGCAGGATTTTGCCTATCGCATAAACATCAACGCATGGGTATTTATAGCAGCAGGCGGCGCGGCGATATTGATTGCCTTTGTAACGGTAAGCTTTCAATCGATAAAAGCAGCGCTGGCTAACCCGGTGAAGAGCCTAAGGTCGGAATAATCGCGATAGCGGCCGGCACGATTTGAACCCGGATTTATGAAATCAGGGATTTTTTTGAATTAAGATAACGCCACATTTTCCCTTAATTCTAAAATTTCATAAATTCGGATGTTGACAGTGAACCAATGACTAAACCATGATAAAAAACCATTTCAAAATCGCGTGGCGCAATTTGTGGCGGCACAAACGGATGACTTTCATCAACATTGCCGGGCTTGGCATCGGCATGGCGGCTACAGTTTTGATTGTAATATGGGTGCAAAACGAGTTGAGCTTTGATAGCTACCAGCCTGATGCAGAGAGTATTTACAGGATAACGTCCAACATAACGATCACTAAAACCGAAACCTGGAAATGGGAGAGTTCTCAGTATATTTTGGGCACGCACGCCGGCAATGAAATACCCGATGTGCTTGATGTTGGCCGGTTGCAGCCCCATTATGGCGAGTTGAACCTGCACCGCGGAACTCAAATTATCACTGAAAAGCAGGTGGGTTATATTGATGACCGTTGGTTTAGTATGTTTCATTACAATTTTATCCAGGGTTCGGCCGATGATTTTTTTAAAAACCCATTCAGCCTTATCCTGACGGAATCGACAGCAAAAAAATATTTTGGCAATAGTGATGCGATAGGCCAGATTTTACGCATCGACACGAATAATTATGAAGTCAGGGCAATTATAAAGGATAACCCTGCCAATTCCAGTTTTCAGTTTAATCTTTTTATACCCGCCAGCGTATTGTTTTTGGATCCTCAATCAAAGAAGGATCAGCTGGCCTGGGGTGATTACAATTTTATTACTTTTCTGAAACTCAGACAAGGAACAAAAACTGCGGCTTTGGCTGACAAGCTGACGTCGATTTTACGTACCAACCGGAAAGGCGACAAAGGCAATTCAAAATACAGCCTTACGGGTTTGAAGGATATGCATTTCGAGAATGACGTAGCGCAATCGTCGTTAGTTCATGGCAATAAGCTGATCGTTAATATCTTTATGGTGCTGGCCTGTTTGCTGTTGGCGACAGCGTGTATTAATTACGTAAACCTTACCACGGCCCGCGCCAGCCTGCGCTCAAAGGAAGTGAGCGTCCGCAAAATTGTCGGCGCCGGTCGTGTGCATTTGTTCGGGCAATTTATGTCCGAGTCAATTTTGGTTAGCGTTATTTCACTTTTAGTGGCTGTCGTTTTAATTGAAATAGCTATGCCGTGGTTCCGGGCCTTTACGACCAAGGATTTTGGCAACCCGCTTGATGCGCCGGTGGCGTGGATCATCCTGATGGCTACGCTATTAATGTCTTTCTTATTAAACGGTCTTTATCCGGCCTTTTTGTTGTCATCGTTCGAGCCACTGAATGTATTCCGGGGCAAATCCATGCTCAGTTTTAAGGATTCGGCGCTAAGGCGTGTGTTGGTTGTTACCCAGTTTACCATATCGGTTGTTTTAATTGCGGGCACGCTGGTTATCTACCGGCAATTGAATTACATGGAAAAGATCGACCCGGGGTATAACAGGTCGCAGGTTTTTAGTTTTGATTTCCCCTGGTGGACAATTCCGCATTTTAATTTCGACAAGTCGGCAGAACTTATGAAAACTGTAAAGCAAGATTTGCAAACGCAAAGCGTGACCTCAAATGTGGCCATGGCGAGCGATGGCTTTGTGGATTTCAAAAGTTCAACTTCGGGTAATTTCGACTGGCCGGGCAGACCGAAAGACTTCGAGCCATCATTTGCGTCACTGTCTGTTGATGCAGATTTTCAGCGCCTGATGCAACTTAAACTTAGTGAAGGAAGGTGGTTTAATAACGATATTGCCGACCGGCATAATGTATTGCTAAACGAATCGGCGGTAAAACTGATCGATCTTCATGGCGATCCTGTTGGCCAGCGCTTCATTAATCATAACGACACTGGGGTTATTATCGGGGTGGTAAAGGACTTTCACTACCGGAGCCTGCACGACAAGATCGGGCCGATGATCATTTCCCAGCGGGGTCCCGGCGGCTTTTATATTAAAACCGCCTCCGGCAACAATGCTGCCGCAATTGCGGCAGCCGGCAAAATTTGGAAAAAATACTTCCCCGATTCGCCTTTCGAATATGCTTTCCTGGACGATACCTATAATAACCTTTATGCCGCAGAGCAACAGCAGTCCGTTTTGATTACGCTCTTCGCCTTAATAGCTATTTTCATTTCGGCGCTTGGGCTGCTTGGCCTCGCGGCCTTTGCAGCGGAACAGAAGGAAAAAGAGATCGGCATCCGCAAAGTGTTGGGCGCCAGCGTCCGAAATATCGTCAGACTGCTTTCCGTTGATTTTGTAAAAATGGTCATTATAGCCAGCATAGTAGCGCTTCCTATAGCTTATTGGGCCATGAACAAATGGCTACAGGATTTCGCTTATCGCATCAGCCTTTCCTGGTGGATATTTGCCGGCGCTGCAGGTATTGCCTTGCTCATCGCACTTGTGACGATCAGTTTCCAGGCGATAAAAGCGGCGGTAGCGAACCCGGTAGAGAGTTTGAGGAGCGAGTAAAATGTCTGAATCAAAATTTACAGAATTTTAGAATTAGCAGAATAAACAAATAGTCAGCATTTATAATTCTGAAAATCCTTAAATTCTGAAAATTCTGATTCAGACAACCTGTATCAAAACCGTACACCTGCTGTTACATATACGAACATATTCGTATTTATACTTGTATCATAAGTTGTTGATTTATATCAACTTAATTATTTGGTACAGGATTTATATTTCATTTACCAGCAAAATCTTATGATAAAAAACTATTTCAAAATCGCGTGGCGCAATTTCGTTCGCCATAAAGGTTATTCGGCCATCAACATTGCCGGTTTAACGGTGGGAATAGCGGCCTGCCTGCTCATTTTCGTAGTGGTACGGTTCGAGCTGAGTTTCGATACCTTTCAGCCAGGCTATAGCAGCACCTACCGCATCACCACGCAAAACATCCGCGATGGCAATATCAGTTATCAGGCTGGTATTTCGGCGCCGGCGGCCGATGCTTTCCGCTTGTATTTTCCGCAGGCCAAAGTTGCGGGCATAGAAATGACCTATGGCAGCGAGGTTACTGTGTCTGCTCAAAGCGGTAACCCGGCTGATGACAAGAAGTTCATCGAGAATGCCGGGATCATGTTTGCCGAGCCGCAGCTTTTTGAGGTTCTATCGTCACAATGGCTCGCGGGCAGCCCCTCGGCCTTAAAAGATCCAAACATGGTAGTGCTGGACAAGAGCAGCGCCACCAAATATTTCGGCGATTGGCATGCAGCTATGGGCAAAACCCTCAGGATGGATAACCTGCTGACCTTAAAGGTTGCCGGAATAGTGCAGGATTCGCGGGTAAATTCAGATTTTCGATTGAAAGTTTTGGTTTCCTGCATCACCTGGAAACAACACCCTAAAGATTATGGCTATTTTAACAGTTGGAACGAAACCAGCAGTAATTGCCAGGTTTATATCCGGTTTCCGCAAAATGTTTCGCAAAGCGCCGTTGACCAAAAATTACGCAACTTTTCCGAAAGTCAGTTTGATAACAAAAAGCGCACTGGCGGAAAAAGATACGCGGTAGCCCAGCCTTTATCGGCTATCCATTTCGATACCCGTTTTAGCGATGGACTTGGCGACCATATCACCAGTATGGCTACGCTGCGTACGCTTTCTTTTATCGCCATCCTTATTATCATCATGGCGTCTATCAACTTCATCAACCTGTCAACCGCCCAATCGGTCGGCCGGTCGAAAGAGGTAGGTATCCGTAAGGTGTTAGGCAGCAGCAGGGGCCAACTGATGATGCAGGTGATAGGCGAGACCGGCATTGTTGTGTTTATAGCTTTATCGCTGGCTGTTATTACAGCTGAAATTGCCTTGCCCTATTTAAAAAACATTTCCAGCGTACCTGATAATATCAGCCTGTTTAATGCCGGCAGTGTTTTGTTCCTGGTTTGCGTAACTGTAGCTGTCATTGTTTTATCCGGCATTTACCCGGCGCTGGTGGTATCTGGTTTTAAACCCGTACTTGCACTAAAAAACAAAATAAATGCGGCATCTGTGGGCGGAATTCCCTTACGCCGTGCATTGGTAGTAGCGCAGTTTGCCATTTCGCAGCTGCTGATCATCGGCACCGTTATTGCGGTAAAGCAGATGAACTTTGTAAACAACGCCGACCTCGGTTTCAATAAAGAGGCTGTATTAGTAATCCCCTGCGCTACAGATAGCATCAGCGTGCCGCGTATGAACAGCTTTAAACAGCAGGTGCTGCAGCTGCCGGGCGTTCGTTCCGCAAGCTTTACATCAGACGCACCTTCGTCCGATAATAACAGCGCAACCAATTTCAACTTCAACCATTCGCGTAAAGATCCCGGTTTTGATGTGTATCTGAAAGTTGGCGACGCTGATTATTTTAAAACATTTGGACTCCGCTTTTTGGCCGGCAAAGGTTACGGCGTTAGCGACACCGTGCAGCAAGTGGTGATTAACCAAACCCTGATGCAAAAGCTGGGTATTAAGCTGCCTGCAGACGCGATAGGAAAAACCATCAGTTTTGGCAACCCAAAATGGTATCCGATATGCGGCGTAGTTGAGGACTTTAAAACCAATTCTATGCGCGAAACCGTTAAGCCCATTGCCATCTATCCGCAAAAAGCCTATGAAGGGGAAGTTGCCGTAAAAATCGGGACCAAAAAACTTGCGCCAACGGTAGCCGCCGTCCAAAAGTTATGGGAAGGCAGGTATCCCGAATATGCCTACAGTGGATTTTTCTTAGATGAAAGTATCGCCAAATTTTACAACCAGGAAAATCAGCTTGCGCTGGTTTATAAAATATTTGCACTTATCGCCATATTTATTTCATGCCTTGGCCTCTATGGATTGGTTTCTTTTATGGCTGTACAGCGCACCAAAGAAGTTGGTATCCGCAAAGTGCTGGGCGCTTCGGTAATCAGCATTGTTTACCTGTTTTCGAAGGAGTTTATCGTATTGATAGCTATATCTTTTGCGCTGGCCGCACCCGCAGCCTGGTATTTGATGAATGGATGGCTGCAAACTTTTGTGTACCGAACACCCGTCAGCGTTTGGATTTTTGTAGCAGCGATAGCCACATCCTTGTTGATTGGTTGGCTAACGGTTGGCTATAAAGCCGTTAAGGCAGGCTTGGTTAACCCGGTGAGGAGCCTGAGAAGCGAGTAGCAGTCGAAAGTAGCAGTTGCAGTTTTATCTCGTCAACAGACACCAATGAACTAATGAACAAGTGAACCAATGAACTAACACATGATACGGAACTACATCAAAACCACCCTGCGCAGCCTGTTAAAAAACAGGAGCTACAGCATTTTAAACATCGCCGGGCTGGCGATAGGCGTTGCCTGTGCCTCGCTGATATTTTTGTGGGTACAGGACGAATTAACCTTTAACCACAACTTCGCCAAGCGTGATGTGCTGTATAAAGTGTACGAAAATCAAACCTATAACGGAAAAATAAGTACCTTTTTTGCCACGCCTGGCCCCTTTGCCAAGGCCGTTGTAGCTGAGATCCCGGGTATAAAAAACGCGGCGAGAATGAGTGGCGACGGCGGTCAGCTATTCGGGCTGGGGGACAAGGTAATTACCGAACAAGGCAATTATGCCGACCCGCAATTGCTGTCGATGTTACAATTACCATTCGCCGAAGGTTCGGCGTCAGGTGCATTTGCGCAGCTGAAGTCGGTGGTAATCAGCGAAAAAATGGCGCGGCAATTTTTTGGCGATGCCGACCCGATGGGTAAAGCGCTAAAGTTGAACAATACTGAAAACTACACGGTAACGGGTGTTTTTAAAGATCTGCCCCAAAACTCCACTTACCAGTTCCAATGGCTTATACCGATGGCCAATGTCGATAATAAACAGCCCTGGATGAGCATTTGGGGTGCAAACTGGTGCCGTACTTTGGTTGAGGTGGATCCAAACGCAAATATCGCCGCAATCAATGCAAAACTACAGCACTACCTTGCATCGAAAACACAAGCTACCAATACAACGGTATGCTTCCTTTTCGGGATGAATGATTGGAACCTGCATAACCAGTTTACCGATGGTAAAATGGCCGGCGGCAAGATCACCTACGTGCGCACCTTTTCATTTATCGCCTGGATCATCCTGCTTGTCGCCTGTATCAATTTCATGAACCTGGCTACCGCACGTTCTGAACAACGCGCAAAGGAAGTGGGCGTACGCAAGGTAATGGGAGCGGGCCGCGGCAAACTGATCAGCCAGTTTATAGGCGAGGCAGTAATAATGGCTTTTGTGGCGGTGCTGGTTGCGGTAGGTTTTATCTACGCAGCTATGCCTGCGTTCAATGAGTTGGTACAGAAACAATTATCGGTTGATATTTTACAGCCGATGCACCTGGGCTACCTGATCGGTATCGCGTTAATAACCGGCTTACTGGCAGGCAGTTACCCGGCATTTTATCTGTCATCATTTAATCCCGTGGCCGTGCTAAAAAGCATCAAAATAAAGGGGGGAGCCGCCTCGGGTTTTATCCGGCAAAGCCTGGTGGTGCTTCAATTTGCCATATCCATTGTATTTATCATCGGCACTATTATTATCTACCAGCAAATTCAGCACATCAAAAGCCGCGATTTAGGCTACAACAGGGACAACCTGGTCTACATCTACCTGCAGGGCAACCAGGCGCAGCATTTTGACCCGGTTTATAATGACCTGATGCGCACCGGCGTAGTTGAAAACGCAGGATTAAGCGATAACAACACCTTAGGCATCGGCAGCAATACCGATAATTATAAATGGGATGGCAAAGACGCATCCAAAAACCCGCTGATCTCCTGGCAAAACGTAAGCGCGCAGTTTATTTCGACCATGGGCCTTAAGCTGGCGGCCGGGCACGATTTTAATGCCAGCCCGGCAGCAGATAGTTCCAATGTTATCATCAACGAGGCCTTTGCCAAACAAATGGGCGCGGCCGGCAAGGTAGGCGGCATTCTTCGCGATGGAGGCAACAAGCCATTTACCATCATCGGCATTATAAAAGATTATTTGTACAATGATATTTATGGTTCGGCACAACCCCTGGTGTTTTACAAACAGCCATCCCAAACAGGTGTTTTAACCATACGTTTTAAGCCTGGGATAAACATACATGATGCATTAACCAAGGCAGGCGCCATCGTAAAAGCCGATTACCCGGGCTATTCGTTTGAGTACCAGCTTATAGACGATGATTTTAACCAGATATTCAAAACCGAGACGCTTACCGGCCAGTTGGCGGGCGTGTTTGCAACCCTGGCTATTCTTATCTCCTGCCTTGGCTTGTTTGGCCTGGCTGCGTATACGGCAGAACGCCGGATAAAGGAGATCGGCATCCGCAAAGTGCTGGGCGCTACTGTGTCGGGTTTAACAGGTTTGCTGTCAAAAGATTTCCTTAAACTAGTGCTATTGTCCTGTGTCATCGCCTTTCCGCTCGCCTATATTTTCTCGAGTAATTGGCTAAAGGCGTTCCAGTATCACATTACTGTACAGTGGTGGATATTTGCGGTAGCCGGCTTAACCGCCGTAATAATCGCCCTTGCGACAGTAAGCTACCAGGCCATAAAAGCAGCGCTGATGAACCCGGTGAAGAGTTTGAGGAGCGAGTAGCAGTGGCAGTTGGCAGTAGCAGTATGCAGTTAAGAAATATTTTCAATCGGTGAAATCAATTTGAAATCGGTATAACTAAGCGTAGCGACCTCATGGACACCGCTAAAAAATAACCAACAGGTGAATAATCCCAACCAATATGATAAAAAATTATTTGAAGATCGCCTGGCGCAATATGCTGAATAACAAGGTTTACAGCGCGCTGAATATTGTCGGACTTGCAGCAGGGATGGCGGTGGCGCTATTGATCGCCCTGTGGGTGGTTAATGAATATTCGTACGATAAGTTTTTGCCGGGGTATAAATCCTTATACCAGGTGGAATTAAATTTTACCGATCCGCACGAAGGTGAGCACACGCAACAGGCCGTTTCGCTGCCAATAGCTGATGTGTTGAGAAAACAGTACCCTGAAGTAAAATATGTTGCCGAGTCCGACTGGATGGGGCAGCATGACCTGTTGATAGGCGCCAAAAAGCTTTATATGAATGGCGGCGCTGTTGGGTCTGATTTTTTAAAGATGTTCCAATACCCGTTGATCAAAGGCAATGTAAATTCTGTTTTAAAGGATGCCTTTTCTATCGTTCTGACAGAATCAACTGCAAAAGCGTTATTTGGCGACGCCGACCCGATGGGGAAAATGGTTAAGATAGATAATAAGTATAACCTGAAAGTTACCGGTATATTGAAGAATGTACCCAAAAACGCCACCCTGCAATTTAATTACCTGATGCCTTTCAGTTTTAACGAACAGACACAGGATTGGATGAAGACCGCACGAACTACTTATTATAATAACTCCTTCCAGATATTTGTACAGCTTAAGCCGGGTGTTGATTACGCCAAATTGGCGCCTAAAATCAGAAATATAGTTTACAACGGAGGGCCCAAGATGCGCCCGGTTAAACCGGCGGTGCTTTTTCACCCGGTAGCAGACTGGCATTTGTACTCCGAGTTTAAAAATGGTAAAGAATCCGGTGGGTTTATCGACTATGTGCGGATGTTTAGTATCATCGGTATACTGGTATTGGTGATCGCCTGTATCAACTTTATGAACCTTTCAACAGCCCGGTCAGAAAAGAGGGCAAGGGAAGTAGGGGTGCGAAAAGCCATAGGTTCACAGCGCAAGGACCTGATATTTCAATTCCTGACAGAATCTGTATTAATCACTTTTATTGCTTTCCTGTTATCGGTAGTTTTTGTTCAGCTTGCCTTACCCTCGTTTAACGACTTAACCGGCGATGCGGTCAGTGTTCCGTATAGCGACCCGATTTTTTGGGTGATCATGATCACTTATGTTTTGGCCACCGGTTTAGTGGCAGGCAGCAGGCCGGCATTTTATCTTTCGTCGTTTAACCCGGTTAAGGTATTAAAAGGGACCATCCGGGTGGGCAGGGCGGCGGCGTTGCCACGGAAGATTTTAGTAGTACTTCAGTTTACATGTTCTATTGCTTTGATCATCAGCACCACTATCGTTTACCAGCAAATACAGCACGCTAAAGACAGGCCGACGGGGTACAGCGCCGACCGCCTGGTTACTACGGATATGAGCGATGATTTGAACAATCATTATGATGCATTAAAAAACGACCTGCTGCAAACCGGAACTGTTGAAAGTGTCGCCAAAGCGTCGAGTCCGGTAACAGGTGTTTACTGGCATACCGGCATTGAAAAGTGGGCCGGACAGGAACCCGGAGAACTGGCCATAAATGTTGGCGCCGTATTAGTATCCGACAGTTATTTTAAAACAGTTGGTATGAAGTTGAAAGAGGGCCGCGATTTTTCGAGCGCCTGGAGCGCGGATACTTCAAACGTTATTATAAACGAGGCGGCCGTTAAACGCATGGGGTTAAAACAGCCCATCAACCAAATAATCACGTTTGATGGCATCAACGGACCGTCAAGAATAATTGGGGTGGTGAAAGACGCGCTAATGGATTCGCCGTTTACACCGGTTGAGCCCACCGTATTTATTCATGGGCGCGGCGGTAATTTCGCGCTGTACCGCCTGTCAGCCAGTGCAAACGCGCATAAGGCCATTGAAAAGATCGGGAAAATATTCGACAGGTACAACCCTGCGTATCCTTTTAGCTATCGCTTTGTAGACAATGAATACAACCAGAAATTTAGCCTTGAGGTGCTTGTGGGCAAGCTGGCAGGTATTTTTGCAGGCCTGGCTATTTTTATATCCTGCCTCGGCTTGTTCGGCCTGGCCGCTTATGTTGCCGAGCAACGCACCAAGGAGATCGGCGTCCGTAAAGTATTGGGTGCATCGATAGGGCAGGTTTGGTTATTATTATCAAGGGACTTTATTTTCCTGGTGATGATCAGTTGTTTAATAGCTTCGCCGCTAGCATTATACTTTTTACACGGCTGGCTGCTTAAATATGATTATAGAATAAGCATAGGGCCCGGCGTATTCGTTCTGTCGGCAATTGCAGCGTTGATCATCACGATCATCACCATCAGCTTCCAGGCGATTAAAGCGGCGTTGACAAACCCGGTGAAGAGCCTGAGGAGTGAGTAGCTTTTTTGAGGTGAAAGGATAAAGGTAAAAGGTTTTTGACCATGGGCCTCAATCTAATAGTAAGAATGAACAATTGAACCAATTAAAAACTCTCCCCTTTAGGGGAGTTGGAGGGATAAATGATAAAAAACTATCTCAAGATCGCGTGGCGGAACATCTGGAAAAACAAGGTTTTTTCGGCTATTAACATTATCGGTTTGTCTGTAGGGATGGCCGCGTGTATTGTTATCATGCTTTTTGTTTCCTATGAAAAGAGTTTCGATAACTTCCATTCGAAAAACATTTACAGGCTGAACGAGGTGCAAACCATCGGGGCCCAGGGCACTACCCAAAAGGTCGGCTTGTCGATGTTCCCGATGGGGCCGACGCTTAAAATGGAGTTCCCGGAGATAAAAAACTTTACCCGGGTGCATTGGGATAATAAATACCAGCTAACCCAAAATAACAAGCGGATATTTGTACCGCAGGTGTTTTTCGTCGACTCGACGTTTCTTCAGATGTTTGATTTTAAGGTTATCCGCGGCGACCGGAAAACCGCATTGTTAAAGCCGCATAGCGCACTTGTAACAGAAGAAACAGCTAAAAAGCTATTCGGGGACGCCGACCCGATCGGCAAACAAATTACTCATTATGGTGACGATACGATAACCTATGCAGTGACCGGTATAATTGCCAATGTGCCCCAAAACTCGCAGCTGCAGTTCGACGCATTGTTTTCGTTCAGCACCATTATCAATCCCAACATGGCTAAAAACTGGGGCGGCAATTGGCTCGACACTTTTTTTGAACTTACGCCCGGCGCCAATATCGTGGCGATGGAAAAAAAATTCCCCGCCTATTTAAAAGAACACATGGGCGATAACGGTCCCAAATACATGAAGCTATTTATGCTGCCGTTAAAGGATATTCACGCCAACGCCGCTGATATAGGGCTGGATTATATCAACTATCAAAAATTTGATAAAAAATCGACCAACCTGTTTGCCATTATCGCGCTTATTGTATTGATCATAGCTTGTGTTAATTTTATAAACCTGTCAACCGCGCGTTCGGCCGAAAGGGCTAAAGAAGTGGGTATTCGAAAATCCATCGGCGCTTATCGTTTTCAATTGGCTTTTCAATTTCTTGGCGAAACGGTGATGATCGCCCTGTTGGCCCTCGTATTTTCCATCGTGCTGGTGGAACTGGCATTGCCGTATATCAACCGCCTGAGCGACAGGAATATTTCGTTTGATATTTTTGGCAGCATTCAGGTTTTAGCCATCGTTTTGGGCGGCACGGTTTTCATCGGCATCATCTCGGGGATATACCCGGCAATCTATTTGTCGTCGTTCCAGGCTTCGCGTGTTTTAAAAGGTTCGGTACAGGTGGGTAAAAATAAAGGCGCACTGCGCAATGTGCTGGTGGTCACCCAATTTGCAAGTGCAATCTTCCTGATGATTGCCACGGTATTTGTTTTGAAACAACTCAGTTTTATGCAGCATCAGGACCCCGGCTATTATCGTGACCAGATTGTAAATATTCCGTTAGACGGTGTCACCACCCAAAAATACGACCTGTTTAAAAAAGAACTGTCCGGTAATTCGCTGGTAGACGGTGTAACGGCCTCGCAAGATATCCTGGGCAGCCACTTGGATCAAACCGGGGTTAGCTTCAGGCCATCATTCGGGCCAAGGCAAGATTTGGGAACGACACTTTTGGTGGTAGACCCCAATTATCTTGATTTATTTAAGATAAAATTAGCAGCCGGCAAAAACTTTTCTGACGGCAAGGTGCCGGATTTCAGGCAGTTTATTGTTAATGAAGCGCTGGCGAAGGAATTAATGAAAGATTACCCCAAAAAGCGGCTTACCGACCTGATTGGGCAGCGATTTGGATTTGACTCTGTGTCGACTATCGTCGGTATAGCCAAAAACTTCAATTTTAACTCGCTACAATATAAAATTGAGCCGATGTTCCTTGTTGCCGCACAACACCCCGGTTTCAGGGACGTTTCGGTAAAGATAAACGGCAAAAATACCGCTGCCGCTATAGCCTTTATAAAATCCAAATGGGATAGTGTATATCCCGATTATCCGTTTGAATACCAGTTCCTGGACGATCATTTTAACGAAGTTTATAAAGCCGATAACCAGGTGAGCCAGATCGTCGGCATCCTTGCGGGGCTTGCCATTTTTATATCCTGTTTGGGTTTATTCGGCCTGGCGTCACATTCCGCCGAAAAACGTGTGAAGGAAATAGGAGTGAGGAAGGTTTTGGGCGCTTCGGTTCAGAATATAACGCTGATGCTTTCGGGCAACTTTTTAAAGCTCGTACTGATCGCAAACGTGATTGCATGGCCGGTTGCCTGGTATATGGTACACAGCTGGCTGCAGGGTTATGCCTTCCGCATCGATATCCAATGGTGGATATTTGTTGTCGCCGGTATAGCTTCAATATTAATAGCATTTGGCACGGTAAGCTTTCAGTCCGTCAAAGCCGCGATCGCGAATCCTGTGAAGAGTTTGAGAAGCGAGTAGTATCTGAACCCGGATTAAGTTGATTAAATTATTTTTTTGATTTGACATGTCAGCGAAATCAAAAAAATCAGCTTAATCCGGGTTCAGACATATTGTATCATAACCGTACGCTCCGTGTTACATAAGCGTACAGTTTTTATAAAAGGTTTATCGCCTAAATATCTGATAATTAATTGCTTGTCTTTTTGGTATGTTATTGATGTACTTGTGCCATAATGAATTGATCCATGCGCTAACGATTTAATTTAATAACTTAGAAGGGTCAATTCACTAAATAACTAACGCAATAATTAAAAATCAAAAATGTTATCGTTACAGCACGTTTCAAAATATTACCAGGTTGGGGGGAATAAAAACTTTGTACTCAATGATATAAACCTCGATATAGACAAAGGAGAATTTATCTCGATAATGGGTCCCTCGGGCTCCGGTAAATCAACATTACTAAACATTATCGGAATGTTGGATGAACCTTCTGAAGGCTATCATTATTTTATCGACCAGGCTGTTCACCAGTTAAAAGAAAAACAGCGTTCAGCTTTGTATAAACAGTATATCGGCTTCGTTTTCCAGGCATACCACCTTATCGATGAACTTACGGTTTACGAAAATATCGAAACTCCGCTTATTTACCAGGACTTTAAAAGCAGTGAGCGCAAAGCGATGGTTGCAGATATACTGGATCGCTTCCAGATTGTGGGTAAAAAAGACCTTTTTCCGGCGCAATTGTCCGGGGGCCAGCAGCAATTGGTTGGGATAGCCCGTGCTTTGATCGCCAGGCCGCAATTGATTTTGGCCGACGAGCCTACGGGAAACTTAAACTCCAAGCAAGGCGAGGAAATTATGGAGCTTTTCCGCAAACTGAATAAAGAGGATGGGGTAACCATTATCCAGGTTACACACTCGGAAAAGAATGCGGAGTACGGAACGCGGATCATCGATCTGCTGGATGGAAAGGTTTCCTCTTCGCGTAAATTTTAATAAAACACCAATACAAAACAGACAAGATGCGATTTAGTAAATATTTTTTAACACTTTTATTTTTAACCGTTTGCGTGTTTGCAAAGGCACAGCAACAAACGCTTACCCTGCAGCAATGCCTTGATGTGGCGATTAAAAATAACCTCACGGTAAAGCAGGATTCGATTACCGCTCAGCAAGACCGGATCAACTTTGTGCAGGCTAAAGACAACATGATCCCTTACATAACCGGTGGCGCAAACCGCACGTTTTCATCCGGTCGCGCGGTGAACCCCGTTACCAACACGTATATAACCCAGTCGGTAACTTCTGATAATTATAATTTGAACGGACAGGTTACTTTATTCAATGGCCTCGCGCTTCAAAGTGCAGTTAAGCAAACATCCCTGGCTTTTCAATCAGGTAAAATGGCTTTCCAGGCGGCAAAGGACCTGGTTGTCGTACAGATCATTACCAATTACCTTGGTGTTTTAGATGCCGCAGAGATACTGTCGCAAACCAAAAGCCAGTTGGCCGTTGCAAAAGAAAATGTCGATATAGCCCAAACTAAAGAAAACTACGGGGCGAATTTAACCGCGTCGACACTGTCGGATTTCAAAGGGCAATATGCCAGCGACGTGGTTAACGTAGTGCAAGCCCAAAACTCATTAGATGCCGCCAAACTCAGCTTGTTTCAACTGATGAATGTCCCTTACAATAAAGATGCTGACCTGCAGCCATTAAACGCCGAAGATCTTAAGGGGCAATATGGCGTTGATCCTGACCAGGTTTTCAATACGGCTTTGCAGCAATTAGCCGAAGTGAAAGCGGCGACGCTGGCGCGTCAGAGCGCTGAAAAAGGCGTTAGCTTTGCCAAAGGGCAATTATATCCAACTTTAGCACTCGGAAGTGGCATCGGAACAAACTACTCTAATTTAAATTCAACCAGCTATTTCGACCAGTTCAGGAATAATTATGGTACTTATGTGGAGATCGCCTTAAATATCCCGATATTCACAAATCATGTAAAAAAGAATGCTGTGGCCCTTGCTAAGCTCAATTTACTGAATTACCAGGCCTTAGAAGACAACACCAAAATACAATTAAAACAAAGTGTTGAGACTGCCTATTACAACATGGCAGCGGCCTATAAGCGCTACCAGGCGTTGCAGGATGCTGTGGCTGCTTATACGACGAGTTACCATGTGCAAAAAACACGTTTCGATGCAGGCGTAATAACGTCGGATCTGTTTTTGATTGCACAAAACAATTTGGATGCCACTAACCTATCATTGATCGGTGCGCGTTATGATTACCTGATATACAGCAAGATATTGGACTACTACCAGGGCAAACTGGCAAGTTTTTAAACAAGGGTCTCGCTTTAATAAATTATTTTTTACATTTATCGCAGAAATCAAGACATCCGGTCCCCTGCCGATTTTTTTCGGTAGAGGACCGGATTCCTAATTTTGAGGGATAGGGGTTAAACCTTTCAAACAGAAACCTATCTTAGTTGTTACACCCATACTTACACATCGCCATGAAAAGAATTTTTACAACATTAGTCGTTATTGCAGTTGCTTTTAATTTTGCTTCGGCACAAATTATACCTTCATTTCAATTTGGGGTAAAAGCAGGCGTCAACATTGCCAGCCTTCAGGCCAGTTCATCGGCTACATTTGCTACGAGCAACCGGGCAGGATATTTGGGCGGTGTATGGGCGCGTGTCGGTGCACTCGGCCTTAATTTTCAGCCCGAAATGTATGTCACTGCAAAAGATGTTGACGTTAATACGCAGGGCGGCGGTACAACCACTGCCAAATTTACCAGCCTGGATGTGCCATTACTGGTTGGCGTTAAGGTTGGTGCTTTTGGCGTTGGGGCCCGTTTTTACACCGGGCCGCTCGTTTCTTTCGCACTTGATAAAAACCAGAGTTTGGGCGGCGCAGCCGGCAAAGCCTTGAGCCTTGACTACAAGGATCAAAATGTTGCCTGGCAATTAGGCGCCGGGCTGGATATAAAACGAATCTCAATTGATTTTCGCGCCGAGGCAGGTATAACCGAGCAAACGTACGGTTACAATCATACCCGCGTAAACTTGTTTAATGTGAGCCTGGCGTATAGCTTGTTTAAGCTTTAAGTGCGTCTCATCGACGCAAGCGATGCAGTGCGATGCAAAGCGAAACAGCTCTGACTATTAACTATTTAACTACTGACGCGATTTTGTCAGTGACAAGTTTGTGTCACCATTTTTGCCAAAATCCGAGGGGCAATCCCTCGGTAGAGTTCCTTCACACTGGTTTATTTAGTATTAATTTTTGAACAAAAAGTGGCAAATTAGTATTATACTTATTGTACAAGTTACACCTATCTTTATCAGCAGGTTACCAGCCCCGTAACGCATTACCTGTTTTGCAGATCTGTCAATGAGCAATCAATATTTCCGAAACGCCTGCCGCTTAATTTTTTTATTTATTGCCTTGTTTTGCTTTTGCAGCAATGGTTATGGGCAGCAGGGCAGTGAAACGAAGATCCGGCTTGACCAGGTTGGCTTTTACCCTGATGCGCCGAAGATCGCGGTCATTTTATCAGCAAACGACAGCCTGTTTTATGTTCAAACTGCCGAAAAGACCACCGTGTTTACCGGCCACCTAAAAAAATCAGTAAAACCCGATTTTGCCGGCGACTATACCCTCATCGGTGATTTTACTGCCTTCCATAAAACCGGCAAATATTTATTATTTGTACCGGGGCTGGGTTATTCGTACCCGTTTGAGATCAACAAAAATGTTCACCGCGAAATAGCCGCCGCTTCAATAAAAGCTTATTACTTTATGCGGGCCTCCACAGCCCTCGATCCAAAATTTGCCGGCAAGTGGGCCAGGGCAGAGGGCCATCCGGATACCGTTGTGCTGGTTCATCCTTCCGCCGCATCGGACAAACGCCCGGCAGGTACAGTGATTTCCTCGCCGCGCGGATGGTATGACGCGGGGGATTACAATAAATATATCGTTAACAGCGGCATCAGCACCAGTACGCTGCTTTCTTTGTATGAGGATTTTCCGGCATACATGAAGGCGGTTAAGCTAAACATCCCCGAAAGTGGCAACGGGGTGCCGGATATACTGAACGAAGTTTTATGGAACCTGCGCTGGATGCTGACCATGCAGGACCCCAATGACGGCGGCGTTTACCATAAATTAACTAATGCCGAGTTTGATAAATTTGAAATGCCCGACAAAGCCACGGCTCCACGCTATGTGGTGCAAAAAGGTACGGCTGCCACGCTCGATTTCGCGGCAGTTATGGCACAGGCCAGCCGGATATTCCGGAAGTTTCCAAATGAGCTGCCCGGTTTGGCTGATTCCTGTTTAAAAGCAGCCAATAGCGCCTGGGATTGGGCCAACAAAAAACCCAACATCGCGTACGAGCAAAATGCAATAAATCAAAAGTTTAACCCAAAGATCAACACCGGCGCTTACGGCGACCGTTATTTTAGCGATGAGTTTATTTGGGCTGCATCGGAATTGACGGTAACCACAAACCTGCCGAAATATTTAGAAGGTATTAAATTATTGCCTGATGACCGCATGCCTTTGCCAACCTGGAGCCAGGTACGGCTTTTGGGGTACTATACGCTGGTAAAGAATGCCGGCACATACTCCGTGAAAGAATTACCAGAGATAAAAAAGCGATTGATAACATTTGCCGATAGCCTGGTAGCCGGCGCCCACGAGACAGCCTATGAAACAGCTATGGACAAATCGAGGCGAAATTTTAATTGGGGTAGTAATTCAATAGCCGGGAACGAAGGTGTAGCTTTGATACAGGCTTACAAGCTTACCGGCGATGCAAAATACCTCGCTTATGCATTGGACAATCTCGACTACCTTTTAGGCAGAAACGGCACAGGTTATTGCTATGTTACAGGCTACGGGTTTAAACCATCGATGAACCCGCATCACCGGCCCTCGCAATCGGATGGCGTGGTTGATCCGGTCCCGGGGCTGCTGGTAGGAGGGCCTAATCCAGGTATGCAGGATGGTGTCAAATTACCCTCCACTGTGCCTGATGAAGCCTATATTGACGACTACCATGCTTATGCTGCCAACGAAATTGCGATTAACTGGAATGCGCCGCTGGCTTATTTAGCGAATGCCCTGGAGGCGCTGCAGGATAAATTAAAACCTGTAAATTAGTCTGATACCAAAACTGGGTTTCGGCCAAAATAATGCGATGGAAAATCAAATTAATTTTAACCATAGCGAAACAAAGAAGGCGCAAAGAACACAGAGAAAAAAAATGACAAACTATTAAAGCTTTGTGTTCTCTGTGTTTTCCCCTCTGTGTTCTTTGTGGTAAAAATTTTTAGTAGTCAAGTTACACAGAAGAATGTTAAAATCAATCAATAAAAAACAAACCAACCAAACCAGCAGATCATGAGAAAAATGCTCTTCTTATTCACTACGGCGATGCTTGCGGCATTTTGCCTGTCCGCTCAGCCTAAAAAGCCCCAAAGTGACATCGATAAAAAGGTCGATGCGCTGATCGCACAAATGACCCTTGAAGAGAAAGCAGGGCAGATGACCGAGGTGACATCCGATGTGGTATCAACCACCAAAAACGGCGTGCATGAGATCGACCCGGAAAAAATTAAGGAAGCGATCTTAAAATACCACGTTGGATCGATACTAAACGTTAGCGGCCACGCGTACGACCGCAAACACTGGTACGAGGTGATCTCGGCCATACAAGCCGAGGCAGCACAGGATAGGCTAAAGATCCCGGTTATCTACGGTATCGACGCCATCCACGGTGTTACCTACACGCTGGGCAGCACCTTGTTCCCGCAGGAAATTGCTATGGCGGCTACCTTCAACCGCACCATTGCCTACGAAGCCGGCACGATCACCGCTTATGAAACGCGCGCCAGCTATATTCCCTGGAATTATTCGCCCGTGCTGGATTTAGGGAAAAATCCGCTGTGGCCGCGTATTTACGAGACTTTTGGCGAAGACCCTTATTTGGGCAAAACAATGGGCGCATCCATTATCCACGGCTACCAGGGTAGCGACGTAGGCGATAAATATCATGTTGCCGCCTGTATGAAACATTATTTAGGCTATGGCGACCCGCTCGACGGCAAGGACCGTACGCCGGCCTGGATACCCGACCGCTACATGCGCGAATATTTTTTACCGCAGTTTGCCGAAGCGGTGAAGGAAGGTGCGAAGACGCTAATGGTCAACTCGGGCGAGATAAACGGCATACCGATCCATGCCAGCCATTATATGCTGACTGATGTTTTGCGCGGCGAGTTGCATTTTGACGGTATCGTAGTAAGCGACTGGCGCGACATCGAGTACCTGCACGATCGTCATCATGTTGCCGCTACGCAAAAAGATGCGGTAATGATAGCCGTGAACGCCGGCGTAGACATGAGCATGGTGCCCTTAGATTATAGTTTCTACGGTTATTTGATCGAACTGGCTAAAGAAGGCAAAGTGCCCATGTGGCGCATCAACGAGGCGGTTCACCGCATTTTAAAAGTTAAATATGAATTGGGGTTATTTGAACGGCCGGTTGGCAATCCTGATGATTATCCAAAGTTTGGTTCGGAAGAGTTTCGCAAAGTAAGCCTGCAGGCCGCTACCGAGGCCATTACCTTGTTAAAAAACACCAACAATATTCTTCCGCTTAAAAAAGGCATGAAAATATTGGTGACCGGCCCGACAGCCAATACCATGCGCTCGTTAGACGGCGGCTGGAGCTATACCTGGCAGGGCGAGCAGTCGGACAATTTCG
>JABDHD010000059.1 GCA_013285685.1 Bacteroidota bacterium
AAATTGCTGGGCCAATAATGGTACGAGTTGATTTAAAAATGGTTCTTTAAAATCCAAATACTGATAAGCATAACGAACAGCACGACGCAAAATACGACGTATAACGTAACCCGCTTTGTTATTTGAAGGCAATTGACCGTCAGCTATTGCAAAACTTATCGCTCGGACGTGATCAGCCATAACCCGCATAGCCACTGACTCACCGAAATTTTCACCAAAAGCCAAATTGGCGCTCAAGCTATCGCCCGGGGCTATGTTAGAATTAGGATTATATGATTTACCTGATTTATCAGCAATAAACTGAATCAGCGGCTGAAAAACATCCGTATCATAATTCGAGGATTTCCCCTGCAGCACGCGCACCAATCGCTCAAAACCCATCCCGGTATCTACGTGCTTAGCCGGTAAGGGCTGTAACGAGTCATCCTTCAACCGGTTAAACTGCATAAACACGTTGTTCCAAATCTCAATCACCTGCGGATCGTCCGCATTCACCAGGCTTGCGCCTTTTACCTTTAACCTTTCACCTTCCTCACGGTTGTCATAGTGTATCTCCGAGCAAGGCCCGCAAGGGCCGGATTCGCCCATTTCCCAAAAGTTATCTTTTTTATTGCCGAACAGGATGCGGTCTTCCGGTACATATTGCTTCCAATAATCGAATGCTTCGGTATCTATCGGCAGGCCTTCCTTTTCATCACCACCGAATACGGTTACATACAGGCGTTCTTTGTCAATCCCATAAACTTCCGTCAGCAATTCCCAGCTCCAGGCAATGGCTTCTTTTTTAAAATAGTCGCCAAAGCTCCAGTTACCGAGCATTTCGAACATGGTATGGTGATAGGTATCGATACCCACTTCTTCCAAATCATTATGCTTGCCGGAGACACGCAAACAGCGTTGGGTATCAGCCACACGGGGATATTTGGCCGCTTCTTCGCCCAAAAAAATAGATTTAAACTGGTTCATCCCCGCGTTGGTAAACATCAGCGTAGGGTCGTTTTTAATCACAATCGGGGCGGAAGGCACAATAACGTGTCCCTTCGATTTAAAAAAATCAAGAAAAGCCTGGCGTATTTCAAAAGCGGTCATAGGGTGCAAAGGTAAATAATAGTCCGAAAGTCGGGAAGTCCGAAAGCCGAAAAAGTCGGAAGTCCGGAAAGTCAGAAAAGTCCGAAGATAAAAAATATTTGTTGGGCAAAAGGCCGTGCGATGACGCCTGGCTTCGCTAAAATCGAGTTTTATCCAATGTATTCAGCATACCGCCTTTAGGCCGCCCTGACATTGCACCGTTAGGTGCAAAATATCGGTAGAAAAAAATGAAAAAGGAATTTAGCGTGCCGTAGGTACGCAACTGACGAAGCTGCATTTATGCTGATACATAGAGGATATTTCGTACCTACGGCACGAAAAACCTGGTTTGCGTGTTTTTTCTACCGATATTTGACCCCGATGGGGTCTCCACGCCAGAAATAATAAATTAAATTTGTTGTATGGAGATTATAACGGTAGATATCAGAAACGAACAGGAAAAAAAAGCGTTACTGTTCTTTTTGGACAACCTGGGCTATCATTATACAACTGAAAGCGATGGCACTTTGACCAATGATCAATTCGGGGAAATGCTAAAACGCAAGGCCGGCTTCCTGGCTGGCAAAACCACCTCACGGCCGTGGCAAGAAATAAAAAACAGCTATCAACAACCTTAAAACCATCAATTGTCGAATGGTCAACACCTACCCCTTCTTCTCCAGCAAAATCTTCTGCGAATTAAAATTTGATGCCGCATCGATCAGCTCCGTCAGCAAGGGCCAATCCGCTGCTTTTTCAAAATTATTGGTATAAACCCGGTTTACGGTGATTACCAAATTATTGCCGTTTACAACCGCCGTGGAAGAAAACGACCCTGTTTTATTCGCCTTTTTTATGGTCATCTCCTCCATTCCTTTGGCACTGTAACCCGGCGGAATAGCAATGGATATGGTATATTTAAAAGTGCGCGCGCAGGGCATATAAACATCAAGCGTACGTTTCCGGTCCTTGTCTTCCAGCTTGTAAAAGCTACCTGTAAGCTTGCCGGCATCGATAATATAATTGTTACCCGCTTTTTTTACCAGGTTATTCAACACAAACGATTCGGTATATTGAAACACGGGATCGGTGTTTTCCAATGCGGCATTGATGATTTTCGTATCCTGCACTTGCTCCGGATCCTGGTCATACTGGCCTTTAATTTCGGCTGTAAAGTTTTTGGCATTATCCGTTTTTTGTTTGGTAAACGAAAAGGTGTAGTCATCAACCATCTTTTTGGTCTCCTGGATGGCTTTTAAACGCTTTGCCAGTTCGTCACCCTTTACCATTGTGCGATACCCATCATCAATATCCTGCACCGGCAGCAATAGCTTTTGGTCTGCGTGCCTGAGTTCGCCCTGTTCTTTTACCACCCGGGTTATTTTTAATTTCTGGGCGTTTGCCGACTCCAGGCTCACCTGCAAATTCTCCTCTACCTGGTTTTTATCGGGCACCGCTACAGGAATGGTCACAGAGCTCGTCTCAAAGCTATATTTTTGCGCATTTTTCCGGGTCGGGAACAATTGCGTAGCCTTCTCGCCCTGGAACCGGGCCGGTATTTCATTATAATGCGTTACAATATCATCAAAGGCCAGGTATATGGGTGTTTGCGTGTTGATGAGGATCATCGCATCCATATCTTCCGGGTTATATACGTTTTCCAGCGAGTTGGAATTCCTTGGCGCTACCAACAAAACGGAGTTATCAACGCCCAGATCGGTTAACATCATGCTCATCACAGCGGCAGCATGCCTGCTTTGCGCGGACCGGTAATTTATGTTGCTAATATCCTTCAGCTCATCGCCCAGGTAGGTGCAAAACACTTCGAATTTCCATTCGTCGTACAGTACTTTTACCAAACTATCCAAAGGCGCGTTCTTTACATTCTTGTGGCTGCCAAAAAAGTCCTTTAGCTTTTCTTCCGGTACATTAAAGCCGGAATATTCGAGAAAAGATGATTCAAAAACAATCTCATTATTCTCAAAACGTGTAGCATTAGGATCTGGCTGATAGCGCGCCGGCAACAGGCTATATGAGCTGCCGACCTCGATATATGGATACTGGCGCAGCGGCGAGGTCCACAATTGGCTTTGGTACTTAGGCAAATTGCGTACTTTAAGGCTCATCAGCAGGTCGTCGGCATCATTATTACTTTCCTCAAACTTGGGCGCGCCGTTCGCGCAAATATATTGCACACGTACTTTTTTGCTGTATTGAAAATCGAGGCTGAAATATAAAACAGGGTACTCATCCGCCAGCACAAACAAATTATCATTATCCTTAAATGAATTACCTTCGCCGGTTTCCGATACATCAATATTGGTGATATAATAGTCCAGTATATCTCCAACCTGCAATCCCGGTATGGCCAGCTTGCCTTTTTGGTCTTTCTGTTCATTTTTCAGCAAAACTTCCTCGCCGGTATTTACGATGTTTTCGCTTCCATTTGGCTTAATAATTTTTGCCCCGATATAGGTGTTTGCCACATCCATCATTTTATTAAAAAGAAAGGTGGTGGTTTTATCGAGCTTTTTTTGGTATTCGATTGTGGAAAAAGCTTCAAGGGCCGATTTATCGTTGATTTTAACGCGTTCGTGGTAAGTGGTCACTTTTGACGTACGGGCTGCTAAGCCAGCCGCGATTACCATAAATTTAAGCCTGGCTTTTGACGTACGCTGCAGGCTAAACGCCCTGGCCAGCACCACGGCGCCCTCGTTAGCCAGGTTTGCAGGCACCGTTGTTACCTTAAATTCAGGCGCTGCGGTTCCCCAAACATCCTTTTGAATTTGCAGTGCTTTTTCTGCATACGGCACGTTATCCTGCGCAAAAAGACGCAGAGAAATAAAAAAGCAAAGAGGTAATAGTAAAAGTTTTCTCATTCGTTAACGGGTTTTAATATGATAGTTTCGTTGTACGCTTTGCCAAGCTGTTCTATGTCTTTATTCCATGCCGCAAATTTTGCAATGGGCAGGTGGGTGTTTTTAATCAGGATGTTTTTTTTATAAATCAATTTCCCTGGTGCACTGGTGTATTTTAAATGGAACTCGTAGTCATCATTTACAATGTTCAGATCAGCCGGCAAGCCGGTAACTTTGTAATTCAGCGGCAGGGTAAGCTCGGTTTCCCTGCAAAGGTTTTCTTTATAGTCAAACCAGTAATCGTGCTTGCGCTCATCCGTTTTTATCGCCGAATTAATAAACTCTTTTTTGTGATCAAGGTCGACATAATAGGCCTTGCTGAAAACGGAGACGCCGTTTTTCATGTCGACTTGATAGCTGGCCGTAACATCCTTATCAGGACTTGTCACATTTGAAATAGCAAGTTCCTTTATTACATAATCACTATTATTATCCGACAGATATCTTGTCATCGCTTCATCGGTGTTTTCCTTTTTGATGCTGTTCAGCCCGCTCAAAATCATTTCCTTGTCCTCGCCTTTCCATAAATGGCTGATGCTGCCGGTAAGGTCGTTGTCCGTTATGCTCAATTTACTGGTTTCGTAGTCGTAATTCTGCGCTGTGGTGGGAACAGGTATATGGGCCAGCACATATTTATCCCCATTTTCCATTAATACCTGTCTGCCCTGGATTCGCTCTGCATAATCGTTAATTCCCAGGTAGGATTCCGTTGCATCCAGGTAAATGATCTTCCCTTTGTAATTCAACGCACAGATCATGTGATTATCTACTGCCATTGACGGGGTTTGATAATCATAAGCGATATGGTTGGTGCCAAGCCAGCATAAGCGCGCATCATAACCAAGTGAGGTGAGCAATGACTTGGTTAAGTTTGCCATTCCTTTGCAATCGCCGTATTTTTTACGCAATACTTCATCGGCCTTTTCGGGCCGGAAGCCGGCGATCCCATTCTCGAATGCGATATAACGGATGTTATCCTGCACATAGTAAAAAACAGCCTTTATTTTATCCATATCAGCGGTAAGCCCGCTGGTTAATTCCTTTGCTTTGGCGCTGATGACCCCGGTATTGCTATTGATGTTTTTGACCAGGTCCTTATACCATGCATATTGATCATCCAGCGTTGCAAAATAGGTAAAGTTGTGCCCGGCGGCACTTGCCGACTTGCAAAGCACCATAATATGCGGATAGATGTAAGTAGGCCCGGGGCTATTTTCTTCGGTTTTAAAAGCAGGAAGGTTATAACCCGTATAGGTTATAACATCTGCATCCGTCTTTTCATCGTACGATGTCGCTTTTTTTATGTTGAAGCCGGCAAAATTAAATTCCTTCAGTTCGACCTTCATCCACCGGGGAATAACGAAAGTTATTTCTTTTGAAGTGACAGGCTGATCGTCAGAAAAAAAAGCCGAAGTAAAATAACGGGGGTCCAGAATTGTTTCTTTAAATGTAACCTCGCCTTTACTATTCTTTTTGAGGAGTTTTAAAGGAAAATAGCAGACCCTGGAATCGGAGTAAAATATGTCGCCTTCAGAATAATAGGAATATTCGGGCTTGAAGTCCTTTGGCGTGCGGTCATCGATTTTACAGTTAACATCATCGATCGTCACCTCATCGTTATAATTCTCAACAATTGGCAAATCGACGTCATAAGCATTACTTGCATAAAGATTATCAATTGACCGCTGAACTTCAACGGCATTGGTTTTGGAATTGAAGACGAAGGTGTATTTTTCTTTAGATAGCGTTATAGTTGCCGATGAGTCTGCAGGGCCGGCAAATACCTGTGCAAGGCAGCATGAAGCGATAATAAAGGATGTAAAAGTTTTAAACATATTAGTGTCGTATCAACACGTTTTTATCGCATAATCATAACCGGAATTTCAATTTGGCCTTTGTTGCCAATGATAACAATATTTGATTGCCCAAGTGCAAATGTACCCGGTAACGCGCATCCATAATCACACAAAAGGGTTAACACAACTTAACATATTTCAATGTTAACCATATCACAAACAACTAACAATCAAATACTTATGATAAAATCCAAGCAAATCAACTTAACATTATGCCAACCAGGCAACCTGTGTCAACAATCAACTCATTTTTTCCGGTCAGCTGCAAGCAGTTAAAATCCGCTGTAAAGGCTAAGCGTCATTTAAATGGTGACATGACACTAGTTTGCAGGGGTCATCTAATATAAAAACTTTTTTATTCATTTACCAGGTAACACGCTTGCTGATAAATAATATATTTAAGATCATCCTTGATTTTGCCGCTTTATCAATTAAAGTATTACATTTGTATATGGCATTTAAAGAACGGGAAATCAGTAAGATGTACTATACCATGGGCGAGGTTGCCATCCTTTTTGATGTAAACCAATCGCTTATAAGATTTTACGAAAAAGAGTTTGATATTCTGGCCCCAAAAAAGAATAAAAAGGGCATGCGTGTTTTTACGCAGGAGGACATCGAGAACCTGAAACTGATCATTAACCTGATAAAGGACAAGGGCTATACGCTGCAGGGCGCCAAGGACTTTATAAAAAATAAAGGCAATTCAAGTAAGAATGATATCCGTGTGGTCAACGTGTTGGAGAACTTAAAGAGTTTCCTGATCGAGGTGCGCGACCAGCTGTAACCTTGCGTGCAATTCAAATTGTCGCTTCGCTAACCAAGCGTTCCGATGGAACGCTAAAACCAATATTTAATTTATCTACCCACCAACCGTCCCTATGGGACGAGGATTGCAGAAGTTTCGCCCCATCGGGGCGTCTGGTAGGTAGAAAGTAAAAAAATATTCTTTACGTTCCATAGGAACGTTTGGTGGCTATGCGACAATTTGAATTGCACCCGTAACCTTTGCCTGCCAACTAAACATTATTTTTTATATTAGCCTGATATGATCCCGAATCACAAAGGCGAAATACCGGTTGCTTTACTGCTGCTGCCTTTTTTATTGGGGATAATTGCCGGTCTCAGCGTTTCGCCAGGCGCAAACATCAACTTTCTTTTGGGCCTATTTGCTTTTTGCAGTGTTGCTTTCATTCTTCTCAATCTAAAATATGCCAGGCTCAACCTTTACAAAAACAGGTGGGTTGGCGGCGGTCTTATCGCGCTCATCGTTTTTTTATTCGGTTGGATATTGCCCCTACGTTACAACGAGCTTCGGTCCGTCAATCATTTCTCTAAACTGCCGGCACAATATCTTGTCGTAAAAATCAATAACGAGCCCGTTTTAAAGAACGGTTTGTTCCGTTTCACAGCCGATATTGAGGAAACCATAAACAACGGGAATAAAACAACCGCCAGCGGTACGCTGATCTTATCGATCAAAGATAGTTCGGCAACGAGGCTTCATTATGGCGATGAATTACTGCTACCCGCAAACTACACCGCAATTGATCCTCCCTTCAACCCCGCCGAATTCAATTATAAAAACTACCTGGCCCGCAAGAACATATTTTACCAGGCTTTTCTTTACCCAAAACAATATGCCATTTTAAAAACGGGCTCGGGCAATCCACTGATCGAACATTCAATCCTATTGAGACGAGGGTTGGTTGAAAAGCTCAGGCAAAACATGCGCGATACCGATGCTTATGCTGTTGCATCGGCTTTAGTGCTCGGATACCGGGCCGATTTGAGCAGCGACATCCTCGAAGCATACTCAAAAACGGGTACGCTTTACGTGCTCACCGTTTCGGGTGCACAGGTGGCTATTATCTACCTGGTACTAACTTATGCGCTAAGCTTTTTAAACCGGTTTAAATATGGAAAGATCATTAAGGCGGTTATCATAATCGGGCTTATATGGTACTACGCGTTGCTGACGGGCTTTTCTATCGCAGTTTGCAGGGCGGCGTTGATGCTCAGCATGGTAATCATCGGAAAAAGCTCAGGCAGGTATGTCAATACGCTAAATATCCTGGCTGCATCGGCCTTCGTATTATTGTGCTATGACCCTTATTTTATAACGGAGCCCGGTTTCCAATTGTCCTATCTTGTGGTGTTTGGCGTGATCATTTTGCGGCCGGTAGTTTACCGGTGGCTCCGCTTTAAAAATAAATTGTTGGATAAAGCGTGGGCGGTTCTGTCCTTTTCAATTGCCATACAGCTGGCTATTTTTCCGCTTTGTACATTGTACTTTCACCAGTTCCCGGTTTATTTTTTGGTCAGCAACCTGTTTGTTATTGTGCCTTCGGCCATCATTATGTACACTGGCGTCTTTTTTCTTTTATTGCCTAAAATACCGCTGGTTTCAGCGGCTTTGGTATTTGTACTGGAAAAGACCACTATTTTTATGAATAAAGTATTAGCTTTTATTGAACATTTGCCCGGCGCCAGCTTCGATAAAGTTTGGCTAACGCCTGTGGAGTATTTACTGGCTTATGCTGTGGTTATCAGCTTGTTTTATTTGGGGTATCATAAAAAAGCAAGGTGGCTTGAAATCGGATTATCCTGCGGTTTGCTGTTATTTCTCAGTTTCAGCATCAAAAGTATCCGGGAGTCAGCGACGAAAGATATTGCCTGGCTGAACTTAAAAAAGCACCCGGCGATAATTTTTAAAAATGGAACCTCGGGAATCGTGCTTACCGACCTTAAAGAAACAGATAAAGCCTACAAATATTCCGTCCAGCCTTATTTGGATAGCTGCCAGGTAGAGCGGGTAAAAATATACGATTTGAATACCAATATCAACACGCCCTGGTTTAAGAAGAGCGCCGGTTTGGTTCAATTTATAAACACAAAAGTATTTATCTGCGACCAAAACTTGGGGGAGCCTGCTTTTCCGCAAAAAATAGCAACTGATTTTATATATGTCACCGGCAATCCCCACATAACCTTAACCAGCCTGGAGCACAATTTTGGCTATAAAACGCTTATAATTGATGGCGCTAATTCGGATAACAGGATAACGGACTGGGAAAAGCAGATTCCGGGCAAAAGCATTAAGTATAAAATTCTGAAGCGTAACAAATCTTTTGTTTCCACATCTAACTAAAAGGAAAACTATTTTAAATTTGTATCTGTCCAAACAAAAATCTAACTTGTATTAAATAAAAGCTGAATTTATGAACATTAAATTTTTTAATGTTGCTTTAGGCATAGCGCTTGCAGCAACCACTATGAGCGCCAGCGCGCAGAAGACGTACACAACCGGTGCGATAACTTATTCAACCGAAGTAATGGGCCAGCAGGCTGATGTAAAAGAGTATTTCTCGCCCGACTCAAGCGCGGCGGTAATTACTTCAGGTCCGGCAACCATAAAAGTACTGATGAATGCGAAACACGATTATTTAGCGGTATTAGTTGACGTTCCGGTGGCCAATATGAAAAAAGCCGGCATAGCAACCCCCGCAGAACTCGAGGAATCGATGGCTCAATTTCCTTCCCTTACTTTTACGCCCACCACTGAAACAAAGACTATTTCGGGGTTCAATTGCACAAAAGTAACGGCCAAAGACAGCAAAAGCGGCAAAAGCTATGATGTCTGGGTAACCAAAGATATCGTTGTTCCTGCCACGGCCATTCCTTTTTATTACAGCGGGGCCGGTGGCTTCCCCGTACAATTCACTGCTTTTCAGCAGGGCCAGGAAACATCAATTACAATTTCAGGCATTACCGATGAGAAGGCTCCGGCAGGGACTTACGCTATTGCAAAAGATTTTGAAAAAGGCACTTTAGCCGATTTGAGACAGCAGTAGAAATTATCTTTATAAAAAGAGCCGTTTGATGTATTTCAAGCGGCTTTTTTATTGCAGCGTCACTTCTTTTTCAAGCGCCTCCACCCAATCCGAAAATAAGCGGGACTCAAATTCGACAGCCTTGCCTGCATGTAACTGCCAATTCTCCGAAAAACTTTTAAGCTCGTTGATCATTTCTTCCAAATGTCCCTCTTCCTCAAGAATGATGGATTTTACGTTGACTTTACTCCCGGCGTGTTCGAGCGCTTCCTGGTAAACCGGGTATAGGCCGTCAGCACGTACCTCTATAGCGTACGTCACCAGCAAATATGCCGCGAAACGAAGGTCTTTTCCCTTAAGCCCCAGCTCATTTTTCAGATAACGGCAAACCTCAATATCCAATTGATTTAAGTAATACCGGCTTTGCGCGGGCGCCAGTAAATAACCTGGCTCATAGGTCGGACAAGCATAGGCGCCGGTCTTTTCAATTTGTTTTTTCAGATAAAACGCATGACGGTGTTCTTCGGCAGCATGTTTCAGAATAATATAGGTAACGGTTAAGGGGTCTTCGCAGGCGGAAATCTTGCGTGCCCCTGTATTCTCCATTAAGGATAACGTATTTAACCACCTGGCATGCAGTTCGTTATTGGTGATGATGAGCGGTAGTAGTGTAGCTAATTTCATGACTTGGGATTTCACCGATTATTATTTTGGGGGATTTCACCGATTATTTGATAATTACACTGATTATTGGTTAACTATGCTCCTTAATCGGTGAAATCATTTACCAAATCGGTGAAATCCCCCAAAAATAATAATCCGTGAAATCATATCTCATTTAATGCTTGTTCAATTTTGGCGTAAATGTAGGTGAGCTGATCGTTTGTAATGCAATAGGGAGGTAAAATGTATAGGGTGTTTCCCAGCGGGCGCAAAATTATGCCGGCGTTTAAAAAGTAGGTATACAAGGTATCCCTCAGGCTGTTAAAGTAGGAAGTATCGCTGCCTGTCTCCCACTCCATGGCAAAAATAGTTCCGGTTTGGCGGGTCGTTTTTACTTTTGGGTGATCTTTGATCTTTTCGCCGAACTGCCGGTGCATGCCGGTTATCTTCTCAATATTTTCGGTAGTGGCCGATTGCAAAAAAAGGTCCAGGCTTGCCAGTGCGGCGGCGCATGCCACCGGGTTAGCTGTAAAAGAATGCCCATGAAACAAGGTTTTAAGCCTGTCGTCCGACAAAAATGCATCAAATATCTGCTGGGTACAGGTGGTCAATCCTAATGCCATCGTGCCGCCGGTTAACCCTTTTGAAAAGCACATAATATCGGGTTGTTCGGTGACATGATTGCAAGCAAACCGCTTGCCGGTACGTCCGAAACCGGTAAACACCTCATCTGCAATCATTAAAACGCCTTCGTTGCGGCAATGCATCATCAACTCGTCCAGGTAACCTGCTTCGTACATCAGCATACCTCCGGCCCCTTGCACCAAAGGCTCAAAGATGAAACATGCTGCTTCCGCTTTGAGATGTGAGATAAGAGATTTGAGATTTGAGCTATTTGCCGCATCGGGCAGATCGATAAACTCAACTTCAAAAAGCAGTTGGTCAAAGGCCGCCGTAAAAGCGCTGCGGCCGCTCACAGCCATGGCGCCGAAAGTATCGCCATGGTAAGCATTCTTAAAGGCGATGATCTTTGTCCGCTTTTCGCCTTTATTGTGCCAGTATTGCAGGCACATCTTTATGGCCACCTCAACGGCTGTTGAGCCGTTGTCGGAGTAAAAGACCTTTTGCTGGTTATCCGGGAGTATTTTTAGCAGCCGTTCAGCCAGCTCAATGGCGCCCTCATGGGTAAACCCGGCGAATATCACATGCTCCAGTTTATGCAGCTGTTCCGAAACTTTTTGGGCGATATAAGGGTGCGCATGGCCGTGAATATTTACCCACCAGGATGATACCGCGTCAATATATTGGTTCCCGTGTTCGTCAAACAACAACGCGCCCTTGCCCCTCACTATTGGCACCGGCGGCGCAGCCGTTTTCATTTGCGTATATGGGTGCCAGATAACTTTTAAATCCCTGTCAGTCAAACTCATATTTCACTCATTAAAAGTTTTGCTACATGTTGGTCGGTAGGGAAAAGAAATGTTTCCCGCGGCAGGTTGGGCAGCTTTACCCAGCGGAACGATTGAAGGACATCTCCTTCGCCATCGAAATCAAAAACCACCTCTTTGAAAATCAAGTTCAACGGACTGGTATTTTTAACCAGGTAATATACACTGATCACCTGCGAATTGTTAAAAGCGGACTTTACAAAAAAATCAGTGGTATAAAAATGCCGTATAATCTCTATTTCCGCGTTGCATTCTTCCAAAAATTCCCTTTTCAACCCATCTGCCAAACCTTCTCCCAACTCCAGGCCGCCGCCCGGGAACTTGGTAAAACGCATACCGTATTCCTGCTCATCGCTAATGAGCACTTCATTCAGGTTATTTATAAGCAACCCGTAAACACGTACATTAAAATACATTACTCAAAGTGTTTTTTATTGCGGATGATCTTATCCAGCGTCCAGGCAATATCTTCAGTTTTGGCTTCCGACCGGATTGGGCAGTTAGGCATGCTGCAATAGTGGCAGCATTGCGGGATGCATGGATCGGTGTGAATAAACAATTCAGTTTTGGTTACTTCGCTGTTTATCAGCGCATCCACAAGCTTTACCTCTTCATGAACTTTATTCAGATCGAAATAATTGGGCAGGGTTAAGTGGCAATCGATATGCAGGTCATTGCCATACTTTTGGGCCCTGAAATTGTGTATATCTATCCATGAGTCCCGCCGCTTCTCGTTTAAAACTTTAATTACCTCAGTTACAATAGCAAAGTCCGCTTCATCCATCAGCACGGAAACTGATCTTCGGATCAGCTTGTAGGCGCTGTAAAGTATGTACAAGCCAACGACGATGGATAAGGCGCTGTCCAGCCACATTATTTTGGTGAAAATAATCAGCAGCAGTCCTGCCACCAGTCCCAGGCTGGTAACCATATCCGTGAGCAGGTGCCGGCCGTCAGCATCAATAGTTATTGAAGGCAGAGATTTCCCCTTGCGGATCATATACCACCCCAATACACCGTTAACTATGCCGGTAACCCCGATGATCAGCGCACCGATGAGCAGGTTTTGAATCGGATTTGGATAAAACAAACTATAAACTGACTTAATGAGGATGGTAACCGCAGCTATACCGATAAGCGAACCCTCTATAAATGCGGAGAGATGCTCCACCTTACCATGCCCATAAGGATGGTTTGCATCCCTGGGCTGGGCCGCCAGGTAAATGCTGAAAAATGCGAATGAGCTGGCCAGAACATTTACGATGCTTTCCGCCGCATCAGTAAGCACAAAGTTGGACGAGGTGATAAACCAGGCCGTGAATTTAGCCATCATCAGGATAACACCTGTGATCAGCGCAAACAGTATTATCCTTTTCTGCTCCTTCAAAGCCTTGCAATTTGCGCCAAATTTATAAATTTTAGCCGGAATGAGGCTTTATTGACGATCTGCGGGCATGTTATTTATTTGCATCATCAAATATTATTTTGGACATTCTTTTCATTGGGTAAATTCAGGGCGACCACAAGGTCGCCCCTGCAAAGGGTATGCGTTCAACCACCCTTGGAAATGTTTTCGAAACGGGTGCAAACAGTATTAAAAAAATTCATTTCGGGTCACGCTATGAACGCTTTTCTACCTGTAATTTACCGGATAATTGTTACAAATCCCGATAGCAGCTTACTGTTATCCTGCTTGAAATCTATAATATAATAGTAGGTACCGGCAGGCAATAGCGCGCCGTGATAACGGCCATCCCAGGGCGTTGCATACCCTATCGACGAGTATAGTTTCTCACCGTAGCGGCTAAATATCGTAACGGTGGCCGTTGGATAATCTTCAATGTACTTGATGTCCCAGGTATCGTTTATGCCGTCGCCGTTGGGTGTAAAAACATTCGGTATCGAAAGAGGTGGCAAAATAATAGTAATTGATAACGTGCCAGGCATATAGCCTATGGTGTAATTTGGCGACACCGCGCCGATGGCGGTGATCGGGTATTCGCCCACAGGCGAATTGACTGTCGCGATGGTAGTTACCTGTGGTTTGATTGTCATGGCAGCCGGGCCATCGTCATTTACCAATCCTTGGTAAGATACGGTTAGCGGCGGTATAGCGGCCAGGTAAACCTTGGTTTTATTGTCTGCAACGATAGTTAAAGGGGCTGGTGTTACTGTACCAGTCACCGGGACGGTGACGTTAGTTGCGTGGGGGCTACTCAATTCAATATTTCCGGAGTAACCGTCTACAGCAATGTGATTTGTAAGCCTCACGTAGACAACTGTGCCGGGGTCGATTGTTATCGAGCTGCCGAACGTCCGGTTATCGGCGCTTACCTCAAAATCTTTTGGCGCGGCAACCAAAATCCCCGCACTCAGGTTTTCACCTGTTACAGTAAAATTTGTTGAGGGCGATTGGGCTCCGTAAACTGTGCTCATAGGCCCGGGGACATCCATATAGGCAATACCTGGCGCATTGGGCGTTGGCAAAACCGTTATGGTAAAATGCACGGGGGGCCCGGCGCAGCCGGTGCCGGTTATGATAAAGTTGCCAAAAGATGTAGGGCCGGGATTCGAGTCGAACCGGTAAAGCTCCTGGTTTGTTTTCGTGTCGATAACGGACACGTCGTTCGAGGTTTGATTTGTCACGTAAATCGTGCTGCCATCCGGGCTTACCGATATACCAAAAGGGACGGTGCCAACAGGAACGGTTGCTATTATATTAAAGGCATTACCGTCAATAACGGATACAGTGTTTGATTGCGAATTTGTTACGTATAACCTGCTGCCATCCGCGTTCTGCGTAATTCCGAAAGGCTGAGCGCCGACCTTTACGGTAGACATCAAGGCCAATGTTAGCGTATTAAATATCGATATTGATGCCGATCCGGTGTTTACCACATATAATTTGCTTCCATCCGGGCTTAAGAGCAAGCCATCCGGCGTGGTCCCCGTCGGTATGGAATAAGATACAGTCCGGGTTATAACATTTATGACGGAAACTAAATTCGCGCCCGAATTGGATACATATAACGTACTGCCATCGGGGCTTATGGCTATCCCCGTAGGTTTTGATTGCACCTTAACCAGCGTTTGCGCGAAAGTTGCCGAATTCATAATAACGACATCGCTGCCCGAAGTGCTGGTTACGTATACCCAATTGCCGTCAGGACTCACACATACGCCAAAAGGGTCTGGCTGCGTTTTAATATCCGGTACAACCAATGTATTGGTGTGGGCATCGATCACGGAGATGGTGCCATCACGGCCGTTGGTAATATAAACCCTGCTGCCGTCAGGCGCAGCCGCTACTCCCTGCGGATAGGTGCCCACGGTGATCGAGGCCGTGATAACGTTAGTCACCGTGTTAATAACCGAAACGTTTCCATAGTTTGCATTAGCGATATAGGCCTCCGTTGAGGACAAGGGGGTGACCACAATATTTGCGATAAGAGGGGATTTCCCGCCATTTACAGGGGTAAATGAACTTATGTTGCCCTGGCCGCTTGCCGGTAATCCAATGGCTGGCGTATCATTGGTCCAACTGAAAGTATTACTCGCGCCGCCAAAAATAATGGCAGTTGATGGCGTACCATTGGTGAAAGTTTGATCACTCACCTGGTTCATCGATGGTAAATCGTTAATAATGCCCGCTACCGCAACGTTAACGCCGGTTACACCGGCCGACGCGACCAATACATTTCCGGCAACATTACCCACAGGCGCCCCGGCCACAGAACGTACGTACACGATGGTATTATTTACTGCCCCTGCCGTTTGGCTAATCGTAAGGCTGCCTGCATACCCATTATCCTGGTTAAACGACACCTCAAAATCAGGCGGGGCGGTTACAGTAATATCAGCAGACAAAAAATTACCCAAAATACTGAATTGCTGAATATAAGGGGCCACAGCAGCCTGTCCCTTGCATGCGGCAATTGAACCGTCAGCCGCGGTCGCAGTTATGTTTACGGTTATTAATTCCGTATGGGCCGATGAACAACCATCGGCATCTGTCACGGTTAAAGCAACATTATATTTCCCCGGTTTTGCGTAGGTATGCACCGGGTTTTCATCAACAGCCGTTTGACCGTCCCCAAAATCCCACAGCCAGCTTTTGATGTCGACGGAGGACGTCGACTCGTCAATAAATGCCGTTCCGAGATTCGGGTTGACATCGACCTTAAAATTAGCTACAGGCGTGTCTGAAATCCCAAAATCAAGTTCAACTTGTTGCATCGAACCGCATTCGTCAACTACCGGGTCAAAAACGGTGGCTATTACGGTGTAATTTCCGGCTACAAAACTGACCGGGTCTTTGCGATAGTAGTACTGGTACAGGGTCTGGGTCCCGTTGACGATTGTTCCGGCAACCACAGGGTTAGCCTGTGTAATTGGATTCCCATCGCCGAAGTCCCATTTTATACTGCTGGTTTTATAAGGAAGAGCAAGCTGCAGATTATAGCCGACGCCGGCACAACCACTTTGCTGCACGACGTTTGTTTGCGGGTTTTGAAGTACAATATACGTACTCAAATCCTGCAGGCTGGCGCCGGCCGAATAGCCGTATGATTCAAATTCACCAAACCCGTAAGCAATAGCATCAAAACCTTGGTTGGCGCTCAAAACATGCGGGCCGGGCTTAACATGAATTTGCCCATAGCAATAATCTTCATGATTAGGCAACACGTTAAATGCTCCGGGGTGCACGCCGTCAAGCAAAAAAGAAGCTACCCCGGTAGTGGGTATTACCACGTTAATGTAATCATTAAGTATCTGGTATTTACTTGCGGAAAAAACGGTGATGTGATCAAGTGTCTGCTCAACCGGATTTAGAAAGATCATTTCCGGGTCTCCAACATCGGTACTATCAACCTTGCAATCAATCGTGTTCCCTTGCGTTACCGCGTACTGAACTACCTGGATAGGCTTATCGGCGGTTATGAAAGTAGGTTGACGGGTTTTGAATTCATAAAATGACCCGGCCACTATCGATGAACCGCTTATGGCCGCGCCGCCAACTTGCAAATTGGTATTTGGATCGCTTAAAACAACTCTGAATACATCATAATCTCTGCCTTTTAACGGAACGGTTATATAAGTTTCGCCCCAGGTAGCCGTGGGGAAAGCCTGTTGAAAAAGATTATCAGATGAATTGCCTACCAGATTACACCCGATGAGTATTCGGGTGCTTCCCGAAAACACCGCAATTTTCTTACAGGCATTTGTCCCGTTGCTTATTGATCGTATCCGCGACCCGGTGAGGTCATTGGCGGATAATACCTGGTATACATCCCCTTTCATTAGGTTGACTGTGTCGATTTTTTGAGCAATAGCCCCGTTTAGCGTTATTGTTTTTTCGGTCAGCTCAACCGTTGTGTTATCTTCTGTCGCGATCACCAGGAACGCGGAATAGGAAGGGGAAATGTCAGAAGTTTGTGCGTAGTTAATAGATTGGTAATCCTTGCCCAGCGAGTTAACGGGCAGCAGTAATGCCGCCCCCGACGATTCTTGGGCATAAATATGCGCATAAACGGCAATGGGCTTTAACGACGTAATATGAATACCCAAATTGTACTTTCCGGCGGCTTTCAAATAAACGCCGGGATCGATTGGTATCGTGGTGATCTGGTTTGCGGTTACTGCATATTGTAATCCGTTCGCCCCGCTGCCTATTGAAACCGTAACGGTCGTACTTACGTCTGAAGTAACGTAAAGCACCATCTGGCTGCCCGTAGCGGTGCCCGGTGGGTTGGTGTTGGCCATAAAGGCCGTCCAAAATTCTGTCCCTTTGCTGGTGCTTCCCTGGGCATATGCTCGTAAACAACAATAATTTATTATTATTAGTATTATTATCGACGATCGAAAAAACTTTGCCACTTGTAAAAATATCTTCTGGGGTCTCACGGTTATTAATCGATCAAATTAGGCATAAAAAACAATATTTAATAATCAGAGTTAAACTTGGTTGAGATATCCGGGGCAAGCGCATTGAAATAGTTTTGAGCTTATTGGCATTGAGAGCGGGGAACGGGCGTGTTTAAAAGCAGTTTCTTTAACCCAAAGGGCGCCAGGAATACTATAAACGTGCACTCCCTTGCGCCCTTTGTGAACGTTGCGGTGAAAACTGTTCATTATACAAGTAAGGCCTATAAGTTGAACTGCTACACCAGATAAAATTATAAAAACATTGATGTACGAAAAACGGAGAGGGAACCTTTACGAACGTGTGTTGCGAAGCGCCTTGGTTAAACAAGCTCATGCCTGTCGGCGAGACAAACTTCTACAACGTGCAAAACGGTGTGTATGTTAAAAGGCTTCTGGATAAATGCGTCCGAGCCAAAATCGCCGAACGATTCAGGAAACCTCGGGAAACCTGACATAAGGATAACCGGTATGCCCGAAAATTCGGGGTGTGATTTGAGTTCAAGGCAATGTTCACCGCCATTAACGCCCGCCAAAAGAAAATCAAGGATTACCAGGTCGGGACGGCTTTCCCGCACACTTTCTGTGATCGAGCCGGTATACGTCAGGCCGACAACTTCGTAGCCTTCATCATTCAGTAAATCAGTTAAAACGCACAGGATGTCATAATCATCCTCCACAACAAGAATTCTTTTGGACATAAAAATTATAATTGGCGGCACAAAGATAAACTTTGTTTCATGTATGGGTATAACGCTATTGTTAAGATTAAATTACCGATTGTGCAAAAGATGTGTTAATAAATAGGCGCCGATTTACAATCCGGATTTTTGATTGGACCGCCCGTAGGGGTGACCGTTGTGGTCGCCCGAATGAACCCCGCCCCCGGCAACATAATGGCAACGTTTCACCCAATCTGTACCAGGGGCACCCATAAAGGCTGCCACAACAATTTCCAAAATCTCAAATTTCCCCTATAAAATTTGCCTATTTTAAACAATTCGCAACATCAGATACCATACATTGACAAAACAATAAAAAAAGGGAAATTTATTATTAACTTTTTAACCTCACCCCTATCTTTTCTATATTTGCGCCGCAATTAATTAAACCAATAAATGACAGCATTAAGCGACAGGATCAACAATCTTTCTGAATCGGCAACCATTAAAATGGCCAAACTGGGCCGCGAATTGGCTGCAAAAGGCGTAGACGTGATCAGCCTCAGTTTCGGCGAACCGGATTTTCATACACCGGAGCACATAAAAGAAGCTGCCAAACAGGCGATGGATAAAAACTTTACCTATTATACGCCCGTTTCAGGATACCCTGAGCTTAGGAAAGCTGTTGCAGCCAAGTTAAAGAACGAGAATGGCCTGGACTATGATTTCAGCCAGATCGTGGTATCAACCGGTGCAAAACAAGCCATTGCTAATGCAGTATTATGCCTGGTAAACCCCGGCGAAGAAGTGATCATTCCAACTCCCTACTGGGTATCTTATTCAGAAGTGGTGAAACTGGCCGAAGGCGTCAGCGTTTTCGTAGACGCACCTGTTGAACAGGATTTCAAGATCACCCCCGAACAATTGGAGGCTGCCATTACGCCGAAAACCAAGCTGTTCATGTTCTCGTCGCCCTGTAACCCTACGGGCAGCGTTTACAGCAAAGCTGAACTGGAAGGCCTGGCAAAAGTATTTGAAAAACATCCTAATGTTTATATCCTGTCGGACGAGATATACGAGCACATCAACTTTGTGGATAAACACGAGTCGATCTCACAGTTCGACTCGATAAAAGACCGCGTTATTATCATCAACGGCTTCTCCAAAGCCTTTGCTATGACCGGCTGGCGTATCGGCTATACCGCATCGAATAAAGAAATTGCAGCCGCCTGTGATAAGATGCAGGGCCAGATCACGTCGGGTACCTGTTCTATCACTCAAAAAGCCGGGGTAGCTGCCCTGGAAGGCGGACTTGACAGCGTATTGCAAATGCGGGCCGAATTTAAAAAACGCCGCGACCTGGTTTATGGTCTGCTAAAAGAGATCCCGGGTGTAAAAGTAAACCTGCCCGAGGGCGCTTTTTACTTTTTCCCGGACGTAACTTCATTTTTTGGCAAAAGCTATAACGGCCAAACCATTAACGATGCGGATGAATTGGCCATCTACCTTTTAGAGGAAGGCCACGTAGCCTCCGTTGGCGGGGATTCATTTGGTGATAAAAAATCTATCCGTATTTCATATGCGGCCGCTGAAGATAAGCTGATAGAGGCTTGCAAAAGGATAAGGGAAGCATTAGGTAAATTGAAATAAAGGTTAAAAAACAAGCCGCCGGCAAAATGCAGCGACTTGTTTTGGCTTTTAATTTTTTGGTTATTTTATAAATTATAACCTATTCGCAAGCCAACTAACCCATAAGTTGCGTCAATCTTGCCCCCGGAAAAATTTTCATAACGCAGGCCAATATCCCACCTTCTGTCATCATAACCCAAAGCGGGAGACCAGATAAATTTGGTGTTACCGTTGTTTTGTACAAAACCTGCGCCGGCCTCGGCCCCGAAATAAACATTATGAGCAAAGAATGCTTTGATGCCGCCCTTTAGCGGTATAATGTCGAAGTTTGAATAATTTACGCTGGCATTGGGCATGGCCTTACCAAAGAAATTATAAAGTCCTGATGTTGCGGTTAACGCGAAGCTGTTGTTGACATTATATTGTAAACGGGCCGTGCCTCCCAATTCAAAGTTAGACTTTGGGCCTTCCTTGCCGATTGGCGCACCAGTTTCCAAGCCGATGCTAAAATTCCATGGTGTTATATCACTGGCTGGCTGCCGCGCCGCAGGGGCCATCTGGGCTTTTGCCTCGTTTGCAAAAAATAGCGCTGCTGATACTAAAGCAACAGCTACTAATTTTGATAAGTTTTTCATAATAATATTATTTAATTAATAACCATTTATATTAATCAATGATTAATATAAATGGTTTGCCATTTCAGTTTCCTTCAATTATTGGCTTTGTATTACAAGCCTTATAACGGATATCCTGCTCAAATGCGCTAATTCCCTGGTTAAAATAATCCTATGGGTTACAGCGAAAATGCATAAGCTATACGCAAGCCCACCAAGCCATAACTGTTACCCTGCCCGCTAAAGTTCTCATAACGCGCCCCAATGTCCCATGTTCGGTTAGCGAAACCCAAAGCTGGTGATAAGATCAGTTTGGTGTCCCCCCCCGCTTGCGGTTTCAAAGCCCGCACCTGCTTCGGCGCCAAAATAAAATTTCGGTGCAAAAAATGCTTTAATACCCAATTTTACCGGAACAAGCCCATAGCTGCTGTAATTTATTGTGCCTGCAGGTGTGGCGACATTATCTTTTCCAAAGAAATTATAATAGCCGGAAGTCAGCGTCCACGCAAAGTGATCGCTCGCGTCCCACTGCAACCGCGCGGTACCACCGAGCTCAAAATTCGACGTATTGTTCGCGTTGCCTGTTGGTATTCCCCCCTCAAGGCCTATTCCAAAGCGCCATGGGTTCGGCGCGGTCGTGGTGGTCTGCGCCTTAACTGTTGTGGTAAAAAAAATAGCCGCTGCAGTTACGGTCGCAGCTATCCAGTTTGTTGTGTTTTTCATTGTTGTCATTTTTAGTGGAACAATTGTTTTTATTATCCACCATTCTTTACAAATGCTTTGCCACGCAAACACTATTAGACCACACAAAAACACCACAATTAAATTGAGCGAAGCTGTCGAATAACTGATAATCAAAGGATTTTTGGCCAAATTGGCCGTAAAAACAAGGCTTGAGATAAAAAAAGAAAAAGAAAGTAATCAGGGAGGCGCACCGCCCGTTTTGACCAAAAAAAAGGTCGAAACTGCGGACAACAAAATTTGAGCCAGTGGAGATTAAAAAATTAAAGTCATGCTGATTCGCCCATTGGCGGACCGGCATGACTTTTTTTTAATATCTCCGAGTTTTACGCCTCGGGAGAGGCGCCAGCCTCCGGCTTATAGTTTTGCTGCAATTCGGCCAGTTTGGCTTTACCATAAGCCATCCTGGTAATTACGTAAAACAACACCGGCACGATGAAAATGGCCAGCGAAGTAGCCGCCAGCATACCGCCCAATACGGTTAAACCAATGGTTTGCCTGGCCTGGGCGCCCGCGCCTGTAGCAAACACCAGCGGCATAACACCGAAGATAAAGGCCAGTGAGGTCATTAAAATTGGCCGTAAACGAAGCCGCACCGCATCCAGCACCGCTTTTTCCAATTCAATGCCGCGGTCTACGCGCTCTTTGGCAAACTCCACAATCAGGATGGCGTTTTTGGCGGCCAAACCGATCAGCGTGATCAAACCGATCTGCGCATAAATATTGTTGTCGATAGTACTTTTAAAAGTGAGCAAAAGGATGGCGCCGAATGCCCCGAGGGGAACGGCCAGCAGCACCGAAAATGGCACCGACCAACTTTCGTACAGTGCAGCCAAAAACAGGAACACAAAACCAATCGACAGCATAAAAATGTATACCGATTTGGAGCCCGAAATAATCTCTTCGCGGCTTAAACCCGAAAATTCGTAACCGAAACCCTGTGGCAAGGTCCCGTCGGCGACTGCGGTTAACGCTTTTAAACCATCGCCGCTGCTATAGCCCGGTTTAGTGGTACCGTCGATCTCGGCCGACCTGAAAAGGTTGTAATGCGAGATGAGCGGAGCATTTTCTATCATCTTATAAGATGTAAGCGTACTCAACGGCACCATCGTTCCAGCCGAGTTGCGCACAAAATACTGCCCGATATCCTCGATCCGGGCGCGGTAGTTGGTATCGGCCTGGGCCAAAACGTGAAACGTACGGCCATAAAGGGTCAGGTCGTTCACATAGGTGCTGCCCATATAGGTTTGCAGCGCATAATTAATATCACTTATCGAAACGCCAAGTTTCTTAGCCTTTTCACGGTCCACTACCAGTTGATAGGCCGGCGTGCTGGCTGTAAAAAAGGAAAATGCCCTTGCAATTTCGGGGCGTTTATTCATCGTGTCGAGAAACTTCCTGAGCACACCCTGGAAGGTTTTCAGATCGGTGCCTGCCTGTTTTTGTTCCAGGATGAAGGAGAAACCGGCGCTGCTGCCCAGGCCCGGTATAGCCGGCGGCTGAATAGCCAATACGCTGGCTTCTTTAAACCGCGCGGTCCTTTTTTGGATATTGGCAATAATAGCGCCTATCTGCGTCTCGTCCGTGGTACGTTGGTCCCAGGGTTTTAATTGCACAAATATGGTGGCGCTGTTTGATTTACTGGCAAAGCTTACCGCGTTTAAGCCACCCAGGGCTGCATAATGGAGTATGCCGGGCACACTGTCGAGCATGTTCATCATCTGGTGCAGTACCGTAACAGTTCTTTGGGTCGAAGATGCTTCGGGCAGGTCATAAGTTACGTAGATACGGCCGTCATCCTCCAGCGGGATAAAACCAGTAGGTTTGTACCAAAATAAGAGCACAGCGCCAACCATAATACAAACCAGGATGACAATAATAAATACCGGCTTTTTAATGCCCTTGTGGACGCCGTTCCGGTAACGCCCGGTTACCCGGCCAAACCATTCGTTAAATTTGTAGAAGAACTTATTGAGCCCTTTTGATTTTTCGTCGATCTTATGCGGACGCAGGATCAACGTACACAAAGCCGGCGTTAACGATAAAGCGACGAAAGCCGAGATCAATACCGAAATGGCAATGGTAATGGCGAATTGCTGGTAAAGCCTTCCCACTATGCCCGGGATAAACCCAACCGGCACAAATACCGCCGCCAATATAAGCGCGATGGCAATTACCGGCGCTGAAATATCCTTCATCGCGTGTATCGTGGCCTCTTTTGGCGACATGCCCTGCTCATCCATATGTTGCTGCACGGCTTCCACCACCACAATGGCATCGTCAACAACAATTCCAATCGCCAGCACAAAACCAAATAACGTTAGTGTATTGATGGTAAAATGCAATGGGATGAAAAATATAAATGTTCCGATAATCGACACCGGGATAGCTAAAACCGGGATCAGCGTAGTACGCCAGCTTTGTAAAAACAGGAATACCACCAAAATAACCAGGCAAAGCGCGATCAGCAGTGTTTTAACAACTTCACTAACGGAAACCTTTACTACGGTGATCGATTCAAAAGGCACTACATAAGCGATATCTTCAGGAAAGGTCTTTTTCAATTCATCCATGGTGGCATAAACGTTGTCGGCAGTTTCCAGCGCGTTGCTGTTGGGCGCCTGGTAAACCAGTAGGTACGAAGCTCTTTTACCATCAACAAAAGAATTACCTGAGTAGTTGAACTTACCCAGCTCCACGCGGGCAACATCTTTTAAATGCACCACCGCCCCGTTACCGGGCGTAGTTTTTACAACAATGTTGTCAAATTCTTTTGGAGTAGATAACCGCCCCTGCACCAAAACCGAGTATTCAAAAGGCTGCGCTTTTTCCTGCGGCGGAACACCTACCACGCCAGCTGCAACCTGCGCGTTTTGTTCATTCAAAGCGGCCACTACGTCATTTGCCGTCATACCGAAAGCAGCGAGTTTATCGGGCTTCAGCCATACGCGCATACTAAAATCGTCGGCACGGGTAAATACATCGCCCACACCCTTGGTACGGCTCAAGGCATCCTTAACAAAAATATTGGTGTAATTATCCACGAAGGTGACGTCGTGACTGCCTTTCGGCGAGTACACAGCGACCAGTAACAAAATGCTTGGGTTACGCTTGCGAACCACGACGCCCAGCCGTTGCACATCCTGCGGAATAGCCGGCGCGGCAATGCCCACCCGGGTTTGTACATCCAGCGCAGCAATATTAATATCGGTACCCACCTCAAAGTTGGCGGTCATGGTCATCTGGCCGTTGCTGGTACTGTTGCTTTGCAGGTAGGTCATCCCGGGCGTACCGTTTACCTGCACTTCGATAGGGGTAGCAACGGTTTGTTCAACGGTTTGCGCGTCCGCCCCATTGTATGATGCAGTGATCTGCACCGTCGGCGGCGTAATTTCAGGGTATTGGCCAATCGGTAAGCTGGTGATAGACAAAATTCCTACCACCACAATTACAATGGATATAACTATTGCCGTAACCGGCCTGCGTATAAAGGTATCTGCGATCATATTTTATAAGTCTTAAGTCGAAAGTCTTAAGTCGAAAGTCTCGGGTCCAAAGTAGAAAATAAATAAAATCTGACTTTAGACTTACGGCTTTAGACTCAGGACTTCTTTTTCCCATTTCCAGCCGCCGGTGCACCTGTGCCCAGCGTAATTTTGCCGCCGTCGCGCAGACGCTGGAATCCATCGGTGATCACCTTATCCCCTTCCTGTATGCCCGACATGATCACCACGTCGCTGCCGATGCGCGGCCCAAGTTTAACCTTATGCTGATGAGCGATCGTGTCCTGCGCCACAAAAACAAAAAACTCGCCCATTTGCTCCGAAATTGCTTTGTAGGGTATTTGTATACGTTCACCCGATTCGCTGTTCAATACTTTTAATACGCAGCTCATACCATCTTTAAGCAAGTCTCCATCATTAGCAAACTGTATCCTCACTGTGATCGTACCGGTACCGCTGGCCACTCCCCTGTCAATCGCCAAAACTTTCCCCGGTTTGGTGTATTGGGTTCCGTCCGCCAGTTGTAGTTTGAACGTTGAATCGGTGCTTCTTTTCTGCAGATCGTAAAAACGGCTGATCTGCTCTTCGTCAATCACCACATCAACCCCTATCGGGTTTTCGCTGGAAATGGTATTTAACAGCGTGGTTCCCGGCGTTACCTGTGCGCCCAGCTTCACCTGCGAAATACCTATGCGCCCGGTAAACGGCGCTGTAATAAGAGAATACTCCAGGTCGGTTTTTGCCGATAAAACACCCGCTTTGGCCACATCCACCTGGCTTTTGCTGGTTTGGTAAGCCGCTTGCGCCTGGTCCACAGTTTGCCGCGCCACCGCATCATTCGCCAACAGCATATTATAGCGGTCAATATCTTTCTGGGCCTTTACCAGGTTTGCGTTCGCGCTTTCCAAATTCGCCACGGCCTGCTGATAAGCGGCTTCGTATTTTCGGCGGTCAATTTCGTAAAGCTCTTTACCTTTAGCTACCACATCGCCTTCCTTAAAAAATATGCCGGTAATGAACCCTGAAACTTCACTGCGCAGCTCAACCGAGTTTAGCGCTACCACGGTGCCCTGGTATTCATCATAGTATACCGCATCGGCTACCTTAGCCCCGGTGACGTAAACAGGCGTGGGCGGCAGCGCAGCGGGCGCATTATTTTTTTGCTTGCACGATGCAAACAGCAACAATAGTAGCGGTCCCGAAATGAGTATGTTTTTAGCTTTCATATTCAATAGTTAAGGCACATTTAATATACCGAGCGCTTTTTCCAGGTCAATTTTACTGGAAAGTAGTTGGAACAAGGCATTATAATAATTCAATTCAGCCGTCCGCAGGTCGGCCTGCGCGATGATCACATCCAAATAAGTTTTAATCCCCTCGCGATATTGCAGGCTTACCACCTTATATACATCCTTTGCCAGCCCCACGTTTTGGTTGATAAGCTGATAATTGGTGAAATTGCTTTTATAGTCGGCCAGCGCCTGCACGTATTCTGTATTGATCGTGTTTTCGGTATTTTCAATATCCAGGTCGGTGCGGCTCACCTGCAGGCGGGCCTTACTTAAATTCTGCAAGCGTTTGGTGCCCGTAAAAATATTGATGTCAAGCGTGAGGCCGGCATACGAATCGGGGAAGCTCGAATTATAAAGCGTCGAGAAATGGTTGCTCAAATAATTCAAATTATAGCTGCCCTGGAATGACAAGGAGGGTAGAAACCCCCATTTATAATAGCTCACATTTAAATTTTGCAGGTTTTTTTGCGTTTGCAATAATTTGTATTCGATCCTGTTATTCACGTTCAGGCTTTGCAAAGTATCTATCGATACCTCCTGTTCATACCTGGTGGTGTCATACGATAATATTAAATTATGGTCTTTTGAAACGCCCATGATCTGTTTGAGGTACGCCAGCTTGCTGTTTATCGCTTCAAGGGTTTGTTTGCGCGATGCGATGGAATTGTTGAGGGATATAGTAGCCTGCTTATAGTCTGTTTTATCCACAACACCCGCCTGGTACTGGTTGTACGCGTCTTTTAAGCTGCGCTGCAGCCTTACGATATCCTCATTTAATATTTGCAGCTGTTTTTGCGAAAGCAGCACATCAAAAAAAGCCTT
>JABDHD010000060.1:0-17462 GCA_013285685.1 Bacteroidota bacterium
GTTTAGAGCTTATTATGACGTTTTTAGCATTCTTACTGAACTACTCACAGAAAAAATACACTCTTACTCCATTAATTACAATACTGCAGTAATTTGCAAAGTATGTCCAAAATATTACCAAGAAATTTTACCTGGGATTTCGACTTTTGCGGAACAAATAGCAGACATAAGGTCGGTAAGACAAAACAATAAAACGCCTGAATTAAGTGTAATTGGCAATGATGAGGTAATTATTATCCTTCATGATTGGTTTAAGACATTACAGAGTTTGACCCCCTCCTTTGAAAAAGCAAAAAAAGAGCACATTCAAGAAAAGCTAAAGGGTGTAATTTACCAAATTTATATACCTGTAATTTGTGTAATTGTGACGATTATTTTAAGTTACATTTTTCTAAAGAATTAAATATAGAATCCTATCATTTCCCTTGCTTTAAACTGAATAATTCACCCAACCCCCTCACCCTCAAAACACCTGCTCCACCCTTTTATCCGGGTAATTCACTTTCTCGCTTTTCCTTACGCCGTTTACAATTATGTGCACAATGTTAATCTCGTCGTCAAACAGGTTGTAGATCAGGCTTGCATCCACGTCAACCTTTTTTACCAGCGGCAGTTTGTCCGATTCCAGGTAAACATCCGTAGCTTCGCGGTTGATCTCGAAACCCAGATAGTTTAATTTTACCGGGGCATTATCCGCGCTGAGCTTTAAATTGGCGGCGATGTATTGTTTTACCAGTACATCCATGGCGGCATGCATTTCCTGCTTGTTCAGGTCGGTTTTAGCATTGTACTGTTTGGCAAGGGCCGCTTCAAAGTCGTCGGTAAATAGGGTGCAGATCACCTCAAACTTGTTGTCCTTGCTATTGTATTCAATATTGCTGGTGCTGACATGGATGGGGTGAAATACCTTGACTTTATGTGGCATCGGCATCATCGAACCCAGGAACATAATGTAACAATATAATAGCGGTTTATAAATAAATGCCCCCATAGTGCACGGCTGTTTTTGTTGTTAAAAAAACGTCCTAAATTAGTGCTTTCAACGCTGAGTTCGCAATGTCCGACTTTGGTTTTTATTTTAAGATGGGCTGGGAACATATTATCAGCAAGGATGCTTTAGACCATCAGCTGTTTATCCTGGCACTGGCCTGCGTTTATACCATCAGCGACATAAAAAAGGTGCTCATCCTGGTGACGGCCTTTACCATCGGGCATTCGCTTACACTGGCGCTGAGCGTGTATGATATTATCCGGTTCAGCAGCAAATGGGTGGAGTTTTTAATCCCCTGCACCATCTTTTTAACGGCGCTGAATAATATTTTACAGGTAGACAAGAAAGGCGCAAGTGCAAGGATAAATTATTATCTTGCCTTGTGTTTCGGGCTGATACACGGGATGGGGTTTGCCAACGCGATACGCATTATGCTGGCAAAGGACCAAACCATCGGCTGGGGCCTGTTCGGTTTTAACGTGGGGCTTGAAGTTGGCCAGATATTTTGCGTGGCCATTATTTTGATCGTCAGCATTTTGTTCTTATACGGATTAAAAATAAAGCGAAGGGACTGGATATTTTTCCTTTCGAGCGGTGTGTTTGCGTTATCGGTAAAGATGGCGCTGGATAGGCTGCCATTTTGATTTCGGATTTCGGAATTTCGATTTCGGATTTATTGAATACGGAAGTCGGAATGTCGAATGATTTTGTCTGCTAGTCTTTTTAAAGTCTCCCCTGCCGGGGGAGATTTAGAGGGGGCTAAATGTTGGCGGGAAACGTAAAGTTCCGATTAAATACTAAATGCAACTTCCGGACTTTCGGTCCCGATAGCTATCGGGATTCCGACTTCCGGACTTAATAACTGACCATTAATTGTTTATTAAAATGAAAAGAATTGCTACTTCATTACTGATCTGCTGCGCGTTTGCCGGCGCTGCACTTGCCCAGGACATTCACAACAACCCGGGCAGCAACCACGGCAACAAGTTTGAGCAGTTGGGCACCATAATGCCTACGCCGAATGAGCAGCGGACCGCCAGCGGGGCGCCGGGCGCCAAATACTGGCAGCAAAAGGCCGACTATGACATTAAGTGCAGTCTCGACGAGAAAGCACTGAAACTGACGGGTTCGGAAACGATCACCTATTACAACAACTCGCCCGACCCGCTGGATTATTTGTGGATGCAGCTTGACGAGAACCAGCATAGCAATATCAACAATGCCAACTATCAAAGCAGCAGCACCATGCCAAGGGTGGCCAGCACCATGGCGCTGGAGCGGGCACAGATAGACACTGCAGATAATGGTTACGGCGATAAAATTGTGAGTATTACCGATGCACTGGGTAAAGCCATACCCTATACCATCAACAAAACCATGATGCGCCTTGACCTGCCGGCGCAATTGAAGCCCGGTGAGCACACCATTTTTAAAATAAAATGGAGCTACAAAATAAGCGACCGGCTAAGCATGGGTGGTCGCGGTGGTTATGAGTTTTTTCCCGGCGACGGCAACTACCTGTTCACCATGACGCAGTGGTACCCGCGCATGTGCGTGTACAGCGATTTCCAGGGATGGCAAAACCACCAGTTTACCGGCAGGGGCGAGTTTGCTTTGACCTTCGGCAACTTTCATGTACAAATGACCGTTCCGGCCGACCACGTGGTGGGCGGAACCGGGGAGTGCCTTAACTATGCGGCCGTATTAACCGCCGGGCAGCTGGCAAAATACAACCAGGCAAAGGCTGCTTCGGCGCCAGTGCAAATTGTTACGCTCGACGAGGCCAAATACCGGGAAACACACCCCAGCACGGCCACAAAAACCTGGGTTTTCCAGGCCAATAATGTACGCGACTTCGCCTGGACATCTTCCCGCAAATTTATTTGGGACGGGATGAACCAAACCGTTGGCGGCAAAAACATCATGTGCATGAGCTATTATGGTAAAGAGGCATACGGCCTGTACGCCAAATACTCAACCCGGCTGGTAGCGCATACCATTAAAACCTATTCGCATTTTACTTTTGATTACCCCTACCCGGTAGCGCAAAGCGTGGAGGCATCCAACGGAATGGAGTACCCGATGATCTGCTTTAATAACGGTCGTACCGAAAAAGACGGCACCTACAGCGAAAGCACCAAAAACGGCATGATCGGTGTGATCATCCACGAAGTGGGCCACAACTTTTTCCCGATGATCGTAAACAGCGACGAACGCCAGTGGACCTGGATGGATGAAGGTCTGAACTCCTTTGTGGAGTACCTTACCGAAGAGCTTTGGGACAACAAATTCCCAAGCAAAAAGGGTGCGGCATATACCCAGGTGGATTATATGAAGCTGCCGAAAGATGAGCTGGAGCCGATTATGACCAACTCGGAAGATATAGTACGTTTCGGCCCGAATGCCTATACCAAACCGGCTACGGCATTGAACATTTTGCGTGAAACCATTATGGGCCGCCAGCTGTTCGACTTTGCGTTTAAAGAATATGCACGTCGCTGGGAATTTAAGCACCCCACCCCGGCAGATTTCTTCCGCACGATGGAAGACGCCAGCGGCGAAAACCTGGATTGGTTTTGGCGCGGCTGGTTTTACGGCACCGACCCCTGCGATATTTCGCTCGACTCGGTAAAAGTTGCCAGGGCTGATATGGACGGCAACCTGCCTGCACAATTTGGCCAGGGTCGCGGGCCGGGTGGCAATGGTAATAAAGTGGCTGCGCCAATCGTAAATAACTACGACGACATCTCGAAGATCAGGAACCGGGAGGATAAAAAGATACAGTTTTATGTAGACAAGGACACCTCCATGCGTGATTTCTACTGGAGATATGATCGCGGCCTGGCATCGGTGGACAGCTCCAAATTCAGGGACATGACCAAAGCCAAAACAATGGCCGACCGCACTCCCGAGCCGCTAACGGCTGATGAAAAGCAAAAATATGCCAACAAATATTTTTACGAGCTCAACTTTAGCAACAAGGGCGGGCTGGTAATGCCGATCATCGTTCAGTTTACCTACACCGACGGCACCAAGGTCATCGACCGTATCCCTGCCCAGGTATGGCGTTTGAACGAAAAGCACGTATCCAAGTTTTATGTGCAGGATAAGGAAGTAGCGTCGATCCAACTCGACCCGTACCGCGAAACCTGCGATATTGACGAAAGCAACAACTATTGGGGTAAGCTGCCGGAGCCATCCAAGTTCCAGGTGTTTAAACAACGGCAGGCAGCCCGCGGCGGCGCAACCGGTACGGTTAACCCGATGCAGGTGGGCAGCGGCAAGTAGGACACGATTTAGACACGATTTATAAGATTTTAAAGATTTGCAGGATTTTTTGAGCTCCCGGATTGCATCCGGGAGCTTTTTATTTTACAGGAAATTTTTTTTCTTTTTATTCAATTTTTCGTATATTTATAAAGAATTCATTTAATATGAAAAAAAACCTTATCATACCCCTTGCCACCATCGCTGTACTGTATTTGGGATGTTCAAAAAGCAACAATTCTGACAACGGGCCAAAAAACAACACTCCGGCGCCGGTTAAAATTGAAATAGTGAGCGGCAGCGGGCAAGCAGATACCGTGGGATTGCAGCTGGCAAATTTAATTGTCGTCAAGGTGACGCAAAATGGCAATCCGGTTGCTGGTTACAACGTTGAATTTCAGGGATCGGGATGCAACCAGGACCTTACCTTAATCGAGACTACTCAAGCTGACGGTACAACCAGCTATGTCTGGCGCCTGGCCGGCGACGTTGGTCAGCAAACTGTAAAAGCATACGCATTAAATGCCCAGAATCAAAAGGTTGATTCGGCAACAGCCACAGGTACCGGCATTGCGCCCGGTCCGGGTTGGCATAACTCGGCATGTTCAATAGTAGGAGGCCTCACAGTAGCGGCCATTTGTAAGCTTAGTACCGGCAAGCTTTTTGCCTGTTATCAGGACAAAGGTTATATCCGCTATTCGGACGACAATGGCGCAAGCTGGTATGCGCTTAACGACTTAGGCAATAATCACGAATTTAGCTTGATACTATCATCACCAAGCGACGAACTATACGCATTTGCATATAATGAAGGTACATTTTACTCGAAAGACGCCGGGCAAACCTGGACGCAATTGAGTAGTCCACCATTCAGTACGGCAAACATAAGCGCAGGTATTTGTACACCAAACGGTAAGCTGATAATAACTACGCCAGGTGACGTCTCCGTATCTTTAGATAAAGGACAAACCTGGGCAAGGACTCCCTCCTCCGGTTTCCCTGTACCCGGTGCTAACGGCGGCGACGACGAAGATTTTGGCAGCCCGACAGAGGATAAAAGCGGGAATTTGTACGTTGCGGGCCGCGAAGGCGGAACAATTTACGAATCAACAGATAACGGCGGTACATGGTCTGCTATATCGAAACCTCAAGGTGAAGATGATTTCGGCTTTTATGTAGATAATAATAATTGGTACTATAAAGTCATCGGCGGCTCTCCAAACGCCGGGCTCTATTTGTCGAAGGATAATGGCGCAACTTACACTGAATTATTTAGCGCGCCATTTTACTTTTTGCACCTATTCAGTATCCAAAGCGATGGCAATTACTATTTTGAAAATGTATTTACCGGCTTGTACCAATCAACGGGCATAACGGCTTCCGTTAAGCTGATCAGCTCGATCAGAACGCAAACCAATGCGCCTTATATCGTCGCCAAAAACGGCAACGTTGTAACCGGCTACGATGGAAATCTTTTTATAACCTATCTAAACAAATAACAACGCCGGTTTATATTATCGGTTTTTAAAGAATCGTCCGGGGCATTAACGGTTCGGACGTTTGTTTTTGATTTCGACTGCCAATATGATTTGAAGTCTGCGACGGCCCGCTATCAATGCCTGCCCTTACTCACCAAAAAGAAAATCAGCGCAATTACGATCAAAATCACCAGCACCAATGCAATGATCTTCCCGGGGCTGAATGGCCGCTTACCGCTTACCTGGCCGGTATAGCCGTTGATGGCAAACTGGTAGGTTTTGTTTTTGTAAACGTATGAGCTGATCCAGATGGGCAGCAATACGTATTTAATACCGATATCATCCAATTGTGTGGTCGACCCGGTGATCTGCTGTTCATCGCCGCCAATATCCTGGTAAATGGTTTGGTTGATCATGGGCGTCATCGATTTTTTAGCTACTTCCAATGCTTCCTGCGGCGTGGCCTGGTAAGTTTCAGAGCGGAAACCGCTCACATATCTTTCATCATAATTTACCAGCTTGCCAAAGTCCCAGGATCCCAGTTTGTTGGTGGTATCCTGTGCCAGCGATTTGGTGGCGCTGATGATGATATACATCTGGCCCTGTGCTTTGACCTCCCGCAGACGGACTCACCTGGTTGGGTTGAAAGATGTTGCCAATCTGCCCCATCATCGCCGCTCCCACGCCCAGGCCCATGCCTGCAGCGCCCAGGTTGCCGCCGATGGAGTTTTGCGCCGATTCTTCGATAGCATTTGCCGCCTGGAACTGCGCATAGGCGCCCAGGTTGCCGATGATGCCCATCTCGCTGCGCTTATCCAGCACTGCCTCCACCTCCGGCGGAAGGGAAATATTTTCAACCAGGAACTTCTTCAGGTTAAGCCCCATTTCGGCAAAGTCCGGTTGTATTTTATCGGTGATCAGTTTTGATATTACGTCGTAATTAGCAGTCAGGTCTAAAACGGATATCTTCGATTGTGCGATCGCGTCCATCCCGCGCGAAACGGCGATGTTACGCAATTGCTCATTGATGTCGTCAGTATAAAAATCAGGGTTCGTAGCCGAAATTTGAGTCAGAAAAACTTTCGGGTCACTCACCGCAAAGTTATATGATCCAAAAGCCCGGAGCCTTACCGGCCCAAACTCCGCATCGCGCAGCATCACCGGGTTTTGGGTGCCCCACTTTTGGTTGGTGAATTGCCGCATACTCACAAAATAAACATCGGCTTTAAAAGGGCTGTTAAAGCCATATTTCCAGCCCCTGAGTGTACTCATGATCGGCATATTTTGTGTGGTCAGCTCGTACATCCCCGGGCCGAAAATATCGGCGATGGTCCCCTCGTTCATAAAAATGGCCGCCTGCGATTCGCGTACGGTGAGCTTGGCGCCCATCTTGATCTCGTTATCATAGCGCGGGAATTTCCAGATCAGTGTATTGGTGGTATTGTCAACCCATTCGATGATGTCGACAAATTCGTTCATTAACTTGCTAAATAGCCCCATAACATTGGTAGGTTTGATGTGTAAATGCAGTTAAAAGTATAAAATATTTTGATTACAAAATGCGGGCGTTATTTTTTTGGCGATAAATGGGATAAATGTGCTAAACAGGTAAAAATCTTTGCGGTTAACTTTTTACCACAAAGGGCACGAAGGACTTCACAAAGGGCTCAAAGGCCTGTCGCTTCAAGATATAGGCGGTGGGATTATTCTGGATGATTACAAGCAGTTATTGACAAATTTTATCGAAAGGTCATTAAGTATTTGCGCAAAGCCGCACCAAAATAGCCCGCTATTAAGGCTTTGTTATCTTAGTGAAACCTTTGTGTCCTTTGTGGTTAATTTTAAAACCAAACAAGCATATCGCTATTGCCCTTTCGTTTTCCAGTACATGTAAACAATGCCCACAACAACGATAATAGCTAAAACAATAAGCCCCGATTTGCCCTTGCGCTTGTCCTGGCGCATAAGCCAAACCAAAAATGCGATAAATGGCAGTACAAATACCAGCCAGAAGATGATGGATGCTGCGGTCATACCTTTTTTAGTTCATAGTTAATTGCTGGTTCATAGTTCATGGTTCATGGTTCATAGTTCATAGTTCATAGTAGGAAAGCTGTAGGATCTGCTATGAACTATCAACTATGAACCATGAACTAAAAAGGCATCCTCGCCAGGGGCGCAACGTCCTGCCCGGTGAATTCGCCTTTTAAATATTTATAATAACCGGCAATGGCTATCATAGCGGCATTGTCGGTACAGTATTCCAATTTGGGTATAAAGCTGCGCCAGCCGTTCTTTTCGCACAAATCGATCAAACCATGCCGCAAGCCCGTGTTGGCCGATACACCGCCGGCCAAAGCTATATCTTTTATGCCATAAGCAACAGCGGCTTTGCTCAATTTATTTAATAAAATGGTGGCTATACGCTTTTCAACCGACGCGCAAATATCATTCAGATTTTTTTGGATGAAATCCGGATCAGCAGCCACATGGGCCCTGATAAAATAAAGGATGGCTGTTTTTAACCCGCTGAAGCTAAAATCCAGCCCGGGTATCTGCGGCTCGGGGAACTGGTATGCATTTGGGTTACCCAAACGGGCATATTTATCGATCAGCGGGCCACCAGGATAGGGCAAACCCAAAATTTTGCTGGTTTTATCCATGGCTTCGCCGGCCGCATCGTCAAGCGTTTGGCCGATCACCTCCATATCGAAGTAATCTTTCACCAAAACAATTTGGGTATGTCCGCCCGAAACAGTAAGGCATAAAAATGGAAATGAGGGCTTGTTATCGCCGATAAAATGTGCCAGCACATGGGCCTGCATGTGGTTTATTTCAACCAACGGTATGTTTTTGGCCAATGCAAAAGCCTTTGCAAATGAGACGCCAACCAATAACGAACCCAAAAGACCGGGGCCGCGGGTAAAGGCTACAGCATCCACATCATTTTTGTTTACTTTTGCAGCCTGTAAAGCTTGTTGTACAGCGGGGACAATGTTTTGCTGATGAACCCTTGAGGCAAGCTCGGGGACCACGCCGCCATACGCCTCGTGGATGGTTTGATTGGCAATAATATTGCTCAATATCCCGCCGTCAACACATACGGCAGCCGATGTTTCGTCGCAGGATGATTCGATGGCAAGGATTATAGGCATGAGCAATTAGTGAATTAGTGAGTTATTGAGTTATTGAGTTATTGAATTATTGAGTTGGTGATTTCATAAATTATTGCACTTTTCGAAATATCAGGAAAGCAACAACATTGATTTAAATTTGGCATTAAACCTAATTGCGTTATTTGTGTTAAAACATTGTTCAATCAGTAAATCAATAATTCATTAACTCAATAACTAAACTGCAAAGTTATTAAAAAACTACTCAAAATAGCGCTCAGTATTGTATTGGTTATCCTGCTGATGATTAGCATACTGTTGCTGTTGTTCCAGTATAAGCCGGTGCAAACCTGGGCCGCAAAAAAGGCCGCCGGCTACTTATCCGAAAAACTGGGCACCACCGTTGATATCAAAGGGCTTTATTTACAGCCATTTACTTCGGTAGCCATCGACAGCCTTACCGTGCTGGATAAGCAAAAGGATACGCTGCTCAACCTGCCCAAGCTAACCGTCGATATTGATGGTTTCTCACTTTTCGGCAGTATCGAAAAACGCCAGCTCGATCTTAGTAAAGTAGTGTTCGACAAAGGGTCGTTCTACCTGAAGAAGCAGAAAGGCGGATCCAACCTTCAGTTCATCATCGACTATTTCAGTTCAACACCTGTTACTGCAAGAACGGCCACGCAGTCAAAGCCCTGGCAGGTGAAATTTGAAAAAGTGGTTTTTAATAAATTCCATTTCCGGTATAAAAACATGCTGAGGGACACCTTTATGCGCCAGGTGAACTTTGACGATGTTGATATACATAACTTTAGCGCCACCATCAAAAACATGGACCTGGTGCACCATACTTTCAAAGGAAACGTCACCAACCTGAGCTTGTATGAAGCAAAAAGCGGTTTCAACCTTAAAAAGTTCAATGCCGATGCCACTGTTGACACCAACCAGATAATTGCCCAAAACCTATACATTTTAACCAATCACTCCAGTATTAAAAACTACTTCAGGATGAAGTTTAAGTCGTTTGATGATTTTGACCAAATTGAAGAGCGGGTTTTTATGGATGGTGATTTTAAATCTTCGCAAATCTCCTCAAGCGATATAGCCTATTTTACGGATGGCCTGGCGCATACTAAATTCGACCTGGGCCTTAACGGGCGAATAACGGGTTATGTAAACAACCTGAGGGCAAAAGACTTGCTGATAACGGGCGGTAAAGCCACTTATGTTAAGGGCAATTTCAACCTCCGCGGGCTGCCAAATTGGGAAAATACTTTCCTTGATCTTGACTTCGAAGAAATTGCAACCAACAAAGCCGACATGGACTACCTGTTGAGCAATTTCAGCGGGAAAACAGGAAAGCTCACGCCGGATATCCTGGCCAAATTTGGGAACATCAACTTTAACGGCCGGTTTACCGGCCTTCAAAATGATTTTGTGGCCTATGGGACTTTTAAAACCAGGCTCGGGCGCTTCGATTCGGATATCAACCTGAAGATCAACAAGGCCGGCATCCCGTCATACAGCGGAAAACTGGATACCTATGCGTTCGACCTGGGCAGCCTCATCGGGGCAAGCGATCTGGGCCGTACAACCTTAACTGCCGATGTAAACGGCAGCGGCGACGACCTGAAAAACTTAAATGCAAACCTGGATGCAAAAGTGAGCGATGTGGCTTTTAAGAATTACGACTACCACACCCTAACCATCAAAGGGTCGTTCAACAAAAAGGTGGCGACCGCCAAAGTAACGGTCGGTGACAAAAACCTAAACGTTAATCTCAACGGCAGTGTCGATCTGAACAACTCCCTGCCAGCTTACGATTTTACCGCAAATATCAATACCGCGCACTTACATGATTTGAAACTGCTGGACGACACCGTAAGCTTCAGCACTTTTTTGTCGGCCAAATTTTCGGGCAATACCCTGAATAACCTGACCGGCAACCTGGCCCTGCGAACCTCAAGGGTGATAGACCCGCGGAATAATTACCCGATCGACTCCGTTATTTTATCGTCCACAGGCTCAGGCAGCTCCAGGATGATCAGCCTGCGGTCGGATGTAATGGACGGTTACATAAAGGGAAGTTTTGATGTGCCCACGCTGCCGGATTATTTTAAATCGACGCTGAAAAAATACATTCCATCGCTTCAAACCAATAGTGCCGCACCAAAGCCGCAAAACTTTGCTTTTAATTTAACGCTTAAAGACCCCAATCCACTGATAGCCATTTTCAAGCCCGACCTGAAAATACCCGACCAGGGGACTTTTATCGGCCAGTTCAACTCCGAAGCCAAAACAGCTGACCTTAATGCTTACATCAAAACGATACAATTGGGCAAGATTGTCTTCCACGACTTTATTATTGACGAAAACACCACTAACGATTTGCTCACGCTTAACCTCTCGTTAAACAGAGTGAATTTCAGCGACAGCCTGTTTATCAAGAACATAACCGTGGTGAACACGGTGCGAAGGGACAGCTTAAATTTTAACGTCAAACTGTCGGATCAAAACGCAGTCAACTCGCTCGACTTGTATGGCCTGGTAAGGTTTGGCCGGGACACCACCGCCCGGCTGCAACTGCTGCCCTCGGATGTAATGCTGGAACACCAGGATTGGCGGCTGGCCACTAAAGTAAACATCAAACTGCTGAACGGAAAGACGGAAGTTTCGGGCTTCGAGCTATCCAACGGGCGCCAAAAAGCGACTATAAACGGTTTTATTTCCAGCGATCCCGCGGATGTGCTGAAGGTATCGTTCGAGAAATTTAACATGAACAATTTGGACCAGCTGACCAAGTCGGGCGGGATACTTTTGAAGGGGACGCTTAATGGCGATGTTAAGCTTACTGCTATCACTGGTTCGCCCGGAGTTGATGCCCTGCTCGGTATCGACTCATTGATCATGAATAAAACGCTGGTTGGAAATGTAAAGATCGAATCGAACCTGGACAACGACCGGAAGCAGGCCGGCATAAAACTTAACATCCATAATCATGGCCTGGAAACGATGAACATCGAAGGTTTGTATCGTTTGGCTGATGCAACAGGTAACAACCTGGATTTTAACGTAAAGATGAACCAAACCGAAGCTATTATTTTTGAACCGTTTATAAAGGACCTGGTTTCGAATATAAAAGGTACGGTTTCAGCCGATCTGAAGCTTACCGGCGCGGCTTCAAAGCCATTGTTCAACGGCAATGTGATTTTAGCAAATACAGGCGTAACCGTTAACTACCTTAAAACACCCTACACCATAACCGATACGCTGAACGTGAACAACAGTGTGATCAATCTTAACCGGATGATCATCAAGGACAGCAGCAATGGCACCGGCATAGTTACGGGTAAGGTGGACCTGACCGACCTTGCCAACCTGGATATTGAAGCGGATGTTGACGCTAAAAAACTACTGGCTTTAAACACATCTTTCAAGGACAACCACTTGTACTACGGAACAGCCTATGCCACCGGCCGTTTTAGTTTTAGCGGCCCGGTAGACAATATGAACATTGATATCAAAGCGCAAACCGATGCCGGTACGGTTTTTAATATTCCGCTTAACACATCGGCAACGGTGAGTGACAATGACTTTATCACCTATGTCAATCACAATAACCCGATGCAGCCGGTAGATATACAGCCAAAAGCCTTTAATGGCGTGACGTTGAATTTTGACCTGACTGTGGATGAAAAAACCACCGTAAAAATAACTACTGATTACGGCGTGCTGGAGGGCAGCGGCCAGGCAAAGAACCTGAAGTTGAATATTAACAGCCTGGGTGATTTTGAGATGTTTGGCGACTTTTTGATCAGCTCGGGTAAATTTGAGTTTACGGCCAAAAACTTTATCAGCAAAAACTTTTCGGTAAACCAGGGCGGCACCATCCGCTGGACAGGCAATCCGTCCAACGCCACAATCAACCTGAATGCGATTTATGAAGTGCGCACGGATATTGCGCCACTGTACCAGGCTGCCGGATCGCAGTCGCCTAAAGGGCATTCGCTTGAGTTGGTGCAGGCCGACCTGATCCTAACGAAATCGCTGTTGCAGCCAGTGATCGATTTCGATTTTAATTTTCCGCTTGATCCTTCCATAAAAGATGATTTGAGCAACTATCTTTCGGATGTGAACAATCGCAGCCAACAGGCATTGAGTATAATTGTGCGCCGCCAGTTTGCCAATGGAGCGAATAATAACCTCACCAACCAGGTTTTGGGTACGGCGGGCGAAGCGGTGAGCGAATTTGCATTTAACCGGCTTAACAGCCTCATCGCGCAATCAAACGTAAAGAACTTCGACCTGAATATCCGCTCGTTTAACGATGCCAGCGCATCGTTCAGGTTAAAAGACCGCGTTATTCTTACCGGGAGCTTATTTAGTTCGACGATCGGCAGCTCCGACCTTTTCTTTCAAAACAACACTAATTTTTTCAATTCGAACTTTAACCAGCTTACTAAAGATTTTGAGGCCGACTACCTAATCAGAAAAAACGGCGATCTGAGTGCAAAATACTCTTATCGCGTACTTAACAGCACCACCTTAAATACCCTGAACGACGCCCTGGGCGTACAATATGTAAACGGGGTGGGGTTGGTATACCAAAGAGACTTTGACACATTTGGAGAGTTTTTGAGAAATTTCTTCAAAACGCATGAAAAGAAACAGATACCTGTAAAGGTAAATCCAGTTCCTGTACCCAGCACACAAACGCCCGCACCTGCCCCAGCGCCGGAAACCGGGGCGAAACAAAAATAAAAGATCAGCGGTTTGTGTAAGAGTCGAGATACATGAGCCAGGAATCAAGATAAGAAGGTGGGTACCGCCCGGTTTGCGGCCAAATAAAAGATCAAAACTACCCGATTTTGGTTCTTTCTGACCAATTTAACATCTTATCAGTGTTTTTCTTGACTCTTGGTTCTTGACTCTTGGTTCTTCACTCGCATGATCAATGATCCAGCATGATCGCATGGTTCATTTTATCCCTTTTGGTTTTCAGGTACACCTCGTTATGCGGGTTAGATGCGATTTCTATCGGAACATTCTCAACCACTTCCAGGCCATAACCAATCAGCCCGGCGCGTTTTTTGGGGTTGTTGGTCATCAGGCGCATTTTTGTAACGCCAAGGTCGCGTAATATCTGGGCGCCAACGCCATAATCGCGCTGGTCCATTTTAAAACCAAGTTTTATGTTCGCCTCTACGGTGTCCAGGCCATTCTCCTGCAAACTATATGCTTTAAGTTTGTTGATCAGCCCTATGCCGCGGCCCTCCTGGTTCATATAAAGCACGATGCCTTTTCCCTCCCGGTCTATCATTTCCATCGCCTTGTGCAGCTGTGGCCCGCAATCGCAGCGGCAGGAGCCAAAAATATCCCCCGTTACACACGAACTATGCACTCTTACCAAAATGGGCTCACCGGGCTCCCAGCTACCCTTCACAAGCGCAAGGTGATTATCACCCGTATCTACCTGGGTAAAGGCGATCATATCAAAATCGCCCCATTTTGTAGGCATCTTTACCGATACGATCTTATTCACCAGCGTTTCAGTTGCCAGGCGATAAGCGATAAGGTCCTTTATTGAAACGATTTTCAGGTCAAGTTCCTTAGCAATCTCAAGCAATTCGGGCAAACGCGCCATCTCGCCGTCTTCCTTGATAATCTCGCAAATAACGCCCGCAGGCTCAAACCCCGCCATAACCGGCAGGTCGATAGCCGCTTCCGTATGGCCCGACCGGCGCAGTACGCCGCCATCTTTTGCAATCAGTGGAAAGATATGGCCCGGCCGCCCTAAATCTTCTGGCTGGGTTGCAGGATCAATCAGCGCCAAAACGGTTTTTGAACGGTCGGACGCAGAGATGCCGGTGGTGCAGCCCTTCAGCAGATCGACGGAAACAGTAAAATTCGTCTCATGCGAGGTGGTGTTGTGGCTCACCATTGGCTCCAGGTTCAGCTCATCGGCCCGTTTCCTGGTGATAGGCGCGCAAACCAGCCCGCGTCCGTTCCGGATCATAAAATTTATCGTTTCGGGGCTTGCATTGCGTGCTGCGGTTAAAAAATCACCCTCATTTTCACGGTCTTCGTCATCAACCACAATTATTATTTTGCCATCTTTTATCGCTTCAATGGCTTCAGGTATCGTATTCAGCATAATATTAGTCGTTGGAGGTTAGGGGCCATATTTTTTTAAATAATATTAAAAACCTTTGGTTCCCGGCTTCCTTTTCAAATTTCACTCAAAAGTAACGGTTATTGCGCGCAATTGGGTCGGCGCTTTGTAAATTAGTACTGTCGTGCAGGCAAATTGGTTGCTTTGGTTACCGACAGGCGCCGGTAAAAAACCTTACCAATTATTAACTTTGAGCTTTCTCGCCGCCGCGTTTAAATATCCGGTTGAAAAACCGTTTGTACACCTCCATGTCAAATATCTGCGAATCCGTAGCAGCCTTGTAGGAGAGGAATAAGCCGATTGGCGTAATCACAACGATCGCAATCCAGGCGCCGGTTACCGGAGAAAGATCGCCATCCTTTACGTACTTTTCGCCAATGGTGCTGATGATATAGTAAAACAGGAAAAAGATAACGGAAACGACTACCGGTAAACCCAGGCCGCCTTTACGGATAATGGCCCCAAGCGGCGCCCCTATCAAAAACAGTGCAATACAGGCTGCCGATAAGGTAAATTTTTTCTGGTATTCCAGCCGTGCCCGCTGTTCATTTTGCATAAGGTCCTTATCCAGGTCTGTCCGGCGCTTTAATAGTTCCTGTACCGAACGGGCTTCGCTCGCCCCATTGGTTAGCTGGCTTATCTTCAGGTGAACATCTGCCTTTGCAAACTCGCTGCCGTCAGATGGGGCATATTTTTCTGTCGTGTTTTTCCTGATGGGGACCGAGTAATATTTCAAATAGGACGATACGGCTTTATAATTTACAGTAATGCCGCTGTCGATTTGTCGCTTGATGAGTGCAATATTATCGCTCAACTGGTTCAGGCTCATCATCTGGGTAGCTGATTTAAATTCGCTTTCGTCCGTGTGGGTCATTTTTAACGCCGACATATCCAGCCTTTGTTCTGTCTCCTTAAAGCGATAGCGGGTCAGGCGCTCGCGTACATTGTAACTGGCATCGCCGGCGGCCTCGGCATATTTTACACCGTCCTTTAACTTGATCACCAGAAAATTACCGCTCGGCGTACGGTACATTTTACCCTCCTTCGCTATTAAAACATCGGCATTATTATCCGCCGGTTTGCGGCTGTAGATCATCACATCGTGCAGCGTTTGGCCGTCGGCATCCTTTCTTTTTACGCGGATGGAAAAGCCCGGAAAGCTATTGCTGAAAACACCCTCGGGCAAAAAGTTTGCTGATTTTTGCTGCCGCACGTCGTATAGCAACGCGTAGTATTTAAGGTTGGCCTTAGGCAGCATGTAGTCGGAAAATAAGAAGGCTGAAATAGCCAGCAACGAGATAACGGCAACCATGGGATACATAGCCCGGCGCAGTGATATGCCGGCTGCTTTTATTGCTACCAGTTCATAATTTTCGCCCAGGCTGCCATAGGTCATAATACAGGAAAGCAAAACCGACAAGGGCAATGCCATCTGTACGTTGGTAGCCGATGCGTACATCATCAGCTCCAAAATTATGTACCAGGCAAAACCTTTGCCGATCAGGTCATCGATGTATTTAAACAAAAACAGCATCAATAACACAAACATCACAATAGAAAATGTGACCAGGAAAGGCCTTACGAATGATTTAAGTACTAAAAGGTGTATTTTTTTCATTGAGACAACCCTTTGGGCAGGAACAGAGCATAAACGCCGGAATGGGAATAATTGTATACTCGTACCGTCGTCATGTGGCAAAAATACGATAAACAATGAATTTTACCGACTTAGAAAACATGAGGAGCGTTTCAACCATCTGAGTTGCCAAATTTCTCCCGGATAATATTCCATGCGAATTTTCTGCCTTGGGTAGATTTTAAATAGTTTTCTCTTTTGATGGCGTCAGTTTTGGTTTGATACTCTTCGGTATGAGCCACCACCCAAGGCCTGTATTTTATAGTGTGGCCTTTAGTTGCAAGTTCATTATGGGAAAGAAAACGGTTGACCAAATCGGAAGTAAAGCCAATATAGATTTGATCGAATTTTTGAGAATATAAAACGTAGACCGTGAACATCCGTTTAATGAAAAAGCCACCTTTCGGTGGCTTTTGTAGCGGGGAGCAGGATCGAACTGCCGACCACCTTTAGGTGGATATGAATCCTACGCGCTAACCATCTGAGTTGCCAAATTTCTCATGAATAATATTCCATGCGAATTTTCTGCCTTGGGTAGATTTTAAATAGTTTTCTCTTTTGATGGCGTCAGTTTTGGTTTGATACTCTTCGGTATGAGCCACCACCCAAGGCCTGTATTTTATAGTGTGGCCTTTAGTTGCAAGTTCATTATGGGAAAGAAAACGGTTGACCAAATCGGAAGTAAAGCCAATATAGATTTGATCGAATTTTTGAGAATATAAAACGTAGACCGTGAACATCCGTTTAATGAAAAAGCCACCTTTCGGTGGCTTTTGTAGCGGGGAGCAGGATCGAACTGCCGACC
>JABDHD010000060.1:17562-26373 GCA_013285685.1 Bacteroidota bacterium
TTGAGAATATAAAACGTAGACCGTGAACATCCGTTTAATGAAAAAGCCACCTTTCGGTGGCTTTTGTAGCGGGGAGCAGGATCGAACTGCCGACCTTAGGGTTATGAATCCTACGCTCTAACCATCTGAGCTACCCCGCCGGGTTTTTATATTTTGTTTCTTTCAGAACTGCCGTCCATCCGGCAATTTGACGGATGGATATGAATCCTACGCGCTAACCATCTGAGCTATCCGCCAATTGGCGGATTTTATATTTTGTTTCTTTCAGAACTGCCGTCCGCCTTCAGGCGGATATGAATCCTACGCGCTAACCATCTGAACTATCCGCCAATTGGCGGATTTTATATTTTGTTTCTTTCAGAACTGCCGTCCGCCTTCAGGCGGATATGAATCCTACGCGCTAACCATCTGAACTACCCCGCCGGAGATATAAAATATTTCTTGCAAAGTTCAATATTCTGCTTATTATCGCATTTATATTTATAAACTTACAAACCCTTTTAAAAAGGTTTGCAAATATAGCAAAAATTGGTTTTCTTTAGAAAAAATGTTCACATTTAAGGCTCACGCTTACTCAATCCGATAAACCTGCATGTCCGATAAAAAAAAGTTTACTATCGAGTATGAGATAAAATCATCCCCTCGCATACTCTTCGGGTTTTTAAATGAGCCGAATGGATTAACGCAATGGTTTGCTGATGATGTAAGTGTAAAGGACCAGGTTTACACCTTTACCTGGGATGACGAGCAGCAAAAAGCAAAGCTGCTGACTGTAAAAGAAAATAAGCTGGTGCGGTTCAGGTGGATTGATGATGACCCGCAATTTTATTTTGAAATGGAGATATTGCAGGACGAACTTACCAATGACGTGGCGCTGGCAATAACTGATTTTGCAGTCGAAGAAACCATCAGCGAGCGCAAACTCATCTGGGATAACCAGGTAGAATACCTCATCAGCGTTTTAGGCGCCTGAAAAGAGTCAGACCCTGGGATTATTTATATACAAGCCACACAAATCAGCGGTTTTTCGCCGGAGGTTCTCCCGAACGATTTCTTCACCGTCAACCCCTATAGCAATTTCGGCGTTGCCGCACCCGGACCAAAACGGTAGGTTATGGTTACCTCGTGGGTGGGGATGTTAAAGCCGCCCAGATCACTGGAGGCGACATTAAACTGGTAGCTGTAGCCGATATGAAAGCTGTCGACGTTGATGGTCATGATGCCGGCGGCCTGGTTGCTGGTGCGGTAATCAAACCCAATGCCGAATACATCTTTTAAAATAATCGTTCCGGATATGTCGGCCGTAGTTTTTGTTCCTTTGGCATAGGAAACCAGGAATGCCGGCTTAAGCTTAATATCGTCATCAGGGGCGCCGCTTATAAATGCACCAGCCAAATAATAGTGATTTACAAAATTATTGTTGTTTTGTATCGACGCGGTACCAAGGCTGGTGATCGTCAGCTCAGGCGCCGAAAGGCCGATATAATAGGTATCGGTATAGTACATTACCCCAAAACCAATATTCGGTTTGTCTTGCCTTACGTCGGTCTTGAATTCGGGGTCGTTGGAATCCAGTTGCGAAAAATAAGCGGTATAGTTGCGCAGCCCCGCATTTAGCGAAACGGCCAGGAAATCGATTTCGCCTAACTGGATGGCTTTGGCGAAATAGGCGTTAACTTCCGTTTGGTGCTCCACGGCAAAATTGTCGTTGAAAATGATCAGGCCGGCAGCGCCGTTAATGTCGGCAAATGGGAGGTTGGCGTTCAACAGGTAAGTCGTCGGGGCGCCGTCAATACCCACCCACTGTTTACGGGCCAGGGAACTCACCGAGCCCGCCTTATCCAGCAGGGAGGCTGCCGGGTTTAGCGGCGTAAGGTTGTCCATAAATTGGGTGTAGGTAAACGCCGGCGTTTGAGCCAGCCCCTTCGCGGCAGCAAATAACACTAATCCCGCCAGCACAAAAAAACGTTTAAGCTTGCACATATTTCAATCGATCAAACCGGTTAATAGGTCGCCATTCCAAACAATTCAGATTTTCAGGAAAGTTGGGATTATTTTCTTACAAAATCAACTCACATAAACATGCTATTTCGTTAAATATCTTTTTTTTGTTTTATCTGGAATATTTTTTAACAGAAATACAAATTTGGACCTCCGGAAAAACTCAAACGTCCGGGTTCGTGCTCATCTTTTCCGGCAGGTAATTATCCAGCGACCGCTGTAGTTGCTGTTTTATTTGCTTTACCAGTATTCTTGGCCCCAGCACCCGCATCTTGGGGCCAAAACCCAGCAGCTCACGTTCCAGCTCAAAATTCGGGATCACTTTTATGCTGAATATTTTGCCGTCAGCCTCTTCTTTTAGCAGTTTCTGGGTATGGTGTATCGGCTTCGTGATCACATACGGCGCGCTGGCATTATCTATCCAAAAAACAACCTCTACGTCCCGCTGCCCGGGCTGTTTGGTTACGCCCAGCACATCGCTGTAATAGGTAGCCAGGTCTATTTCCGTGTTTTCGCGGTAGGCATCTTCATGCACTTCAATAGTTTGTATGCGGTCAAGCGCAAGGTTCAGCAACGGCGCTTTCTTCTGGTGCGACCGCCCTAAAACAAACCAGCGGTTGCGATACTCTTTCAGCAAATACGCGCTAAAGCAAAAGGTACTGGCCTCGCGCGCCTTAAAACTCTGGTACGTAACGGATAGCGTCTTTTTCGCCACAATGGCCTTGCGGATCGCCTCAATCCACTCCAGCCCTTTCAGGTTATCGTTCTTTTCAAAATCGATCACCGGCGGGCTGTGCGTTTTTTGGGTGTATATCTTGTCCTCCAGCTTGCTAACCATTTCGCTCAGGTCGGTAAAATGGTTAAAGCCTTTAAACTGCTGCAGCAAGCTTGTAACTTCGCCCAGTACCTGCATGTCGTGGTTGTTTAAGGGGATATTGGTGATGCTGTAGGCCTTATCGCCGTAAGTATAATACTTCTTATCCACCACCACGATAGGCGCCTCGTAGCCCAGCTTATTGCCGCGCATCATCTCGATGTCCGCCTGCACCGTGCGGCGGCTTACGCCGGTGTCGATGCCCTGGTACTCGTACAGCGCGTTGGCGCAGGCGTCCATCAGGTCGTCCAGCGTCCACTTTTTGTAACGGTTTTGCAGGCAGCTGTCGATGGTGCGGTAGCGGATGAGGGCGTTGCGGTTGATGGGCATGGGGTTGATTTCGGATGTCGGAATTTCGTCCCGATAGCTATCGGGATCGGATTTATTGATAGATTTATTTGTGAAATTTATTGATTTATTTTCTTCTGCGCAAATACATTGCGCAGAAGAGGTTTTATTTTGTATTGTTGAAATTAGCAAACCCCCTCTTTCCCGCTTGCGGAAGAGAGGGTGGTCGAGCGAAGCAATGACCGGGTGAGTAAATCGACGAGCGACATTACCGCTGTGCAGATCGGATGTAAAAAGTAAGGCAAATCAGCAATGGAAAAAGAAAAAATAACCAACAACGAGCTCAAATCCCTCGGCATTAACGATAATGAGGTGCTTGCCAACTTTAGCCGTGTAGCCAATGGCCTGCTGAAGCATGGCGTAATGGACCGCACCCAGATCCTCGCCAACCTGGAAGCGCTCATTGACGACCCTATGCCCTACGCACTTAAAAAAGGCGGCAAGTTTAAAAACCTGGCCGAAAGCGTGATCGCTTTACGTAAGGAGGGGAAGTTTGTAAAGCAGGAGCGCAGCAACTTTAAGCTGAAGGAGGCGCTGGCTGATTTCCTGGTTTACGGGATTGAAAATATCGAGACCGGCGCGCTGGCACAGATGAAAACGGCTATACAATTGCCCATAGCCGTTGCCGGCGCGCTGATGCCCGATGCGCACCAGGGCTACGGCCTGCCCATCGGCGGGGTACTGGCCACTACGGCCAATACCATTATCCCCTTTGCCGTTGGCGTGGATATTGCCTGCCGCATGTGCCTCAGTATTTTTGAGCTGCCTGCCGCTACCGTGGACAATGAAACCGATATGCTTAAAGGCCTGCTGCTGGAGCACACTTGTTTTGGTATCGGCGGCACCACCAAAAAGCACCATGACACCTCGCTGTTTGATAGCAAGGTGTGGAGCGAAACCAAGGTGATCCGCAATTTAAAGGATAAGGCCTATGCGCAGCTGGGCACCAGCGGAACCGGCAACCATTTTGTGGAATGGGGTGAACTTACCGTTGCCGAAGGCGCTTTGGAAGGTCTGCCCGCGGGCGAATACCTGGCTTTGCTTTCGCACTCCGGCTCGCGTGGGTTTGGGGGTAATGTGGCTAACTATTACAGCAAAATTGCCATGACCAAAACCAAACTGCCGCCCGAAGCCAAACATTTGGCCTGGCTGGATTTGGATAAAGACGAAGGCCAGGAATACTGGATAGCGATGAACCTGGCCGGCGACTATGCCAGCGCCAACCACCACGAGATCCATAACAAAATTGCAAAGGCTTTAAAGGTGGCGCCGCTGCTGGTGATCGAGAACCATCACAACTTTGCCTGGAAGGAGCAACTGGCCGACGGTACCGAAGTGATGGTGCACCGAAAAGGCGCCACCCCGGCCGGCCAAGGGGTTTTAGGCATCATCCCCGGCAGCATGAGCGCCCCCGGCTTTGTGGTGCGCGGCAAAGGCGACGCGGCCAGCATCAACTCCGCCAGCCACGGCGCCGGGCGGTTGATGAGCCGTACCGCCGCCTTTAAAACCATTGACAAGGCCGCCGTAGCTGCCAACCTGCTGGATAAACGCATCACCCTGATGGGCAGCGACCTGGACGAGGCCCCCATGGCCTACAAGGATATCCACACCGTTATGGCCGCCCAAACAGACCTGGTAGAAGTACTGGCGAAGTTTCAACCGAGGATTGTACGGATGGCAGATGCGAAGGAGAGGCCGGAGGATTGAGACGAAGTTTTGAGTAGCAGTAGCAGTTGGCCGCGGGATTTATTTTCTTTTGTCATCCTGAACGGGAGTGAATGAAGCGTTCCAGGTGTTCCATTTTTACTCACGGAACACCTGGAACAGTGTGAAACACACTGATAGCCAGCGTGTTTCACATTTAATTATTTGATTGGTTTTATGCAAGTGCTTGATTATCAATTATTTTTGAAATTGGTTTTTTGAAAGACTTGATCCAATTTATTGATAATCAGGTATTTAGGCTTTTACGAATGTCCGATTTAAATAGCTTTAGGCTTATTTGTCGTGTAAAGCGTCGATTTTTTAACCACAATGTGCCACAAAGCTAAGCACTTTGCGACCTTCACGGTTTTCTCTTTGGGCTCTTTGCGGTTAAAATTATCCATCATAAATTAAAAAGCAATTTATTCAAAACTATATCGGATAATTTTATTCAAATAATTTTAATGCATCCGCCCTGATCGTTTTACAGGATTCGCTATTTGTTATCATGAGTTTGCCCGTTGGTTTCCGGGCAAATTCAATGATATGGACCGTTATTTGCCTTTCTTAATCTCATCCGCAATTTTTTCGGCAACCATAATCACGGTTGGGTTTGGTGCAGCAGAAACCGCGTCGGGAAATATAGACGCGTCAACCACCCTTAAACCATCCACCTTGTACACCGAGCCGTGAAAATTCACCACAGCTGTTTTGCCGCCTTTCGGCCCCATCGGCGCGGTGCCCAACGGGTGGCCGTAGCTTTCAATCGTATTTATGATCGACGCCATAACATCTTCGTCAGTCTTTGCCTCCCATGGATTCAATTCCTTCACGATCATATTATTAAATTGTGCCGAGTTCGCGATTTTCCGGGCCAGTTTGGCCCCTTCCAACAGGCGTTTACGGTCTTCTTCCTGCGCCAGGAAATTCAAATCAATTAACGGCGCTGCAAGCGGATCTTTTGATGCCAGCTTCAACGTCCCCCTCGATTTCGGGTTGACGCAGGCTACCGAAAAAACGAAACCAGCATGGGTGGGGCTTTGATCGGGCGGAAAAAGATGTGTAACGGTAATATGGATATCCAATTCATCTTCCTTAGCATCGGACGATTTCGTCCATACTTTTGCAGCAATGACCGGAGTTTGACGGCCAATGGTCTCCGGGTTGACGGCGTATGCATTATAATAGAACGGATGATCGATCAAATTTTCACCCACCGGCAAATCGGCTACAACGGGGATATCCAATGCGTCAAGGTGCTGTTTCGGGCCAATGCCCGAGCGCAATAAAATGGCGGGTGTGCCGTAAGTGCCTGCGGAAAGAATAACCTCACCGGCATTAAATGTTCGTCCATCCGCAAGCTGAATACCATAGGCCCTGGCGCCATCAAAGAGCACCTTGTCAGTCATCGCATTGCCGATAATGGTTAGGTTCGGGCGTTTGCGCACCTGGTCATTCAAATAGGTCATCCCGGTATTCATGCGAATGCCCTTTACGATATTCATGGGGAAAGCGCCTACCCCATGCTGCTCTCCGGCGTTAAAGTCCGCTATTTCTTTAAAGCCATTTTCTACTGACGCATTGATAAATGCCTGTTGCAGGGGGCTGAGGTCGTCCTTCGAAAGCTGGGTGATTGGGAACGGCCCGGAATGACCATGCCATTTTTTGTCCGGGAGATTGGAGGTTTCCATTTTTAAGTAATAAGGGAATACTTCTTCCCAGCTCCAGCCTTGTACACCTTCAGCTGCCCAGCGCCTGAAGTCAACCGGGATTGCACGAACGGCGGCTGCCCCGTTTATCGCGGAACTGCCGCCAAGTACCTTTCCGCGGAGTGCACGAATGGAACGGCCGGTATAGCCAGGTTCCGTTTGATAGCCCCATTCATAATTCGGATCGAAATTGGCGGCGACAATGTCACTCTTCGCCAGGATTTCAGGATAACCGCCCTGGCTAAAAACAGGACCCGCCTCAACCAGCAAAACGCTGACATCAGCATCTTCTGTCAAACGGCTGGCCACGACTGCACCGGCTGATCCTCCGCCAACCACAATAAAATCATAGCCATTGCCATCCTTTCCATTGTTTGGATTACTGTGCTTTTTCATATTTAAACTTGGTTTTTGTTTTTAATAAAATTGCAGACTGGCGCCGAATTGAAAATTGATTTATGGCAGAAAATTGGATTGATAAATGTCAATCCGGATTGGAGGAACCTGCTGATAATGTTTTATTTACGTAGCCCGTTCTTACGAATTCTGCTAAGCGTTTCCGGAGAAAGGCCCAAATAGGACGCTATCATGTTCATCGGAAACCGTTCCAGGAATTCGGGGTAGGTACGTGACAGGTCACTGAATCTTTCTTCGGCCGTCATGCCGATGGCGGCGTGAATCCTTTTTTGCATGGAGATTGTCTGATGTCTGTCGAGGGCCTGGACAGTCAGATCGAAACACCGGCTTTTGTTTCGCAGTTCCAATGCATTGGGGACCGAAATGACCAGAAGCTCGGAATCTTCAAGCATCTCGATATAATAAGGTGAAGGGGTAAGATTAATCATACTCTCCTGGTCGCTTATCCACCAGGACTCGAGTCCGAAGCGCATAATATGCTCATGCCCTTTTTCGTCAACCGAAAACATCCGCGCCGAACCTTTTACAATAAATCCGATATACCTGCAAACATCGCCTTCCTGCAGAAAGTATTGTCGTTTTCGCATACGTTTCCGGTCAAATACAGCGGTAATAACATCACGTTCATTATCTGTTAATTTTTCACCGGTTCTAACTTCGATGTATTTAAAAAGGGCGTCGTGCATAATAACAAAGGGATTTCGGCTTTTAAATGATTAATCGGGGGATTCATTCGCAAACGTCGTTTCAATCATTATGCCAGCAGTGCAATCAATTGATTTACTGTAGCTTTACAATATTTAAATAAGTAATCCGTCATGATATTTCACGAAATTAGGATATTTCATGACGGAAAAACTACTGATGTTTCAAAATCAGGCGCTTATTAAAAAAAATATCGCTATATAATGCCAATTAAGTAATTTTAAGTATTAAAATACCAATAAATATCAACCAGGGAAATGAACCGGGAGCGATTTTTGCAGATTTGTTTTGATGGCCATATTTAATATTTACATATTCGTATTTATCAGTCGCAAATAAGTGATTTATGAGAAAGCTATCCGCAGCCCTTATATTATTATTTACCATCTGCTTAAATGCGAAGGCCCAGAACACATCTTCAGCCGGTTCCCCGCAGCAATTGCTTTCCGAGCTAAAAAAAACCAATGCCGATAGTGCCCGCGCTGATGTATTAGTAAAACTTGGCAGCTACTACCTTTATAAAGACGGGGAGTTTAAGAGCGACCTGGATAGTGCAGACCTGTTTCTCGACCAGGCGAAGGAACTAAGCGCAAAACTGAAGATTTCTAAAATTCAAAACAGGGTTTTGTTCCTGCAAGCCGAAGTGTTTTTTGAAAGAGGAAACCAGGCGAAAGCCCGGATTGCTTACTTGCAGGCAATTGATGGCTATACCCGTTCCGGCGGGATGGAAGAAGCGGCGCTGACCTGGCTGTCCATCGGCGATAGGATAATGTACTCGGATGATAGTACAGGAATGCGGGGAATGCGCTGCTTTGAAAACGCGCTTAATATATACGCAGAACTCCATAATAAAGAAAAAGAAGCCGGGGTGTATAAAGTTTTCGGTGACAGGCTTTTTGTGCAAGGCAAATTGGACGAGTCTGAAAATGAATTATTGAAGGCGCTAAGCATTTACAAATCAATCGGCTATAAAAAACTGCATTACACTTATGACCTTCTGGCCGGCGTAAGTACCGCAAAAGGCAATTTGAACAAGGCATTATATTATTCGCT
>JABDHD010000061.1 GCA_013285685.1 Bacteroidota bacterium
GCTAAATCCCATCCCTTGTACCAGGAATTTAGGCTGTGGAAATTGCTGAAGGATTTACGCATTTATAAAAAAGCTGTTCCGGAAGATATTGATGTTACCGCTGATTTATTACCCCTGGATGAAGACCGTGTGGCTTTATTTGACTGGCTAAATACAAGAAAAGAAATTGATCAACAAGCTTTCTTGAAATATGCTGCATTCAATTTAAAAAAGAACACTGACAATTACCGATGGAATTATGTGGAGGACAAAATTTATCCTTGCAATGAAACAAGGGCTATGATATTATCGCGGCTGAATAAAATAGAAAATATTTCAAAAGACTTCCTAACACGGGAAAATGAAGAAGCACTATGGCATATTTTGTATTCGGTAGAAGATAAGAACGATGTTGAAAAAGCATTAAAAACCTTTGCCAAAAAGAATGGATTGGGGGAGGATTTTGTTGAGAATTTCAAAAAAGTCCCTCCATTTAAAAAGGAATATGGTTCCTATTCAGCTAAAGCAATTAAAAAATTATTGCCAATAATGCGTTTAGGTAAATACTGGGATGCAGAACAAGTTGCGGCGAATATTGAGTCGTACAAGGCCAATATTCAAAGTCTTATTTTGACACTTAACAACAAAAAAAAAAGAAACGCCGCAGAAAAAGAAGTTGACCGATTAAGAAACCCCAAGCTTTTAGAAACCTTTGAAAACTTACTTAAAGCTGATATTTATTCATTTGAAGGATTAGCAGAATATTTGGCATCGTATATCGTCTATGGAAGGCATTCGGAAGATGGCGATATTAAGGATTGGAATACAGCGGATAAAATTCAGCTTTTACCCCAACACAGCTTGCGTAACCCAATTGTAGAACAGGTAATAAATGAAACATTGCAGGTGGTTCGTGATATATGGAAAAAATATGGCAACGGTGAAGCCGATTTCTTTAATGAAATACATATTGAACTTGGCCGCGAAATGAAAAACCCCAAAAAGGACAGAGAAAAAATAACAAAGCAAATTACAGAAAATGAGAACACAAATCTCCGTATAAAGGCCCTGTTAATCGAATTATTAAACGATACAGAAGTAGAAGACGTAAGACCTTATTCACCCACGCAACAGGAAATCTTAAAGATTTTCGAAGACGGGGTCTTAAATTCGGAAGACGGGAATATTCCTGACGAAATTTTAAAAATTTCCAAACAGGCGCAACCCACTTCTTCCGAGTTGATTCGTTACAAACTTTGGTTGGAACAAAAGTACCGGTCACCTTATACCGGCGAAATTATTCCATTAAACAAGCTTTTCACGAGAGCTTACGATATCGAACATATTATTCCACAATCAAGATATTTCGACGACTCTTTCAGTAACAAAGTAATTTGCGAAGTAGAAGTAAATAAAGATAAGGACAATAGTACTGCCTATGAATATATAAAAAACAATTCAGGCAAAAAAGTAGAGTTAAGCTATGGAAAAATGGCCACTATTTTTACTGTCGAGGATTATGAAGATTTTATCAAAAATAACTATGGTAAAAGCCGTAGTAAAATGAAACGATTACTGATGGATGATATACCGGAATCGTTTATTCAAAGACAACTTAACGATAGCCGTTACATTAGCAAGGTTGTAAAGAGTTTAATGAGCAACATTGTTCGTGAAGAAGGTGAGCAAGAGGCGATTTCAAAAAATGTAATAGCAACTAATGGCGCAATAACATCCACGCTAAAACAAGATTGGGGCTTAAATGATGTTTGGAATGATATTGTTTATAACCGATTTGAGCGTTTGAATGAACTTACCGACAGTACAAATTTTGGCGAATGGACAGATAAAGAAGGCAAAAGAGTATTTCAAACACAAATTCCCATTCAATACCAGAAAGGATTTAGTAAAAAACGAATCGATCACCGCCACCACGCTATGGACGCTATTGTCATTGCTTGTGCCAGTCGTAACCATATTAATTATTTGAACAATGAAAGTGCCTTGGGGAAAGACACAACGATAGAAAAGGAAAAAAAGCGATATGATTTAAAACAAGGTCTTTGCTATAAAAAGTACAATGACGATACTAAACAAAACTATAAATGGGTGTTTTATAAACCATGGAGTACTTTCACCCAGGAGGCCAAAGAAGCGCTATTTAATATAGTGGTAAGTTTCAAACAAAATCTCCGGGTAATTAATAGATCAGTTAACCACTATCAAATAAGTAAAAAGACAGAAGACGGTCGTTACATCAAAGAATTGGTAAAACAAACAAAAGGAGATAATTGGGCAGTGCGAAAACCGATGCACAAGGATACAGTATCGGGACTGGTGCAACTAAAGTTTAAGAAAACTGTATCCTTATCAATAGCATTGGATAATTGGGAAATGATAACGGTCAAATCTTTGAGAAAATATATTAAAGAATTGGTTTTGCAAAACAATGATAAGAACCAACTTTTAAAGTTGTTTAAGGCGAATGAAAATAAATGGAATGATTTAGATATTTCAAAAGTTGAAATTTATTATTGGGATAAGGAAAATGCTGCCTCAAGAGTTAAAATTGATGATGGTTTCAATTCATTAAAAATCGAGAGCATAACTGATACTAGCATCAAAAAAATAATGTTGAATCACTTAAATAAATATAATGAAGATAGAAATGGAAAAACTATAGAACATTCCGAATTAGCATTTTCAAGTGAAGGGATCGAAGAATTAAATAAAAACATTGTAGAACTAAATAGCGGTAAACTACATCAGCCCATTTATAGAGTGCGCACCTATGAACCAATGGGCAATAAATTCAATGTTGGAGTAAGGGGAAATAAAAAAGGCAAATTTGTTGAAGCTGCAAAAGGAACAAATTTATTTTTTGCCATTTATGGTGATGGAACAGGTAAACGTATTTACGATACTATACCTTTTAATATCGTAATGGAAAGACAAAAACAGGGATTGCCACCTGTACCTGAAGCAAATGATAAAAACAATCAATTGTTGTTTTATTTATCACCAAACGACTTGGTATACCTGCCTAATGAAGAAGAAAAAGGCAGAATAGGTTTAATTGATTTTAGCACACTTAATAAAGAACAGGTAAAAAGGATATATAAAGTAGTCAGCTCATCTACTTACCAATGTTTTTTTATTAGAAATGACATTGCAACCTCAATTGTAAATAAATTCGAATTTTCAGCGCTTAATAAAATGGAAAAATCCCTTGAAGGTTCTATGATTAAAGATTTCTGTATTAAATTAAAAGCTGATCGTTTAGGCAATATTAAACCAGCATAAACCATGATCAAACGCACCCTCCATTTCGGCAACCCGGCATACCTCAGCAAACGCAATGAGCAATTACTGATCGAACTGCCTGATGCTTCAAAATTGGGGAATAACAAGCGTTCGGTCCCGATAGAGGATATTGGCGTGGTGATATTGGATAACCAGCAGATCACCATTACCCAGGCCGCCCTGGCCGCGCTGCTGCAAAATAATGCGGCCGTCATCACCTGCGATGATACCCATCACCCTGTCGGGCTGTTTTTACCATTGGATGGCCACGATATACAAAGCGAACGTTTTCGCCACCAGATCGACGCGACTGAGCCGCTTAAAAAACAGCTTTGGCAGCAAACCGTAACCGCCAAAATATTAAACCAGGCGGCGGTTTTAAGTGAACGGGGGATAGAAATTGACAGTATGCTGCATTGGGCTAAAAATGTACGCAGCGGCGACCCGGATAACTACGAAGGCCGCGCTGCAGCATATTACTGGCGCTACATCTTCGGCGCCGAAACAAATTTTTTTCGCCGCCGCGTGGGTGAGCCGCCCAACAACATGCTCAATTACGGCTATGCCATATTACGGGCTATGATGGCGCGCAGTTTGGTTGGTTCGGGCCTGCTGCCTACGCTGGGCATACATCACCACAATAAATATAACGCCTATTGCCTTGCCGATGATATTATGGAGCCCTACCGGCCTTATGTGGATAAATTGGTTTGCGAAATTGTTGACGAGGGCGAATCCCGCACGCTCGGGATTGAATTTTTAACCACCGAACTAAAAGCCAGGCTGCTTGGTATTGCCACAACGGATGTGCATATCGAGAAAGAAACCAATCCTTTAATGGTTGGCTTGCAGCGCACCACCGCCTCGCTGGCTAAATGCTATGAATTAAAGGCGCGTAAAATACTGTACCCGGTTATGCAAAATCCCGAACGCCCGGGACGGGCCATCAAATACAAGCCGGCAGAGGACGATACGATGAATATGGCGGCCGAAGAAGATGTGCCGTACCATAAAACAGATGATGACGGGCGGGAATTGCCGTTTTGAAAATGTAAAACCGAAAAAGAGCTTTCGGCTTTTCGCTTTCAGCTTTCAGCTTACTATGCGTTTCAACGAATACCGCATTTTGTGGATACTTGTACTGTTTGACCTGCCGACCGAAACCAAAAAGGACCGGAAGCTGGCAGCCAAATTCCGGAAGGAAATTATGGCTGACGGTTTTGCGATGTTCCAGTTTTCGATTTATTTAAGGCATTGCAGCAGCCGCGAAAATACCGATGTGCACATTAACCGTGTAAAAAAACTGCTGCCGCCAAAAGGGCATGTCGGGATTTTAACAGTCACGGATAAGCAATTTGGCATGATGGAACTATTTTACGGCAAGGAACAAAAGGATTTGCCCAATACGCCGCAGCAATTAGAATTGTTTTAAAGTAAGAACCCGTCCCGATGTTGATCGGGGCGGGCTCTTTTTTCTTTTTGTAATTTTTGCGATAAATCGCTTAAAATCAATGCGATAACAGGGGGTATATTGGGCCTAATATCGCAAAGAACAAATCTGAAAGCAAATCACAACTTGTTGTTATACTGGCTTTGGTCAATGCCATTGGGCCTAATATCGCAAAGAACAAATCTGAAAGCAAATCACAACAGATTGGTATTAGGAAATTAAAGAAAAAAAATTGGGCCTAATATCGCAAAGAACAAATCTGAAAGCAAATCACAACGAAGTCAAGCAAATTGTAACCGTTTTTGTCATTGGGCCTAATATCGCAAAGAACAAATCTGAAAGCAAATCACAACCACGTTGCGCATGATTGGCGCGATGGTGATATTGGGCCTAATATCGCAAAGAACAAATCTGAAAGCAAATCACAACTGGATATCGATGGTCATCGCACCGGTGATCATTGGGCCTAATATCGCAAAGAACAAATCTGAAAGCAAATCACAACTTCATGTTAATTAGGATTGATTTGGTCAATATTGGGCCTAATATCGCAAAGAACAAATCTGAAAGCAAATCACAACTTATGGTCACTTGTTGATAAAGTTTAGCTAATTGGGCCTAATATCGCAAAGAACAAATCTGAAAGCAAATCACAACTAAAACCCCATTTATCCAAATCACGAAGCATTGGGCCTAATATCGCAAAGAACAAATCTGAAAGCAAATCACAACATAAACCAGTAGTGGTGTTCTCGCTGGAGAATTGGGCCTAATATCGCAAAGAACAAATCTGAAAGCAAATCACAACTAAACAATGTTACGCACAAAGGTACCTAACATTGGGCCTAATATCGCAAAGAACAAATCTGAAAGCAAATCACAACCGTGGTCGAGGTGTGCAATTGTTAGTACTAATTGGGCCTAATATCGCAAAGAACAAATCTGAAAGCAAATCACAACGGGGGTAAATAGGAGGTAAAAGAGGTGTTAATTGGGCCTAATATCGCAAAGAACAAATCTGAAAGCAAATCACAACACCAAGGTGGAGCAGCACGACGCAGGTAAAATTGGGCCTAATATCGCAAAGAACAAATCTGAAAGCAAATCACAACCGGAATTTAGCAAGTGACGACATTAGGTATATTGGGCCTAATATCGCAAAGAACAAATCTGAAAGCAAATCACAACTTCGCCTGTCTCACAATGCTAAACTTAAGCATTGGGCCTAATATCGCAAAGAACAAATCTGAAAGCAAATCACAACACGCCCTGGTTAAAGTCGCTATTATTCATTATTGGGCCTAATATCGCAAAGAACAAATCTGAAAGCAAATCACAACTATTTTTCCGCTTGTTGAAGCGGGGATGTCATTGGGCCTAATATCGCAAAGAACAAATCTGAAAGCAAATCACAACAGTATCGTCTCGCTAATAACGTTTGTACAGATTGGGCCTAATATCGCAAAGAACAAATCTGAAAGCAAATCACAACACACAACGTATTATGAACACCGGTAATGAGATTGGGCCTAATATCGCAAAGAACAAATCTGAAAGCAAATCACAACTCGTCGGCGTGGTTGTGTATGTGGCTATTAATTGGGCCTAATATCGCAAAGAACAAATCTGAAAGCAAATCACAACAACTTTCTGACGAGGCTCTTAAAGAAATAAATTGGGCCTAATATCGCAAAGAACAAATCTGAAAGCAAATCACAACCTAAATCAACTGATGAGTTGAAAGAGCTGTATTGGGCCTAATATCGCAAAGAACAAATCTGAAAGCAAATCACAACGTAAATTGCTCCAGGAACTCTTTTCGCTTAATTGGGCCTAATATCGCAAAGAACAAATCTGAAAGCAAATCACAACTGACGAGCAAGCAACCACGCGGGAAATGCATTGGGCCTAATATCGCAAAGAACAAATCTGAAAGCAAATCACAACTGTACATAGTTTAAATAAACTTTAATTAATATTGGGCCTAATATCGCAAAGAACAAATCTGAAAGCAAATCACAACCCAGTCGTCGCAAACCCAAAACTTTGTCCGATTGGGCCTAATATCGCAAAGAACAAATCTGAAAGCAAATCACAACTGTTACCTATTATCAATAAAAAAGCCCCGGATTGGGCCTAATATCGCAAAGAACAAATCTGAAAGCAAATCACAACCGTACCACCGTCATTAATAGAGCCTGACATATTGGGCCTAATATCGCAAAGAACAAATCTGAAAGCAAATCACAACGATGTATCGCCATACGAAAAAAACCGAAAATTGGGCCTAATATCGCAAAGAACAAATCTGAAAGCAAATCACAACTATTAATTATCTCTCAACACAGCCCTTTATATTGGGCCTAATATCGCAAAGAACAAATCTGAAAGCAAATCACAACCGATATACAATCGCTTTAAAAGGGATTTAGATTGGGCCTAATATCGCAAAGAACAAATCTGAAAGCAAATCACAACTTAATGGGGTTTTTAAACTCAATTCCACGATTGGGCCTAATATCGCAAAGAACAAATCTGAAAGCAAATCACAACTATGTGGCTTTTCTTAATCAGTTGAAATTGATTGGGCCTAATATCGCAAAGAACAAATCTGAAAGCAAATCACAACTTTTTTTGCGCTGTTTTTAACATAGTATTTATTGGGCCTAATATCGCAAAGAACAAATCTGAAAGCAAATCACAACTCTGAATATATGAACAATTCTGACCTTGAATTGGGCCTAATATCGCAAAGAACAAATCTGAAAGCAAATCACAACTAACCAAAGTTTTCCGTTTTCGTCAATGTAATTGGGCCTAATATCGCAAAGAACAAATCTGAAAGCAAATCACAACAGGAATACGCCAACTATCAAAAGTATTTAGATTGGGCCTAATATCGCAAAGAACAAATCTGAAAGCAAATCACAACCTTCGTTAGCAGCTATACAAGCACTGTCAAATTGGGCCTAATATCGCAAAGAACAAATCTGAAAGCAAATCATAACTATCCGAAGTCTCCCGACTTCGGATAGTTGTGATTTGCTGCCTTTAAGGGGCTTTTGCCCACTCGCTCTTTTTGTGAGCGATGCCAAACTTACGAAGTTTCTAAAACTTCGTAAGTTTTGGGGTTTATTTTAATCATCCAAAAACAAAAAACGGCGCCATCGTGCCCGATTAAATAACGATTTGCGGTATTTTTGCTCATCATCAATCGTTAAATGAAAGCTATTTTTCCCCTGTTGAATAAGATTTGGCTGTCCGCGGCAATCATTATGCTAACCGGTTCACTTTACGCCCAACTCCCTAAAGTTGTCTGCGGCACGATAAAACGCCTCGAAAACTTCCCCTCTAAATATATCGATCCCCGCAACGTGGATATCTGGCTGCCGGAGGGTTACTCCGGCGATAAAAAATACGCTGTGCTTTATATGCACGACGGACAGGCGCTTTTTGACTCGACATTGATGTGGAACCATGAGGAATGGGGCGTGGATGAGACCCTATGCAAGCTGCTGGCCGAAAATAAAATAAAAGACTGCATTGTGGTGGGCATCTGGAACACGGCCAAACGCTTTCCTGAATATTTTCCGCAGCAACCATTCTACAGCCTGAACCAACCCGACCAGCAAAAAATATTAGCGATAGGCCGGGATAAAAATACGCCGTTGCTGGGAAATGGCCCCGTATCTGATAATTACCTTAAATTTTTGGTAAACGAACTGAAACCCTATATCGACAGCCATTACAGCACCGCGCCGGGACGAAAAACCACTTTTATTATGGGATCGAGCATGGGCGGATTGATCTCGATGTACGCCATTTGCGAGTACCCTAAAGTGTTTGGCGGGGCTGCCTGCATGTCCACACACTGGCCCGGGATATTTACAACCGTTGATAACCCCATCCCCGCTGCTTTTTTGAGTTATTTAAACGGTCACCTGCCATCGCCAAAAGATCATAAGATTTATTTCGACCACGGCAGCGCCACGCTGGACGCCATGTACAAACCTTACCAGCAAAGCGCCGACAGCATTATGCGCGCCCATGGTTATACCGATGCTAACTGGATGAGCCGCGAGTTCCCCGGCGATGATCATTCCGAGCGTTCGTGGAACAGGCGGCTGGCTATTCCGATGGTTTTTTTGTTAGGCAAGGATTAATCACAGCAATGCTCATAGTTCCCGGATCCAAATATTGCGGTAGCTTATCGGTTTTTGTCCCCGCAGGGTCTCTCGCAGAGGACCCTGCGCCGCATGTTGCAGGGGCACGGATTTTCAGTGGCATACCGGCTTCTCCGCTTACGGGTCCTACGAGCACGGACCGCAGGGTCCTCTGCGAGAGACCCTGCGGAAACGGGAATCACAGCAAGGCTCATGGCTCCCTAATCCAAATATTGCGGTAGCTTATCGGTTTTTGTCCCCGCAGGGTCTCTCGCAGAGGACCCTGCGCCGTGTGTTGCAGGGGCACGGATTTTCAGTGGCCTACCGGCTTCTCCGCTTTCGGGTCCGACGGACACTGGCCGCAGGGTCCTCTGCGAGAGACCCTGCGGAAACGGGGAATAAATCAAAACCCATCGATCAACTCCTTTGCCGGCTTAAGGCTAAGGCCGAAATAAAATTGCTGACCGTTGTGGTAATTTTCCCTCAGCTCAAAATTTTCGAACGCGGGGCCACCGGGGACATCGATATAATTGCTTTTATCTGCATTTTCCCCGCTCCAATATTTTGCCCTGCCGTTTACCCGCACCACCAGCGAGCTATCATACCCGCCTGCGTCCACACGCCAGTACTGCGTGAGCTTATAAAACGGCCGGTAGCGCCAATGCCACCTGGCCAAATAAGGCGGCGATTGCGGCCATGATGCCAGTTGGTTAAATGACTCATTAGATTCCGCCATCACTACCGGATCGCCGGATTTATTCCTTAACATCTGGCTGACCGGGTACGGGTCTTTTTCGGCAAATTCAATATCATCATAGCCGCCAAACAATTGTCTCGAATCGATCACTTTATCCTTTAAATAGAGCAGCCGCAGCCGCGAATAGTTACCCATGGTGGCCGTAAGCGCACAGCGCTGCATAACAGCGCTGTTTTTATGATTGAATAGCTGCAGCCCCAACTCGCCAGGCTTGTCGCTCCTGATGGTCAATTTTAAATATGGATTTGCGCCGTCTGCAAATTTCTCCATCAAAATATACACCGAAAGTTCCTCCACCTCCGGGTGTGATTTATCCGGGTGAGTGATTACCCCCGTAGTATTGGCATAGGGGCTGAAACCGCCCGTAGTATCCGATGCAGCCCAAAACAGTTTGCCCAGTTTACCGTCAACTACCGACGGCCTTACTTCGCTAAATTCCATGTCGCCGTCCACCAAAGGTTCAACGGCGATGTAATTGATCAAATAAATTACGCCGTTTAATTCGTAACCTACCCTCAGCAAGCCGCGCGGCCCGCCCTCTGAGCCCGGAATGTTCCCTTCCAATGAAGCCGGCCACAACCCGACGACTATCCCGCCATGAATACCCCATACCGGCGGCGATTTTGCATTTTCAGGGCGGATCCAAACGGTGTTTGCTGCGGTTGATTGTGCTGCCGAAGTCTGGAAAAGTGCTGGCAACCCGACAGTTAGGATGGCAAGGATGCGCTTCATGCTATTGAACATCTTTTCAAAATCTTTTCGTAAAACTATTTAAAAGCCGCCAAATAAACGACCAAAATGCATTGAGACACAGGGAAACCGCTTTTAAATTTAATTGCAGCTACCCTCTTTCCGCCGCAGGCGAAGAGAGGGTGGTCGAGCGCAGCGATGACCGGGTGAGTCTGCCTAAAGGCGGATGCTCGACCCTCTCCCGCAAGCGGGAAAGAGGGTAAAGCACTTATTTACAATTTAGCAGCCAAAACATTTTTAAGGTGATTTCCCTGCATTGAGACGCAGCAATAAGTGACAACAAGCCAGGGCTCATCCCTTCATCATAAAATAAAACCAAACGTCGATGCGCGTTTTAAAGCCCAAACTTTCATACACCTTTATTGCGCGCTCGTTATCAGCCCTCGAATGCAGATAGGGGATATCTCCTGCGGATTTTATTCTGTTAACCTGGTTAAGGATGAGTTTCCGGGCATAGCCCTTGCCGGTATGGCCCGGGCGGGTACAAACGGCGCTTACCTCGGCGTAGTTGAATGCGTGCAGGCGCTGGCCGGCCATGGCTACCAATTGATCACCCTCAAAAATGCCCTCGTAATGGCCGAAGTCGATAGTTTTCGATGCAAACGGACCGGGATTGGTTAGCTGCGTAAGTTCTATCATTTGCGGAACATGCTCGCTCGTCAGCGGCATAATGTCATTTGTTGGTTCCTCCCGCAGATCGTTTTCGGCGCAAACCATTTGTACACCATGAATAGCGCGCAGAATATTCCAAAACGCGGGTATTTCAACTTGCGCCGGGGCGACAAATAAAACAGGCCTGTTTTGCGGCAGCATTTCATACAGCAATGCAAAGTTTTCAGCGGTGTTGCTGCTGAAGGCAGCAAACGGCGATACTTCGTTATCAAAATATTTTATGTCGTCATTTCCAAACGAAAGGCTGCTGTTGCCGGAGATCAGGGCATTCCATGCCGGGTTGTCGAGTACGTGCGCCATAATCACAAACATAAAAATTTAATGGCCGCACACTTGTTAACATTATTTTTTTGACATTTGATTCACGTTATTTATCCTATCTTGCTCTGCATATCCACATCATTATGAAACGCTACCGATTGATTCCCGCTATTTTACTTTGTACACTGATCTTCGGTTTTACCACTTCGAAAACCGGTCATTGGAAACAACTTTTTAATGGAAAGGACCTTTCCGGATGGGACACCTATATCGGGCCCGACCTGGACGATGCAGGTAAGCCTATAACCGGGCAGCCTATCGGCCTTAATAATGACCCGCGGCATGTTTTTACCATTGTAAGTGACAGCGGCGAGAACCTGATCCGCATTTCAGGTCAAAACTGGGGCGCCATATCCACCAAAAAAGAATACGAGAACTATCACCTGCAATTGCAATTTAAATGGGGGAAATTGTTATGGGGACAAAAAAAGGGCAAAAAGAAGGATAGCGGACTGCTCTATCACTCCGTAGGCAAATACGGCGCCGACTACGGGGCCTGGATGCGCTCGCATGAGTTCCAGATTGAAGAGGGTAACTGCGGCGACTATTGGGGCGTTGCCGGCGGCATGGCCGATATGCCGGTGGTGAAAAGATCGGAAACGGACTATGTTTATACCCCGGGCGGAACGATGACGACCTTTAAAGAAGGCTCGAAGGTAGGGCGCCATTGCATTAAACAAGGCGATGCCGAAAACCCAACCGGCCAGTGGAACACCGTCGATCTGTATTGCTATGGCGACACCAGCATTCACGTTGTAAATGGCAAGGTGATGATGATATTATATCATTCCAAACAGCAGGATAATGGTGTGGAGTCGCCGCTTACTAAAGGAAAAATCCAGATCCAATCAGAAGGTTCAGAAGTATTTTACAGGCATATCATGATCCAGCCGATAGACCGGCTGCCCTCAGCATTGTTAAATTGAAGCTCTTGATAAATCCCAGCATCGTCAAATAAGCTTCATTGTTTATTTCTGTTCAGGCTCGTTTTAGCCGCGCAATCAGCAAATGGGGCCAGGTTCCGAAACTTTCAAAATCAGCGCCCCATCGCCCAAGGTGGCTTGCACTCCTTGCCCCTGAAAATCATTTTGTCAAGAATTTAATTCCGTTCATCAAGTATTCCGGCAAACTGGAATAGTTGCCTGTTTTTCGTTTAAAATAGGTATTAACTTAATCCAAAATTAGTGCTTGAAAGTAAAATTCAACCTTAATTATTAATAAGGGAGTTATCCAAATGGATTATTGCTATACAGCGCACACACTGTTAATTTTATAATGACAATTTATGTACCCTGACGACCTTTTGGGTTGTGCTGAATAGATATGCCGTTTTTTGGATAAAGTAAATTATAGCTTAATCCAAACTCGGCGTTTCAAAGGGCTGATAACCTGTTTTACAGCATGCTTACGCAGGACATCGTATTTGTCAGGATTTGATAAAAGAGCAACCGATAATTTAAATTATTCATCAAACATAAAAACAGGAATCATGAAAAAATTTCTATTACCTATCATTTTGGCTGTTGCGGGCGTAGTGTTGTTCCTACTTCCGCTCTTTCAATCGTCGGGCGACATCGATGTAAAGATACAGCCGGCGGGGGTCATTATGCCGGCAGCCTACAAGGTGTATGCAAACCCCAATGTGGCAGGCGGGCGCTTCAACCTGTTTAAAGCGGTTGTAAAAAACACCGGCTCGGGCGAGATTAAAAATTTCAGGGTACAGTTCAAGGTGCCTGGCCTGATTGATGAATGGGCCGATGTCCCCACCGCGACCAATCTTTTGCCCGGCCAAACCGCTGTGGTAACCTGCTTTCCGGTCTTTCCGCAAAGCATAACGGAGCGCAATACCAGCTCGAAAGAAAAGACCGAAATAAAATTCCTTTATGGCGGGAAGGCTAACCCCATTGAACATGATGAATCCTTTACTTTTGATATGACCTCGGTAAACGACATTGTTTTCACCAACATGTCCGACCAGGACAAGGCCGGTTTTAGCGATTTGGCGGAGAACAGGGACCTTTACGCCTGCATGGTGTCTGCTGAAGACCCCATCATCAAACATTATGCGGAAACTGTGCAGCAAAGAATATTGTGCGGAGAATCGGGCGCCGGTGTGGGTGGCAATGGCCAGATAACCGACAAGGACCTGGCTGAAAAGGTCCGTGTTATGGAAGGCGTTTACAACGCTACGCTCATCAGCCACATGGTTTACAGCGAAACCCAAAGCGGGGAAGCTCAATTTGGCGACAATACATCAAGCACGGAACATATTCGCCTTCCGCGCGAAGTGGTCAGCGGAAATACGGGTTTATGTATTGAACTGGCACTGCTGCATGCCAGCGTGTACAAGGCAGCGGGGCTGGACCCGGTGATCTTTTTGATACCCGGCCATGCCTACCCTGGTATAAAAGTGGGCAACCAGTACGTTGCAATTGAGTCGACCGGTATTGGCGGTGTAGGCTTGGGCAGCATTATGAATGCCGACCAGGCCCTGCAAAGCGGCATGACCGAATTAAAAACCTTTTACACCGAAGCCAGCAAGGGCAATCCCGCCTATCGATTGCTTGACATAAACGAGCTTTATTCCGACGGCTACCAGGATATGGAACTAAAGCCCGACCCGATATTAGCCGGGGAAGCCGACAAAATAACCCAGACCTGGCCAACCTGCCTGTTATCGGCGATAGCCGAGGCACAGCGGGCAGCCCCAGCCAGGGCAGCGGCGCCGGTAAGAAGAACAACCTACGCGCCGCGCCCACGCAACAACAACGATAACAACAACAACGATAACAAACCGTCTTCGTCAGGATGGACCTCCTATAGCTTAAGCAACGTGAGCGTAAGCTACCCTGCCGACTGGAAAGTATTATTCCGTCCGGTGGCCCAGTTCCCGGCTATCGTTATGATGGCCGTATCTGCCGACAGAACCGGAATGGTGGAACTATACAACGTGCCGGGGGCATATAATCCCGAACAGGCAGCGGCCTACATCAGGACCACCCTGGCGCGAATGGGCGAAAATGTTACCTACAGCGAAGCAGGCAGCTATAACGGCTTTACCAGGTTTAATGGCACTACTTACAACGGCCAGGCAGCGCTTAAATGGGTTGGGTTTTTCAAAAACAGCGGCAGCGGCGTCGAGGGCGTAGTTGTGGGAACACCCGGCGGGGGCGATAGGGCCGTACTTAATCAAATTGTTGGTTCGATACAATAATCATTAAAACATTAATTGCAAAAATCATGAAATTGATATCAAAAATAGCAACGTCCATTTGCTTCATAGCTGTTGTATTAATGGCACAAACCGGTAATTCATTTGCACAGGTACAGGCGCCTGATCCGGTAAATCTTCAACAAACAATAATTGTTAAAATTGACAACCTGGGAGATGCCGCGTATGAGTTTGATCAAAACATGACCCAGGCCCAATGGGAAAATTTCAAAAACAGCACATTAGTAAATGATCCTTCCATCGCCAGGCGAAATATGGAGCGCAGTATGTCTACCTATGTGATCGAAGATTTTAACCGTACCACTGATGACATGAACCGATCCGTAAAAATGACCTTTAAGGTTAAGGCGATGGCGGAATACAATGGTAACGGCAACTGGACCTTTAAATTAGATTCCAAAAACCCCCAGGTGAGTAAGCTGGCTGATAACTCTTACATGCTGATCTCAAATATGTATATGGGTAATGCGCTCACACAGCAAACAATTAAGTTATACTTCCCCGATGGAGCGAGCAACATCCAGCAAACAACCGATTCGTTTGGAAAGGCGCTGTTTACTTATTCAAAAGGCGGCGGTTTAATGTCGTACCTGAGCTGGAATAATATTTTGGGTGTATTGCTCATCGCCGCTGCCGTCTTTCTTGTAATAAGGCAGCAAAAACCCGCGCCGCCGCAACCAAAAGTTGCCTGATTGCCTAAATATTTAAAGTTTAAACCACAGATCATGCGTATAAATCGAATTTTAATCATCGCTGCAATATTTATAACCTTTAAGGCTGCCGCACAGGACCAGATCATTGCAAAAGGCGATACACTGGTGCTGCCAAACGGATCAAAATTCTGGATGAACGAACAGGTCACACTCGGCAGCGGCTCATCGCCTGACAGAACATTTAACTATATTTATCTGCCGGAAATGCTGCGCCTGGTGAAAAAGAAACCGGCAGACGCAAATTACTCGGGCCAGATGGCTACCGTCAAAAAATTTCAGCGCGACGGCGTTTATAAGAATACCTATTCGTATAATATCCTGGTGCTGGAGTTTAGCGACCGAAGGCGGTATTGGTGCGATATACAAGGCGCCGTAAGTGCCAATGAAATTATCGACCCCAATAAAAAGAGCGGTGGCCCTGAAAGTAAAGAGACCCGCCTTGCCCGGCTGCAAAAGCTTTATGACTCCGGACAGATAACCAAAGACGAGTACGAAACGCTTAAAAGTAAAATTGTGAACGAAAAAGACCCCAATCCTAATAAGCAAAAACCCAGCGATGCGCCGGCCGTGTTTTAAAGGTTTGGCTAAAAATGATTTTATAAGGGAATAATTGTATAGACGCAACATTTTGCGTCTTGGAACGGCGTAGCTGGATTTACCGGTAAGCCTCGGTCGTTGGGGTTCGAGACGCAAAATGTTGAGATCTCTACGGTGAAGACCCGGATTGCGTGGCCCTGGGGCTTTCTAATAAAGTACACTAACGATGCTGTTTTATTCCTGATCAATGGATCCGGAATTTTTTCGAAGACTATCAATCTTCCGCTGCATCGCCTGCTTATCCGCCGGTGTCTTCGCCAGCGACAATGCTGCCTTAAAGTTTTCAATTGCCTTTCCCCTATCGATCCCGGTGTACAACTCACCAAGCAGCGCGAAATAAAATTGGTTATTTACTAATTTCAATTTCTCCGCCTCAATTATCGCTTCTTCTTTACCATTTGCCTTGGCAAGCGCAAACGTCCGGTTCAGGGCGGCAACCGGCGAGTAGGCGATTTGAAGCAGCCGGTTGTATAGCTGTAAAATGCTTTCCCATTTCTCTTTGGTGTCGTCTTTTTGGGTGTTCCAGTATGCAATGCCCGCTTCCAGGTGATATTTGGAGAGGCTATCGCCCGTTGCAGCTTTTCGAAAATAATAGGCGCCTTTGCTGATCAGGTCATAATTCCATAAACTGGTGTCCTGCTCGTCATATAAAACCAGTTCGCCATTTTCATTTATCCGCGCCTCGAACCTGGAGGAATGAAAGTACATCAATGAAAGCAAGGCATTAACCGGGGGCAGGTCAGTGGGTTCATTTTCTACCAGCATGGTGCAAAGCCGCATTGCCTCAAGGCACAGGTCCTTACGCAAGGTTTGGTTTTGGCTTACGGAGTAGTACCCTTCGCTGAACAGTAAATAAATGGTTGTCAAAACGGTCTCCAGCCGCTCGCCGATCTCCGACGGGCCGGGAAACTCGATTTTTATTTTTTCCTGCCGGAGTTTTTCTTTTGCGCGAAAAAGCCTTTTGTTGATAGTTTCTTTATTGGACAGAAAAGCTTCGGCGATCTCGTCGATGCCAAACCCGCACAGGATGCGTAATGACAGGCCGATCTGCGCTTCAGGCGGTATAACGGGGTGGCAAATGGCAAACATCATTTGCAGCTGGCTGTCGTTTATATTTTGAGGGGACAGATCAAGTTCACTTTCATAACTCAGGGCCGCGTCCTTAACTACAAGTGGCGCAACTTTGGTTTCGAAGGTAGATTCGCGATGCAAATAATTTTTTGCTTTGTTTTTAGCCACGTTGTAAAGCCACGCGGTTGGATTTGGAGGCGCCCCATTATAGGTCCAGGTTTGGGCGGCGGTGAGGAAGGTATCACTGGCAATATCTTCGGCAGTCTCCATCTGCTCAAAGCCGAAGCGCTTACCTAATACGGCCACTATTTTCCGGTACTCCGTCCTGAATAAATGGGGTATTAATTCCTGTTCTTTCATGGCAAAAAAAAGTCTCCCGGAGGTTTCCCGGGAGACCCGTAACTTTAGTGATCTCTTTTCGCAATTCGCCGTACTTCCATGGTATTGCCTTCTCCGCCTAAAACCGGGCAGCCTTTTGCAAACTCCGCTGCTTCATCAGCTGATTCGGCCCTTACGGTAATAATACCGCCTATCGTTTCCTTTATCTCACCAAAAGGTCCATTGGTTACCATCTTGTTGTGATGCACCACTTTTGCATCGTCAAAAAGCAAGCCCGTGCCGCTTACAAACTTGTTTTGCGCAGCAATGCCGCCAATCCAATCCATTGTTGCCTTCATCCATATCTCCATCTGCTCGGGCGACGCAATCTTGCTGCCGTCTTCATGTCTCATAATTAATGCGTACTCATCCATGATTTTTTGTTTTTAGGGTTATCTAATTTATGAATTATACCAGCATAACAAATAGCCCGGGCCAAATTGGACAAATAATTAAAAAACTTAAAATCAACAGTATACTGGAGGGGGGAAGTACCGGGGACCAGGCAGAAACGTTAAAAAGCCAAAAAGATTTACAGGTTATATTACAAATTAATATATTTACGAGATAAGATTATCTAAATTGAAACCACTTTTACCAGCCAGATTTGTATTGCCCATCGGATTGCTGTTGTTATGCAGCGGCATTATCCTCAAAAATTTTAGTTTAATTCCTGATTTTGCCAATGGCTTTTTCGTCGGGCTTGGTATTACCCTCGTTATCGGATCATTCATAAAAAAATGGTACGTAAATCGTCCCGGCTAAATATTGCCTGCCAGCGTTAAGGGCGCAACGTGAGTTTGGAGCGAATATTATTTTAATACTTCATTTTTATTTTTTCATACAATTTTCATATTCAAGGCGCGATTAAAATCCAATAAAACGCATTCTTTGCAGACATATTGCAGCTACATTTCCTAAACTCATAAATAATATTATTTATTTTTTCGACAAAATATTTCGTGGTTCTGCTGCGTTCTCATCGCTCACAATAACCAAAAAATCCATGAAAAAATCTTTGATCGTATTAACAGCATTGCTACTGGCTTTCCTTTCTTCAAAAGCACAAACTGAAAAAGGCAACCAAAACCTGGGACTCACCACCGCGTTCAGCATTCTGCAGTCGTCCAATTTAAACATCAACCAAAATGATTTTTCCACGTCTACTGACAGTTACAAATCAACGACGTTCACTTTCGGCCCGCATTACAGTTATTTTATTGCTGATAACCTCGATATCGGCATAAATCTTTCCTATCAATCCTCGGTCGCTAATTATAACAACAATGACCCAAATGTTGAAGGTCCGCAAAAACTGAGTTCGAAGCAGTATTCAAGCGATGTTTTTGTCCAGAAATATTTTATGCATAAAAACAGGATCGGCCTGCGCGTTGGCGCTTACGTTGGTTATGGCTATGACAGCCAGGCTACCACTTATGACTCGCCCTACCAGTCGAACAACAATAGCAATAAATCAAACTATGGCTGGGCCGGGTTAAACGCCGACCTGGTTTATTACCCTTCAAAACACCTGGGGCTTGCGGCAAATATTTTCAATCTTCAATTTGAGCATTATATTGAAAATAATGCCCCCCAGGGAAACGGCAACGGCAACGATGTAAATTTAAGTTTCATCAGCGATGGCCTGTCCTTGTCGGTGTTTTATGTTTTTGGCGGAAAAGGATAGCTCTCTGTTCCAAAAAAAAATCCGGGCAAAATAATTTGCCCGGATTTTTTTTTTGAGCAGGCGAACTGCCATATGGGGCCCTGAGTTTAAGCAAACAGGATGACATTTTTTTACTTTAAACGGCTTAAATATTGATTTTCAACCATTTAATTTTAAGGACGAATTTTAAAAAAAATTTAAAAAAACCGCAACTTAAAAAAACGGTTACCGTATAAAAGGCTTCATTGAGCGCCCTGCTCATCAATAATTTATCAAATCAAAAAGATCCCTGGCGCGAGGCCGGGGACCTTTTTATTTAGTAACGAATTTAATACATAAAATTCAGATAATCAACAATAACTAAGATTTTTAGGATATAAAGGATTTTAGGATTTCTGCTGATTTCGGATGTTCGATTTTGGATTTACTTATTTTAGATGGCGGAATGCCGCCCCAATAAGTATCGTGAGCGGAATTGTTTTTGCCGGGAATAATCTATGTGGTATTTTTACCTTTCGCCTTTAACCTTTCAGCTTTAACCTCTTCTGGGCTCCTCAAGCAAGCGCTTCAGCGATCTCGACAAAGCCTTTTTCGCGTGCGAGGTCGGCGGGCAGTTTGCCGCCTTCCATGCGGATATTAACGTCGGCGCCATGTTCAAGCAGCAAAATCAGCAAATCGACATTGCCGTTTTGAGCGGCCGAATGTAAGGCCGTAGCTCCCGCCTGCTGTTTAACATTTACCTGTGCATTATTCTCTATCAGCATCCTGGCAATGTCGGTAAAATTGCCTGCAACCGCTGAGTGCAATGGAAACACCCTGAAACCGTTGTTAGAAGGCAGGTTAACATCCGCACCTTTTAAAACCAAATACCGCGCTATTTCATAATGGCCAAAGTAGCAGGCCAGGCCGAGCGGGGTAAAACCGTCTTCGGCATAATAATTTACAGCTTCCGGATGCTGGTAGACAAGATGTGCTACAACATCGAATTTTCCGGCAGCCGCAGCCTCAAAAAGGCTTATCTCATCAAGATATTTTAACAGGATGCCGGTTACTGCCGGTTTTTTATAATAGCAGGACAGCATTAATGGCGAAACATGATGACTTGTATGGCTTTTCGCCAGGGATGGGGCGGCAGCCAGCAACGCGTCCAATGCCTCAAGGTTCGCTTCAGCTATATATTTTTCCAGCTTTTCGGTGCTCATTTGGCAGTTAAAAATGAGTTGTAAGGTTGTGACGAGTTGTCGTGAGTAAAAAAAGTGAGCGGATCCGCGATGTAAAAAGTTTACAACTTAGTACGAACTTTGCACCCTCCTTTCAACTTGCTCAAACTAATCAAGATGTAATTTACCAATCCCTCTGCACGTTATTCCCTCAATAATACTAAAAAAATTAAATAACAAGGTAAATAAGTTCTTTAATCTATTAACTTTATATTTGTACAATATCAGGGATACTCAGGATGCCGGTAAAAGGAAACCAGTTTAAAGCCAATAATTTCAAACCAGAAAATCAGCCGCGTCAATCTTCGCCAAAGGCCGAAAGGGAAAAACAGCCCAAACAAAAGACGGAAACGCGCCGTAATTACGGCCTGATGAACAGCCAGGTGATCAAGATCACGGGGCTTTTTTCACTGCTTGTTTCTGTATATTTTCTGGTCGCATTTACCTCCTATCTTTTTACCTGGAAAGATGACCAGAGCTATGTAAGCCCCACAAACGGCGGCTGGAGCAACTGGAATAAAACCACCCAGGAACTCATGGAAAATGGGGTAAAAAACCCCGTGGTTGAAAATTGGCTTGGCAAGCTGGGCGCATTGCTCTCCAACCAATTTATATATGAATGGTTTGGCATCGCTTCGTTCCTCTTCGTCCTGGTTTTTTTTATCATCGGTTACCGGCTTCTTTTCAAGGTAAGTTTGTTATCAATTGGTAAAACATTAGCTTATTCGTTTTTCTTTTTGATATTTATTTCTGTTTCCCTTGGTTTCTTACATGCCTTTACGTCCGACACGCCTCATTATCTCGAAGGTAATTTCGGTTTTTGGTCCAACCGGTTACTCACCGTTCAGGTAGGCCAAACCGGTGTTGCAGGCATTTTAGTTTTTGCCGCGCTTACCATATTGATAATCGCTTACAACATCGACTTTAAACTACCTAAACGTAAGGAAAGAGAATTAACAACGGAAACGGCCGCCATTGAACCGGAGGATACTGAACCGGAAGAAGAAGTAGCCGTACCCTTAGAATGGTCGGGCGGACGAGCGAATAAGATAAAAGAGTCACCCGAAAATGGCGGTAGGAACGAAACGCTTAAACAGCCGCCGCTGTCGCAAAACCCGGTGTTCCACGAACCTGTAGTATTAACGCCCAACATGGAAAACGCAGGCCATGAGCCTGAAGTTGAAGACGAAATACCCCTGACGATGGGTGTAACCAGGCCAACTCCTGTTTTAAATATCGAAAAGAGCGACGGTGACAAAGCCCAAAGCCTGTTGGAACAATTCGGCAAATACGACCATCGGCTGGAACTATCCTCGTATAAATTTCCTACCCTTGATCTGCTCGAGAATTATGGCTCCGCCAAGATCAACGTCAACTCGGACGAACTGGCCGCTAATAAAAACAAGATCGTTGAAACGCTGAACCATTATAATATCGAGATCGACAAGATAAAGGCGACGATCGGACCGACGGTAACACTCTATGAAATTATCCCTGCTCCGGGCGTTCGTATTTCCAAGATAAAGAACCTGGAGGACGATATTGCCTTAAGCCTTGCAGCGCTTGGTATCCGCATCATTGCTCCAATGCCGGGTAAAGGCACTATCGGGATTGAAGTGCCTAACCAGAGCCCGGATATGGTTTCGATGAAATCAGTGCTCTCTACCGAAAAATTCCAATCAACAACGATGGACCTGCCGATAGCATTGGGTAAAACCATCAGCAACGAAGTTTTCATTGCTGATTTGGCTAAAATGCCGCACTTGCTGGTTGCGGGCGCCACGGGCCAGGGTAAATCAGTAGGTATAAACGCCATCCTGGTGTCGCTGCTGTACAAAAAACACCCCGCCGAGCTGAAGTTTGTGTTGGTCGACCCGAAAAAGGTGGAGTTAACGCTTTTCCGCAAAATAGAAAGACATTTCCTGGCCAAACTGCCCGACGAAGCGGACGCGATCATCACCGATACCAAAAAAGTAGTCAATACCCTGAATTCGCTTTGCATTGAGATGGACCAGCGGTATGACCTGTTGAAGGATGCCCAGGTCAGGAACCTGAAAGAGTACAATGAAAAATTTGTGCTCCGCAAGATCAGCAACCCCGAAAAGCACCGGTACCTGCCGTTTATTGTATTGGTGATAGACGAGTTTGCCGATTTGATGATGACCGCAGGCAAGGAGGTGGAAATGCCGATAGCCCGTATTGCGCAGCTGGCACGTGCAGTTGGCATACACCTGGTAATTGCCACGCAAAGGCCGTCAGTCAATATTATCACCGGTACTATCAAGGCGAATTTCCCGTCGAGGCTGGCTTTCAGGGTACTGTCAAAGATCGACTCGCGTACGATTTTGGATACCGGCGGCGCCGATCAGTTGATTGGCCGCGGCGACATGCTGCTATCAACCGGCAGCGACCTGATACGGCTGCAATGCGCCTTTGTTGACACCCATGAAGTGGAACGCATATCCGACTTTATTGGAAATCAGCGGGGTTATGCATCGGCAATGCTGCTGCCCGAATACGTGGGCGACGGCGAAACAGGCGGCACAAAGGATTTTGACCCGGAAGACCGCGACCCGATGTTTGAAGAAGCCGCACGCCTGATCGTGATGCACCAGCAGGGTTCAACCTCATTGATACAGCGAAAATTAAAACTGGGCTACAACCGCTCGGGCCGTATTATCGATCAATTGGAAGCAGCCGGTATTGTCGGTCCGTTTGAAGGCAGCAAGGCCCGCGAGGTGTTATACCCTGATGAATACAGCCTGGAAAGGCACCTGGAGACGCTTCAAAAACAAAACAATAATTAAAAATGTTATCTGAACCGGGACTTTACGATTAAAGGATGGCGGGATTTTCATATTATTACCCATCAATTAAATATCATTTGTTTTAAACCAATTGTACCACTTGTTTATCTAATCTTAAAAACCCCCGTTTCGGGGAAATAAAAAATGAAAAAAGTAATTGTCTTTTCTATTCTGTCATTCATAACTACTTATTGTTTTGCCCAAAAGGACGTAGCTGCCAAAGCGATATTGACCAAGGTTAGCGAGAAATACCGCCAGTACGATGCCGTAAAAACTGATTTCGACTTTACCCTTGATAATCCCCAGGCCAACGTTAAAGAAACCCGCAATGGCACATTGCTGGCCAGGTCAAAAAGCAATAAATTTAAGGTGACCATTTATAGCGCCGGTTCCGCGGCGAAGCCTGAAATCGAGCAGGAAATAATCAGCGACGGCAAAACCCAATGGACCTATCTTAAAAAAGATAATGAGGTGCAGGTAAACAATGTGGACAATAGCGGCAATGGCCTAAACCCTGCGCAAATATTTACCATTTACGAAAAGGGCTACAAATATATTTACAATGGCGAAGTAAAGATCGGCGGCAGATTATACCAGGAGATTGATCTTTCGCCCGAAGAAGAAAAGTCATTTTTTAAGGTACGGCTGGAGATAGACAAATCGAAAAAACAGATTTACAGCGCACTCATTTTTGATAAAAACGGCAACCGGTATACCTACGTGATCAGAAATTTTGTCACCAATCTGCAGGTGCCGGACAACACCTTTACGTTCGACCCTGCCATGCACAAGGGGGTTGAGGTCGTGGATTTGAGGTAGTTGTTGGGACAAAACATTTTAGTGGCACGGCAAGACTTACGAAGTTTTAAAAACTTCGTAAGTCTTTGGAAATCTTGATAAAATACTTACCTGCTAAAAGTCATAATATCTGCAACGATTGGGCCACCGTTTAAAACAAGCACCATTTTATCAGATGTAAGGGCAGTTATGATATATCCCTGGGTCACATTTCCGCCATAGTTCGGGTTACTTTTTGGCAGGTAAGTGATCGCAACGGTATCGCGGGAAATTAAATTATACGTTGCCGAATCAGAACCATCATTGTTTTCGTACCACGACAGCTTTCCTCCAGGTTGAAAATTATAGTGATCGGATGCCGTTCCTTTATAAGTATGCCACTCCCGAGGTACATTACCTCCGTCTACATAACCTGAGTCGGTAACCAAATGCCAGTTTCCAACGATACTTACTGTTGCCGGCTTTTCGCCGTTTTTCTTGCACGACAAGATTACCGAGGAAATCAATAAGAACAGGCTAATTAGGACAAGGTTTTTCATGGCTTATGGGGTTAAATTGATCGACAAACCAAAGTGCCTTATAAAGCTACAGAAATAATCGTAAAACAAAAAGAAATTCAAGCCCCTACTTTTCCGCGTTTTCCAAACCCTGTTGTCTGTGTCCCCACAGGCAGCTTTTTGATATTCTGACAAGGGCTTGCGGTGCCACCGTGAACGAAGGTCGTCATCCAACCCCGCTGTCTGTGTCCCCACAGGCAGCTTTTTGATATTCTGACAAGGGCTTGCGGTGCCACCGTGAACGAAGGTCCTCATCCAACCCCGCTGTCTGTGTCCCCACAGACAGCTTTTTGATATTCTGACAAGGGCTTGCGGTGCCACCGTGAACGAAGGTCGTCATCCAACCCCGCTGTCTGTGTCCCCACAGGCAGCTTTTTGATATTCTGACAAGGGCTTGCGGTGCCACCGTGAACGAAGGTCCTCATCCACCCCCGCTGTCTGTGTCCCCACAGACAGCTTTTTGATATTCTGACAACGGCAACGGTACCATCGTAAACGAAGGTCGCCATCCAACCCCGCTGTCTGTGTCCCCACAGGCAGCTTTTTGATATTCTGACAACGGCTTGCGGTGCCACCGTGAACGAAGGTCGCCATCAAACCCCGCTGTCTGTGTCCCCACAGACAGCTTTTTTATATTCTGGCAAGGGCTTGCGGTGCCACCGTGAACGAAGGTCGTCATCCAACCCCGCTGTCTGTGTCCCCACAGACAGCTTTTTGATATTCTGACAAGGGCTTGCGGCGCCACCGTGAACGAAGGTCGTCTGTGGCGACACAGACGACGGTAGACACACACGACGGGAGAACGGTGGTAATCAACTTAAACCCTGATATAAATCTTCCGCTTATCCAATATCTTCCCAAACACCCAGCACACCAGCATATAATAAATGGCGAACAGCAATGAGCCAATGGCTCCCGGCGCAATTACCTGGAATACCTTAACGCTCATCATCTCGTTAAAATTCATCTTATTGATGTAAAACCACCCTACTACGGCTCCAAAAAAATCGCCGAAAACGTATATAGCTAAAGGGTTTTTACCAAATGTATTAAAGAACGATACCCACGCATCGCCGGTTCGTGCGCGCATTTCAACAATATATACCAGGGCAGAGATAAGCACCAGGTCGATGCCAACGGTTAACAGCACAAAGGAGCTCGTCCATAATTTTTTGGCGATTGGGAAGCTCATATTCCAGCAAAGCGCAAGGAAAATAAATAGAAATCCGAAGAGTAACAGCTTCGAGATCATTTCGTAGGTTTTGCCTTTCTCCTGTATAAACTTACCGGCGTAATAACCGCAAATGACGTTTACAATTGAAGGGATGGTGCTCAAAATACCCTCCGGATCAAACGCCGGCCCTTCGCCATGATACATGTGGTTCTCGCCCAAAACCAATTTGTCCAGCGTGGTTCCCACATTGGTTAACATGCCAAAATGATTGTTTGGATCGCCAAAGAAACGCAGTATGGCCCAATAGCCCAGCAAAAACAAAATGCCGATAGCAATAACTACATTTTTCGACTTGATAAAATAGACCATCAGCCCGGCAAACAGGTAGCAAAGCGCTATGCGCGGCAATACGCCCAAAATCCGCATGTGGCTGAACGAGCCGATCGACCAGCCGCCGTTAACGCCGTGTTGGATGGAGCCAAGCATCTCCAAACAGTATGCTACCAAAAAAATCAACGCTGATCTTTTTATGATCCTTAAGATAACG
>JABDHD010000062.1 GCA_013285685.1 Bacteroidota bacterium
GACCATAACGAAGAAACTGCCGCACAATGTAATATCATCGCGCCCAACCACCACTATTTGGAATCATGGGGCGACGATAATGCACTGGAGGGCTATTATACCCTTTTACAGCCAACCATTAACCCGGTTTATGATACCCGCCAGGCCGAAGAAAGCCTGTTGCGGTGGTCGGATAACGCGGTAAACAGCTATTACACCTATGTGCGCAAAAATTGGGACGCAACACTGCTGGCTATAGGCGGTTTATCGGGGCAGAAGGGCTGGGAAACTTTACAGCAGACCGGTTTTGTAAAAGGCGCGCCAAAAGCTGCGGGAAGCTACTCATTCAACTACGCGCTGGACAGCGTAATGCAAAAAATGCTCGATCACAGCAAAGAACTTGCTGCTCCGGCAGGAAAAGTTGAAATTCAGCTTTATCAAACTATTGCCATGCGCGATGGTAAACGCGCCAACAACCCATGGCTGCAGGAACTGCCTGACCCGGTATCGAAAGCTACCTGGGACAATTATGCCAACGTATCCCCTAACGACATGCGTAAATGGGATTACCAGGATGGCGATGTAATAAAGATAGACGTTACGAAAGCCGATGGCTCGACCTATTCGATCAGCCTGCCGGTTTTGTCACAGCCTGGCCAGGCACAGGGAACTATCTCTGTAGCGGTTGGTTATGGCCGTACCATTGCCGGGCCAGTTGGCGATAACGTGGGCAAAAATGCTTTCCCTTTCCAAAGTTTGCGGAATGGCACCATTCAAACCGCTGCTGTGGCTGCGTTAACTGCCACCGGCGATAATTCTCCGCTGGCGCAAACACAAACGCACCACTCTATTGAGGGCCGTACCAGCATTATTAAGGAAACAACTTTTAAAGACTATCTTAAAAATCCCGCTTCGCGCACCGGCGAGGAGGAAGATCATAAAGATTACGACCTTTTCTGGCAAAAATACGAGCACCCGACCTTTAACTGGGTTATGGCGATCGATCTTAATGCCTGTACCGGTTGTGGCGCCTGCGTTGTGGCTTGCAGTGCCGAAAATAACGTACCGGTAGTAGGTAAGGACGAAGTTCACCGCCGCCGCGAAATGCACTGGATCAGGATAGACCGTTATTATAGCTTTAATGATAAGGGCGACGGCGGCGTAACCGACGAGCACAAAATTGTAAGCCTGGATAACTTTGACGACGTTAAAGTGGTTTATCAGCCGATGCTTTGCCAGCACTGCGACCATGCACCGTGCGAAACCGTTTGCCCGGTATTGGCTACGGTACACTCATCCGAAGGACTGAACCACATGGCTTATAACCGCTGCGTGGGTACACGTTATTGCGCAAATAACTGCCCTTACAAAGTGCGCCGTTTTAACTGGTTTAATTACTGGAACGATGCCCGTTTTGAAAATTACCTGCAGGGCGACCATACCGAATTAGTGCTTAACCCCGACGTGGTTACCCGTTTCCGCGGGGTGATGGAAAAATGCTCGATGTGTATACAGCGTATACAGGCCGGCAAGCTGAAAGCAAAAATTGAAAAACGCCCGGTTAGGGATGGCGATATTAAAGTTGCCTGCCAGCAAACCTGCCCGGCAAATGCGATCGTCTTTGGCGATGGTAACGACCCGAACTCCGAAGTTTCAAAAGCATTAAAGAGCGAGCGGACTTATTATGTACTGGAAGAGCTTGGCGTTCAGCCGGGTATCGGTTACCAGGTAAAGGTTAGAAATTTATCCGAATCAGAAGCTTAATTATTTACAAGAGATATTAAAATATGGCATCTCATAGCGAATCAATAATACGCGAACCATTAATTACCGGCGATAACATCACCTACGCCCAAATTACCAATGATGTGTTGCGCCCGGTTGAAAATATGCCGGGAAGGGCATGGTGGATAGGCTTTACCCTGGCCTCCCTGGGAGCTACCCTCTGGGTATTCTCCGTTAGCTGGACGTTTTGGTATGGCATAGGCGAGTGGGGCCTTAATAAAACCATCGGCTGGTCATGGGACATCACCGGCTTTGTGTGGTGGGTAGGTATTGGTCACGCCGGAACGTTGATTTCGGCCATATTGCTGCTCTTCCGTCAAAACTGGCGTAACTCCATCAACCGTTCTGCCGAAGCGATGACCATCTTTGCGGTAATTTGCGCGGCCACTTATGTAGTATCGCACATGGGCCGTCCATGGCTGGCTTACTGGCCGTTGCCGCTGCCAAACCAATTCGGCTCCATCTGGGTTAACTTTAACTCACCGCTGGTTTGGGACGTATTTGCAATATCGACTTACTTCTCGGTTTCCTTGGTATTCTGGTACACCGGCTTATTGCCTGATTTGGCCACCATCCGCGACCGCGCTACAGGTATTCGTCAAAAAATATACTCCGTGTTATCATTCGGATGGACCGGTTCGGTGAAAACCTGGCAGCGTTTCGAAACTGTGTGTTTGATCCTGGCAGGTATTTCAACCCCGCTGGTACTCTCGGTTCACACGATAGTATCCATGGACTTTGCCACGTCGCTGGAACCGGGTTGGCATACCACCATTTTTCCGCCGTATTTTGTTGCGGGCGCTATCTTCTCGGGGTTTGCTATGGTGCAAACGCTGCTCCTGGTAGCCCGTAAGGTTTTAGGGCTTGAAAACTATATCACCATGTTCCACATCGAGGCGATGAACAAAATCATCCTTTTAACGGGGTCTATCGTGGGCGTGGCTTATATGACAGAGTTCTTTATCGCCTATTACTCCGGTGGAGAATATGAGCAGTACACTTTCTTAAACCGGTTTATCGGGCCGCAATGGTGGGCAGGATGTATGATGTACGGCTGTAACGTACTGATGACCCAGCTGATGTGGTTTAAATCTGTCCGCAGGAATGTCCCGATCTCATGGGTGTTGTCAATCGTGGTGAATATCGGCATGTGGTTCGAGCGGTATGTTATTATCCAGATCTCGCTTCAGCGCGACTTTTTGCCATCGAGCTGGTCGGTTTTCCATCCAACATGGGTTGATATGAGTGTGTTTATCGGCTCTATCGGGCTGTTCTTTACCATGTTCCTGTTGTTTGTGCGGGTATTGCCGTCAATCGCCATGGCCGAAGTTAAGCTGATATTGAAGAGCTCGAGCGAGCAGGCCAAGAAGAAATTGCTTGCACATGGCGATCTTGATCCGGAACAAGTTGAATTCTATAAAGAATCATTGGTGAAGTTTGATAGCGTTGAAATAGCTAACTACCAAAAAGCATAAAAATGAGCAAAACCAAATATATTTTAGGCCTTTTTGAAGATCCTGATGAAATGATGCACGGGATCGACCTGCTGCAAAAGAACAGCGTACCTATTTACGATGTGTTCACCCCGATGCCTATACACGGCATTGAGCGGAAACTGGGCATTAAAGACTCGCGCCTGGGTTATGCCGCATTTATGTTCGGCTGCCTGGGGGGTACAACCATATTCAGCATGGCCTATTACATGCTGGTGCACGACTGGCCGATGAATATCGGCGGTAAACCGGCATTTGCCATCCCTGACTTTATCCCGATCACTTTCGAATGGACCGTATTGTTTACCGCCTTCGGGATGACGCTGACCTTTTTCTTCGCCACCCACCTGTTCCCCGGCCGCACGCCAAGGGTTATGGATTTGCGGGCTACTGACGACAGGTTTGTAATTGCCATCGACGCTAAAGGAAGCACACCACACGAGGATATTACTAAAATATTAAAAGACGCTGGCGCTGTGGAAGTAAAGCACAACGACAGGAAATATGTTAGCTATGAATAAAATAAAAATATTGGGCCCAATGGCTGTTGTTATCTCTGCTGCGGTAGTTATCTCGTCGTGCAAGGATAAAAGAAGTACCGGCTGGGAATACGCTCCCAATATGTACGAGCATATTGCATATGATCCGGATCAGAAGAACAACAACTTTAAAGATGGCAAAACCGCGCAATTACCACCGGCAGGTACTACCCCGGTTGGTTTTGTTCGTTTTGACTATCCGAATACCAAAGAGGGTTATGAGACGGCAGGCACTGAAGTAAAAAGCCCCTTGCCGCAAACCCCTGAAAATTTGGCCGAAGGACAGCAGCTTTTCGTCGCTTTTTGTTCACCCTGCCACGGCAAGGAAGGACAGGGCAACGGTTTGGTAGTAGCGCACGGCTTCCCTGCACCGCCATCGTATTCAAAGGGCAATTCGTCACGCGGCGGCGCAATGAAAGACCTTACCGACGGTAAAATTTATCATACAATTACTTATGGCGTGAATGCTATGGGTTCATACGCCTCGCAGCTCGACCCTACCGAACGCTGGAAAGTAATTATGTATGTTCACCATTTACAAACTTTATAAGCAGATTTTTTAAATGAAGACTTCTCATAGTTTCGACGAACAATTTCACTTCCAGGGCAAAGCCAAAACGTGGAGCCTGGTGCTGATAGTTATCGGTTTAATAGGTATACTGGGCGGATTTGCTTTGGGTTACGGGGAGCGTACTTTCGCAAACCTGTTACTAATGGGTTATTATTTTACCTGTGTTTGTATTTGCGGTGTCTTCTTTTGCGCCGTGCAATACGTTGCGCAGGCAGGCTGGTCAGCATCTATCTTAAGGATTCCGCAGGCATTCGGCAAAGCACTACCCGTGGCAGCGGTAATATTGCTGGCTATTATATTCCTTGGCTTATCCATCCACCACACCGGCATTAATGAGTATGGCAAGCAAACTGTGTTGCCCTACCTGTATAAAGGCTGGTCGTTGAGCGGCGTTACCACTAAAGGCGACCCCAATTATGACCATTTGATCGCTGCAAAATCCAGGTTTCTGAATGTTCCTTTTTTTGCCATTCGGCTGGTGCTTTACCTGGTTAGCTACGCTATACTTGGCCGCCTGATTGTTAAATACTCTGAGAATGAAGATTCGTTAGGCGGTATGTTCAACTACAAAAAGAGCTTTAATGTATCGGTTATATTCCTGGTGGTGTTCGGTTTTACCATCCCTTTATTTGCTTTTGACACCATCATGTCGTTGGAGGCACAATGGTTTTCAACCATGTTCGGCTGGTATAATTTCGCTGCCCTCTGGGTTGGCGGCCTGTCGGTTATTACCTATACCATAATTAAGCTGCGCGAAAATGGCTATGTACAATGGATCACTGAAGATCATTTGCATAACCTCGGCCAGTTGATCTTCGGTTTTTCCGTCTTCTGGACCTACCTGTGGTTTGCGCAATTCCTGCTTACCTGGTACGCAAATATTCCTGAAGAGGCTGCATATTTTTATCGCCGCTGGGAACCGCAGTTCATCTGGTGGTTTTGGTTGAACATTGTAATCAACTTCGGCGGGCCCTTGCTGGTGTTAATGTCGCGCGACTCCAAGCGGGCTGTAAAAGTACTCAAGGCGGCTTGCGTAATGCTTATCCTGGGCCATTGGCTGGATTACTGGCAAATGATTATGCCCGGCGCAACCGGCCCCCAGGCACATTGGTACAATGAGATCGGTCCGCTTGAAATAGCTATTTTCCTCGGTTTTGCAGGCTTGTTTATGTTTACCGTGCTTACCGCATTAAGTAAATTCAAATCGCTTATTCCGAAAAAGCATCCGCTGCTTGAGGAGAGCCTTCATCACCACATATAATAATTATTAAATTTGCAACAAACGAAAGAATACCAAACAAATATTAAAATGGGATTCAAAAAATTAATGACTTTTAAAAAAGCGCTTTCACTTTTCACAGCATTGACGCTTTTGGGTGTCAGCACCGCAATGGCACAGGATGCTGCCCCGGCAGCACCGGGCGCCTCCGCCGCTGATACCAGCGGTATGTGGACCGGCGTGATCTATTATACGCTTATTTTCCTGTCCGTTTGCTTTTGTATAGCCATCCTGGGCAAAGTATTGAAGGTTTACGACCTTTCCAGCAGAATGCAAGGCAAAAAAGGCATCAACTGGAATAATATAATGGGGATTTGCTGCCTGGTATTCCTGATTGCAGGGATGTACGGCGCATATTGGTCGTTAACTGTGCAGGGAAGCATGAAACTGCCTGTAGCTGCTTCGGCACACGGCGGCGACATTGACGATATGTTCAACCTGACTACGATCCTCACCCTTATCGTATTTGTGATAACCCAGGTATGTTTATTTGGTTTCATGTTTTATTACCGCGGTTCCGATAAACGTAAGGCTCACTATCTCCCGCATAACAATACCATCGAAAAAATATGGACCATTATCCCTGCGATCGTATTAACGGTATTGGTTGTATTCGGCTTTTTTACCTGGCAAAGTGTAATGGATTCAACCGAGCGCAAGGGCGACCTGAACATCGACATAACCGGTCACCAATTTGCCTGGGAGCTTCGTTATCCTGGTCCTGATGGAAAGCTTGGCTCAAAAAAATATACATTAACCACCCCCTTAAACAATTTGGGCGTTGATTTCAGCGATAAAAACAGCTGGGACGATATTCACGCAGATACCCTGGTATTACCGGTAAACCAGCCGATAAGATTAAATATTCATGCCCAGGACGTAATTCATAGTGTATTTATGCCGCATTTCCGCGTACAGCTGAACGCCGTGCCGGGACTGCCTACTTTCTTCAGGTTCACTCCTACTATCACAACCGCGCAAATGCGTACGGAGACTGATAATCCAAACTTTGAATACCTGCTTTATTGCAACAAAATATGCGGCGGCGCACATTACAACATGCAAAAAGTAGTGCGTGTAGTTTCGCGGGCCGAATACCAGGACTGGATTTCGCACCAGAAACCTTATTTAACGGATGCACTAAAAAAGCAATTAAAAATGGCGGCCGCAAAATCAGGCAAAGTCCAGACATCATCAAATACGTTAGCGTTAAACAATTAATATAAAGATCAGCGATTATGTCAACATTAGCAGTTCACGATCACGGCGTAGTACATCACGAAGAAGGTCACGAACACCATCATAAAGCAACTTTCCTGAATACCTATGTATTCAGCCAGGATCATAAAATGATCGGTAAGCAATTTCTGATCACCGGTATCACCATGGCCTTCATCGGGATGAGCTTATCCCTTTTATTCAGGATTCAGCTCGCTTATCCCGATAAAACTTTTCCAATACTGGAAACTTTGTTAGGGCGCTTTGCCCCTGGCGGCCGTTTAAGCCCCGATTTCTACATGTCATTGGTTACCATACACGGTACTATCATGGTATTCTTCGTACTTACAGCGGGTTTGAGCGGTACATTTGCCAATTTACTTATTCCATTACAGATTGGCGCGCGCGATATGGCCTCGCCGTTTGTAAATATGCTATCGTATTGGTTCTTCTTAATGGCCAGCATCGTCCTTTTGTCGTCCTTCTTTGTTCAAAAAGGGCCGGCAAGCGGGGGCTGGACGATTTATCCGCCATTATCCGCATTACCTAACGCGATGCCCGGCTCCGCCGAAGGTATGACCTTATGGCTTATCAGTATGGTATTGTTTGTGGGTTCGTCGCTTATGGGTGGTATCAACTATATCAGTACCGTGCTAAACATGCGTACAAAAGGTATGGACCTTTGGAAAATGCCCTTAACCGTATGGGCTTTATTCCTTACCGCTGTTTTAGGCGTGCTTTCGTTCCCGGTACTGGTGGCAGGTTTAGTATTGCTGATCTTCGACCGCAGCTTTGGCACCAGCTTTTATCTTTCTGATATTGTACTCGGCGGCACCGTCCAGCCCTTTGAAGGCGGCAGCCCGATACTGTTTGAACACTTATTCTGGTTCCTCGGTCACCCCGAAGTTTATATCATCATTATGCCGGCAATGGGTATTTCGTCCGAAATACTTGCCGTTAACTCGCGCAAGCCAATATTTGGTTACCACGCGATGGTGTACTCACTCATCGGCATCGCTGTTCTTTCGTTTATCGTTTGGGGCCACCACATGTTCGTCACGGGGATGAATCCATTCCTCGGCGGCGTGTTTATGATCACAACATTGATCATTGCGGTCCCCTCGGCGGTCAAAACGTTTAACTGGCTCGCCACGTTGTGGCGGGGTAATATCCGGTTTACCCCGGGTATGCTGTTCGCCATCGGTATGGTGTCGTTCTTCATCTCGGGCGGGTTAACCGGTATATTCCTGGGTAACTCCGCATTGGATATCACGCTGCACGATTCTTACTTCGTTGTTGCACACTTCCACCTGGTTATGGGTTCGGCGGCGATATTTGGTATGCTCGCCGGGGTATATCACTGGTTCCCGAAATTTTTCCGTCGCATGATGGATGAGCGTTTGGGTTACCTGCATTTCTGGATAACTTTCATCTGCGCTTACCTGGTGTTCTTCCCGATGCACTTTATGGGCCTTGACGGCGTTCCGCGTCGTTATTACGCCTTAACAGCATTCCCATCATTCAACAGGTGGTTAACGGTAAATACATTTATCACCTGGGCTGCCTTTATGGCGGGTGCGGCGCAGGTAGCGTTCCTGTTTAACTTTATTCACTCGATCTTCTGGGGTAAAAAGACGGTTCAAAATCCATGGAAATCAAATACGCTTGAATGGGATGCGCCAATAGAACACCACCATGGTAACTGGGTAGGCGAATTGCCAACAGTTTACCGCTGGCCTTATGATTACAGCAAACCCGGCCACGATGAGGATTTTATCCCGCAAACCGTGCCCTACTCGCAAACCATGAGCTCAAATCTTCCGCACGATTTTGAAGACAATCCGAAAGGATTGGAAGAATACAATACCTGGGTAAGCACCCAAAAGGCTAACGAACCTATAAAGTAAGTCGAAAGTCTGAAGTCCTGGGCCTTAAGTCAAAAGTATCTATGGATACTTGCTTAAGGTTCAGGACTTATTTTTAAACATTGATCTTTAAATAAGCTTTGTCAAAAGTCTGTTTTTTGACTTGAGACTCAAGAATAGTCTAAAATAAGCGTTTTTATGATTCGGCGGAAATAACGTTAATAAATTAAATTGAATTTAACCGCAGAGAACGCTGAGAAGGCACAGAGAACACAGAGAAAAAAAATGAAAGACTATTAAAGCTTTGTGGCCTCTGTGTCTTCCTCTTTGTGCTCTCTGTGGTAAAATCTGGCATTGTTTAGTTATATAGAAGAGACTTAAGACTTTCAAACTGGCTTAAGCTTTAAAAAAATGAGTACATCCGCATCGAAAATCAGGTTTCAGAAATATAACCTCATTACCATTTTCCTGCTTTTTGCGGTAATACTCGCCGGTGCAATTGTGAGGGCCAGCGGTTCCGGAATGGGATGCCCGGATTGGCCCAAATGTTTCGGCCGATACATCCCTCCAATCAATAGCTCACAGCTTCCGAAGGATTATAAACCCAAATATGTTGCCGGTCGGAAGGAAAAAAACCTGGAATTTGCAAAAACACTCGATTTATTCGGCTATGCAGAGCTGGCCCGGAAGATTCGTGATGACAAATCTATTTTGGTGCCCGAGGAATTTAATGCTGCCAAAACCTGGACGGAATATCTAAACAGGCTTACCGGGGCAGTTGCGGGCGTCTTTATGGTGCTGCTCGCCATTTTTGCGTTCAGCTACCGGGACGAGCGCAAACTGATACCATTTTTGTGCATTCTTAACCTGGTGCTGGTTGGTTTCCAGGGCTGGCTGGGTTCAATCGTCGTATCTACCAACCTTGTGCCATGGATAGTGACCGTACATATGCTGCTGGCGCTGGGCATCGTGGCAATAAGTATAGTAACTTACCATCTTGCTAAAACTTACGGTAAACATAAATTGCACACAGGCGGCATAACCCATGTAGTAATGCTGATGTGTTTGATTATTTCTATCGTGCAGATCATCTTCGGCACAGGGGTAAGGGAAAAAATTGACGCGGTTGCCAGCCACCTGCAGGGCGGGTACCGGGAAGACTGGATAAACAATGCGGGGACAATATTTTTTCAGCACCAGGATATCGCTATCCTTGTGGTGTTGGGGAATATTGTTTTGTTTGCGTTGATACGTTATGGCTTTACCCGGCATTCGGTGCAGCAGCAAACCATGAGCTTTGTTTTCCTCGTGATCATGCTGCAGGTGGTTACCGGAGTGTTGCTGAAATACTGGGCGTTGCCGCCGTACGCGCAGGCAATGCACATTTTGCTGGCCAGTTTTATTTTCGGCGCGCAATTTTACCTGATGCTCAACTTGTACACTTCGGCTAAAAAACAGGAGGTGCGCAAATGAAGTGGAGCGATTTCTCGAAACTGATCAAGTTGAGGCTTACCTTCCTGGTGGTGTTTTCGGCATCCATATCTTTCCTGATCGGCAGCAGGGTGAACGGCGAGATCATCTGGTTAAACTGGGGGAAGCTCATTATTGGTGGTTTCTTGGTTACCGCGGCGGCCAACTGCTTTAACGAGATCATCGAGAAGGATTATGATAAACTGATGCGCCGCACTATGGACCGCCCTATACCGGCGGGCCGCATGAATACCGGGCAGGCTTTGGTGCTGGGCCTGGGCATGGGTATGGCAGGCACCTACCTTTTAGGCAGCCTTAACCTGCAAACCGGCTTGCTATCTGTATTCTCAATATTGCTTTATGCTTTTGCCTATACGCCGATGAAGCGTAAATCGCCGATTGCGGTGTTTATCGGCGCCATACCGGGCGCGTTGCCGCCGCTGATCGGTTATGTAGCCGCGCACGAAAAGATCGACCAAATTGCGCTGATCTTGTTCGGTATCCAGTTTGTATGGCAGTTCCCTCATTTTTGGGCCATTGCCTGGGTGCTTGATGATGATTATAAACTGGCCGGCTTCAGGCTGCTGCCCTCAGGGAAAAGAAACTTAACCAGCGCTATAATTACATTTATATTTACGCTTATTTTGATACCCGTTAGCCTGCTGCCAACCTGGTACCATTTTGGGGGCTATTATGTGGGCGGGGTTTCATTATTATTGAGCCTGGCATTTTTATACCTGGCATTTATGCTTTTACGCACGCTGCAGATCGGGTCGGCAAAAAAACTGATGTACGGTTCGTTTATTTACCTGCCGGTAGTACAGTTAATGTTTTTATTTGATTTTATAGGAAAGGGGAAATGATGGCGCCAACACAACAGGAAGACAGGGTTAACTACGGTGCGAAAAAATTCAGCATGTGGATATTCATATTCACCTCGTTCATGCTTTTTGCCGCCCTCACCAGCGCGTTTATTGTTTACAGCGGCGGTAAGGGCCACGGGTTGAACGTGATGATGCCGCGTGCGTTTATGTACAGCACGATGGTGATCATCATCAGCAGTATGACCTTGTTTTTAGCCTCAAGGGCGGCAAAGCAGTCGCAGCCGGAAAAACAGCGCTTGTTTTTATGGCTGACATTTTTTTTGGGGATCGCTTTTTTTGTGATACAGATATATGCCTGGTATGTTTTGACCTACAAAATGGGCATCTATTTTAGCTTTAACCCAAATGCCTCGCAATCCTTCATTTATGTCTTCAGCGGGATGCATTTGCTGCACATTATTGCGGCTTTACTGGTGCTGTTGCGGACTATAATAAGCACCTATCGCAATACCACACAGGCAAAGAATTTATTCAAGATGGAAATGACCTCGATTTTTTGGCATTTTCTCGATATTATATGGATTTATCTGTATGTTTTTTTACTTTTGAACCAATATTAATTGATTTGAAGATGCGGCAATTTGAAGATTTGAAGATGGGAACAATGATCAGAATATGCGGGATCATCAAATCGTCAAATTTTCAAATCATCAAATCATCAAATCATCAAATTTTCAAATCATTATAAATGAGTACAGCAGTAGCAGAGCACGTTGATGAGGTAAAAACAACCCCATGGTCGGGCGGAAGGTCGCCCTTTAACGTTGAATACGGTAAAATGATGATGTGGTTTTTCCTCTTGTCGGATGCCTTTACATTTTCAACTTTACTAATATCTTATGGCGCTTTACGTTTTAGTGCGCCCACGTGGCCGGCCGCGTCATTAGTGTTCCAATCGGTGCCGTTCACCTCTATTAACCACGCGCCATTGGTATTCGTGGGCATGATGACCTTCATCCTGATCATGAGTTCGGTAACCATGGTGCTTGCTGTTGAAGCAGGCCATCGCAACTCAAAAAGAGAAGTGGTTATCTGGATGCTTTTTACCATTTTAGGCGGCCTAATGTTTTTAGGCTGTCAGGCAGGCGAATGGACCCATTTGCATAGCGAGGGCTTTTGGTGGGGACATGTGCCAACAACCGAAAAATTGACGGAGTTTTTTGCGCCAATCAATGGGCATCTTCCGCCGGGTGATCAACAGGTCCGGACGGCACACCAGTTTGCAAACCTGTTTTTTACCATAACAGGCTTTCACGGTTTCCACGTGTTTTCGGGCGTGGTCATCAATATCATTATCACTATAAACGTGTTAATTGGTACCTATGCCAAACGCGGCAGCTATTTAATGGTTGAAAAGGTTGGCTTGTACTGGCACTTTGTAGATTTAGTGTGGGTGTTTGTGTTTACTTTCTTTTATTTAGTTTGATAATTTAACCTGTTACGATATGTCATCAGAAACTACAGATACCCACGCAGAGCACGCTGAACACGGCGAGCACGAGGGCATGGACAAAAAAAGGATTTGGAAGATATTCTGGATACTAGCCGGCATCACTACCGTTGAGTTTATTATAGCGCTCGGTATTGCGCCGCATTTACAGGGCACCGCTCATGCATTTATAAATCCGGCGTACATTATACTTACCTTGTGCAAAGCTTATTTCATTGTTGCATTTTTTATGCACTTAAAATTTGAAAAAGCCGGGCTCATTATGGCGATCATCGTGCCTATCCTTTTTATTATCGGTTTGATATTGGTATTGACAAACGAAAGCCACTATTGGATTGATTTGAGGCTGTAATGAAACGGGCCCGCATACTAAAAAAAATTGTGATCCTGGTAGTTGTATTAGCGCTGCCAGGATTTTTATATTATTTATTGATGGTTGAGGGGAAAAACAGGTATTTCCCGCTGTCCAAATTCGGACCAAAAAAGCTGGCTAAAACTACACACGTGGATCACGGAAAAGATGTGCCGGACACGATCTTTCACACGCTTTCCGATTTTAAACTGACCGATCAAAACGGCAAGCCGGTGTCCTTAAAAACATTCGACAAAAAAATATTTGTCGCCTGCTTTTTTTATACCAACTGCCCGAACGTTTGCGGCCAAATGCTGAAAAACTTAAACCAGGTGGCGGCAAATTATGCCAAAAACCCAATGGTTGAATTTGTATCGATAACGGTTGACCCTGCAAGGGACTCGGTAGGCACACTCAGAAAATACGTTGAAAATTTGAAGCCGGCTTCAAAACAATGGTTTTTCCTGACCGGCGATACCAGCACCATTTACAACCTTGCCCGCAAAGGTTTTTTGGTAAATGCGCTGCAAAGGGGCAAGGATGATTTTATCTACGATGATAAAGTGATGCTGATTGACCAGGAAAAAAGGATCAGGGGCTATTACACCGGCGCCTCGGCCACTGATGTTGACCGGCTGAATGATGAAATAAAAGTTTTAATATCTGAAGAATTAATGAAAGACACACCTGAGTATTGAGAATCAAGAGTCAAGAACCAAGAGTCAAGAGAAAAAGACTTCTGGTTCTTCTTTCTTGATTCTTGGTTCTCGACTCTTGAATCAAAAAAAATGACCGATAAATTTATATTCCGCTTTGTTGCAGCAGTGTCTGTATTTGTATTTGTGGTGGTGCTGGTACTAAACCGCAGGCTTATCCCGGCGCCGGCGCAAATGCCCTCATTCGTTATTTATTTGCCAAAACTAAATGCTTTATTGAATGGCGCCTGCAGTGTATTGTTGCTGCTATCGCTCTATTTTATCAAACAAAAGAAAATAACCATACACAAACGGATTAACATTCTCGCGTTTTGTTTGTCGTCGTTGTTCCTGGTGTCCTATATCCTGTTTCATTACTTCGCGCCTGAAACTATGTACGGCGACCTTAATGGCGACCATGTGTTATCGCCATCGGAAATTGAAGCCGCCGGTAGTATCAGGTATGTATATTATGTGATTCTTACTTCCCATATCATACTTGCTGCGGTGGTTTTACCGCTTATCCTTTTAAGCTTTTACCGCGGCCTGCAAATGCAGGTAGAAAAACACAAAAAACTGGTGCGCTGGTCATACCCTATCTGGCTGTATGTTACCGTTACCGGTGTTGTGGTTTATTTGATGATATCGCCGTATTATCATTTTTAGTTTACAAAAAAGTCGTGCTGAACTTGTTTCAGCATCTCATCAAAAAGGTAGTCCGCTGACAGGTGGCGAATATGTCGGTGACCGATCGCCCTGTTACCCGGCGCTTTTTCACTTAGCATGTGGGGTGCTGAAACAAGTTCAGCATGACTTTTGGGATTAGGCGACAACCTTACAACATTCCAACAAAATTTCGCTAACTTTGCCCTCATGAAAACAAGCTTGAAAATTTTATTAGTACTGCTAATATTGGGCTTGACAATAGTGAGTGTGATACCTGCTTTTGCCCAGTGCGCTCAATGCGCAGCAGCCGTAAAAACCAATGCCGCCAATGGATCAGTAACTGCAAAAGGACTGAACGACGGTATCTATGTTTTACTTTGCGCACCCTACCTTGCTGTTGCCATAGGCGGCTTTGTTTGGTATAAAAAATACAAACGTAAAGACGTTAACCTGGAAGTGCATAGCGAAAAGCTGCATTTAAACTGAGCGCTGTAATTTTTGCCGGCCCCCAATTAAGATACTTTATGGCACAAACTCCAAAATTATGGGCAATGCTGCATTGTAAATGCCCGCGCTGCCGCAGGGGCGACATGTTTACAGGCGGAGTTTATAATTTTGGCTCAAACAAAATATTGGACAAATGCCCGCACTGCGATTTGCGGTACGAGATTGAACCCGGTTACTTTTACGCCGCCATGTATATAAGCTATGCATTTAATGTTGGCGAGGGGCTTTTTTGGGGATTAACTACGTACGTCCTTACCCGCAATTCCACCTCACCATGGTTGTATATCGGTGTAATATTGGGTGGGTGCTTCATCCTGGCGCCCCTTAACTTCAGGTATGCCCGCGTTGTGTTATTATATTGGCTATCACCGAAAATAAATTACCAGCCCCATTTAGATAGAGATGATCCGGCAGTCCTCCTTTGATTTTTTAAAAGAACTGGTTGAAAATAATAACCGCGAGTGGTTTATGGCGAACAAGGATCGCTATGAAGCGGCCAGGGAAAACGTAATTGACTTTACCGCCGACTGGCTAAAGCAGATGCACGCAATAGACCCAAGCATTGACGAAAGCCTGGATGCAAAAAAATGTGTTATGCGCATTTACCGCGATATCCGGTTCCGCAAAGATAAAACCCCTTATAAAAATAATTTTGGTATCAGCATACCAACCAAAGGCTTGAAATTGGGCAGGGCTGAGTATTACCTGCAAATAAGCCCGGGTAATTCCTTTATCGCGGGCGGCTACTGGATGCCCGAAACCGACCACCTGAAAGCCATCCGGCAGGAAATTGATTACAATGCCAACGATTTAAAAAAGATAATCGACGCCCCTGAATTCATCCGTCTTTTCGGCGAATTCAGGAAGCAGGAACAATTAAAAAACATCCCCAGGGAATATGCCCCTGACAATGAAAATATAGATCTGCTCAAGCTGAAAAGTTTTGTTGCCTTCAGGCAATTGAGTGACGCGGAATTGATGCAGCCCGACGCTGTTGCAGCGGTGACCACTATTTGCAGCAAAATTCAACCGCTCAATCTTTTTTTAAACAATGCACTTTCGTAACCCAATACATATCCTGAAATGAAAACCAAATATTTTTTTCTTGCCGCGGGCATTTGCCTGGCTTTAAACTCCTGCGTGGTATTGTCGCCCAAAAAATACCATGCCTTATTAAATGAACGCGACTCACTGGCCACCCGTACCGGGGCGCTGGAAGATACGGTTGCCAAACTCCGTGCCGATACCATGCGGCTGCACCACCAGATTGCCGACCTGACCAATACGTACAATACTTTGAACAGCAATTACAGTGCACTTAACGATAAGTATGGCGCACTTAACAACAACCTCACCACCACTTCCGGCAAGGTGACCCAGCTTTCAGCCGATCTGAAGAAACGCGAAGAACGTTTAAAGGAAGTTGAAGATGCCCTGCACCGCCGCGACGAGGCCTCGGCAGCGCTGCGTGATAAATTGCAGCAAGCTTTACTCGGCTTTCAAAACAGCGGCTTAACAGTTACCATTAAGGATGGCAAGGTATATGTTTCCCTGGCCGACAAATTGCTTTTCCCATCCGGCAGTATCATCATTAACGAAAACGGCAAACTGGCCTTGCAGCAATTAGCCGCCGTACTAAACAAAGAGCCCGAAATAAACATTGCCGTTGAAGGCCATACTGATGATAAAAAGGTGATAAACCTGGGCCAGATAAAAGACAACTGGGACTTAAGCGTGCTGCGCGCCACCTCGGTATGCCGCTATCTTACTGAAACTGAAAACATCGACCCGCATCGCCTCACCGCTACCGGCAAAAGTCAGTACCAGCCGGTTGACCCAACAGACACGAATGATGCCCGCGCTAAAAACCGTCGTATTGAAATTGTGCTGACGCCGAAGCTGGATGAATTGTACAATTTGATAAAGTCTTGACCGTTGATTGAGCTGATTAGACTGATTTTCCTGATGTCGCTTTTTAGTCAACTGAATCAAGAAAATCAGCTTAACCGTTGATTAAGCTGATGTCGCTTTTAAGGTCAGCTGAATCAGGAAAATCAGCTTAATCAACGGTTCAGACAGTTTGCATCAGCGTATTAAAGATCACAAACCGGTCTTTAAACTCGTTATTATGCATCTCTTGCAACTGGTGAAGATGGTTTGAATAGAACCGGCCGAATTCGTCCATGTTGTCGGCGTTGTATTGGATGCAGTAAGTTACCCCTTCGTTAGGCGAATCGATAACATTTAATATCTGGTACGATTTAAAATGGCCGGTTTCCATTACTTTGGGTATGTACACCTCCTGCATCCATTTCAGCCACTGCTGGTGCACGGACTCTTCTACAATTACGGTATCGTTGAATATGATCATGACGGCAAAGTTAGTTGATTAGTTGTAAAGGTTGTAACGAGTTGTAAGGGTTACCATGGCAGACGCATTAAAATAGCTTTAGGCTTATTTGCCATGTAAAGCTTAGATTTTTAACCGCAAAGGGCACAAAGATTTCGCAAAGAGCACAAAGCTAAGCACTTTGCGACCTTCGCGGTTTTCTCTTTGAGTCCTTTGCGGTTAAGATTATACATCATAAAAGTAAAGGGTAATTTATTCAGGATAATTCTATCAAAATAATTTTTAATGCGTTTGCCCTGTAAGGGTTGCAACTTCTACAACCTGTACAACCTGTACAACTCGTTACAACCTTTACAACTAAGAAGAAGTATCCTTATCTCCGCGAAGAACCCGGAAACGCTTGCGGGCCTCGTTTATCCAAAGGCTGCCGGCATAATCGGTGATGATCTTTTGATAATAGGTTTTTGCCTGTTCCTTATCATTCAGCTGGTTTTCATAAATATCGCCGAGCATAAAAACAGCATCATCGGCCCAAAGTCCCGAACTATATTCCTGGGCTATCTTTTTCAAAAAAATAACGGCATCCGGGTAATTTTTTTGCTGGATCAGGATGCGCGCTTTAGCCATCAGTATACCATCGGCCATGGAATTATCGGGATATTTTTGGTCGATGCTATCCAGCGTGATCAAAGCTTTGTCGGGCTGTTCTGCAAAGATGAGCAGATCGGCCCGTGCGTACATTTTCAGCGCCGCGCCGGTACTATCGGCAACAATGTTATCCGAGATCAGCAATGATAAATTCAGCGCGTCATTGGCTATCAGTTCCGAAGTTGCCGCTTTCAGCACATCCAGCTGGCCTTTGGCCCATTTAAAATCGCCGGTATAATAGGCCAGCTTGGCATTGCGGTATTTGGCATCCTGGCCGATGGCCGTGTTGGAGTAATCAATTTCTACCTGGCTATACAGCAAAGTGGCGTCCCATGGTTTGTTATTTAAAAGCGAGATATCGCCCAGGTCGAGCTTACAGGACGCCAGCAACGAGGGTTTAATGCCCGGTAAGGCAACAACTTCTTCCAGCAGCTTTTGCGCATCGGCAAGCTTATGCAGTTTAAAGGCCTCAAGGTTGGCCAGTTTTTGCATGGCGAAAGCTGTGTTGCTATTTTTGCCGAACTCGGCCAGCAGATCATTGTAATCCTTTTCCAGGCTAAGCAGATCATCCGTGGTGTATTTGCCCGATGTCACTTTCAGGTTTTTAGCGCCGATTAATTCTATCTTGGCCGAGATATAGTACGGCGAATCCTTGCCCTTGCTGATCAGGTATTCATATCCCCGGATTGCCTCGTCATAAGCTTCGTCCGAAACCAGCGTCGAGCATAATTCAAAAACACTGCTGCCATCATCATTCTGGCGGCGGCTCAACGCAAGCGACTGATTCAACGCCTGGTCAAACTGCTTTTGCTGCAGGTATTGCCAGGTAAGCATTTCGGGGTAAAGGGCTTGCTGCGGGTCTTTCTGTATCCTCTTCAACAAAGCCATCCGGAGCATGTCATAGTCGGCAGGCCCGTCATACAATCCAGACAGTGCATTCTCGGCCTGGCTCAAAAACGCCGGGTTCACCGGCAAAAAATTCAAATATTCTTCGGTCAAGGCAGGTTTATCTCTTTTATACCGGTAAAGATTGATTAATTCGTAGGAAAACAGGGTCTCGTTATTCAGCAATTTACGTCCCTGCTCAAATATTTTTATCGCATAGTCAATATTGGCATTCTGATAAAATTGAGCGGCGAGCATGGCGATCTGGCCTTGATCGGCGGGCAGATTTTTGATCATATCGTCGTACAACGCGTTCGCCTTGTCAACAGCGCCCTGTTGGGTATAGGCGGTTCCAAGTGTAATAACATATTGCTGATCACCCGGGTGTTTCCGGATCATTTTTTTTGCCAGGCTTTCGGCATCATCAAATTTTTTGAGCTCCAGCATCAAATTTATGTAGGCGCTGAAATATTGCTCGTTATCCTGTTTGTACAGCTTTTGGTAAATGTCGAGCGCCTTTTGTTCCTCGCCGTTGGCGGCAAATTGTTTGGCCAGCAGCAAATCACTATCCTGCGCCAGCACGCCGGAAATAAAAGAAATCGTCAAACAAAAACAAACCAATAATCTTTTCATTCGTTCAAAAATAGCGATTTAATGATAAGAATTTTTGCGATGTACACTTTTAAGAAGAATGCACTTTTGTAAACTAAAATATTTAAAATTGAATATCATTTGTAAACTGTTACATTGGACTTTATACTTCTACGCCGGGCCGCAACGTTAATACCGGACTATCTTTATAACGCGGCCAACGGGTAAAATTATGGTGACAGTGAAAAATGATTAAGTTTATTATCTAATTTAACCTGATTAAACGACTAATTGTAAGCCAATGCCAAGGTATTTTCGGATACTTATTTTTGCCGCCTTCGCCGGGATGTTTTTTGCCTGCAACCCGCATAAAACCAGCCAAATACCTGTTTCCGATTTTTTTAAGATCGCCGATAAAAGCACGTTCAGGATATCGCCTGATGGCAAGTATATTTCATATTTAAAAGCCTATAATAAAAAAGAGAACCTTTTTATTAAGTCGCTGGTCGACGGGAAAGAACAGGCAGCTACGTCGTTCACCGATTACCCGGTACGCGGCGACTATTTTTGGACATATAACAACCAGATCGTTTTTTTCCAGGATTTGATTGGCGACGATGTGTTGAAGCTTTATACGCTTGACGTGCCGAGCATGTCGGTTAAAAATATACTTTCACAAACTAAAGTACGTATCGCGCTGCTCAACCGCAACAAACAGGAGCCTGATGTAATTACCATCAGGATGAACAAACGCGATCCGGCTAATTTTGATATTTACCGGTTGAATATCCGGACCGGCGGGTTAACCCCCTACCTGGTAAACCCCGGGAATTTAACAGAATGGTATCCCGATGCTGACGGCAAGATCAGGCTGGTCACTTCATCGGATGGCGTAAACAAAACCATATTATTCCGCCCGAAGGAAAGTGCGCCATTCAGGCCGATCATTGAAAATAATTTCAAAACATCCGTAAGGCCGATTGCTTTTACAGGCGAAAAAAATAATTTCTACGCATTATCAAACGTCGACCGGGATAAAACGGCGCTTGTTGAAATTAATGCTGAAAATGGCAAGGAAACCAAAATAGTGTATGCCTGCACCAATGCCGATATACAGGATGTTGATTACACCAGGAATAAGAACCGGCTGGAACTGGCACGCTGGGAAGCTGCAAAACCCCAAAAGCATTTTTTGGACCAGAGCATCAAAAATATTTACGACAAGGTTTCCTCGCAGTTCAAGGGAAACGTGGTGAATATAATTGACCGGGATAGCGCCGAAAATAAATTTATCATCAACATCTACACCGACAAAAATCCTGGTGAATATTACTTGTATGAAAACACTACAGGCAAGCTAAGCAAGCTGGGCGACATCAACTCGAGCATAAAACCCGAACAATTGTGTACCATGCAACCGGTAAGTTTCAAAGCGAGCGACGGGATGGTCATAAACGGATATCTTACTTTACCCAAGGGTTCAAAAACGACCGATTTGCCAGTGGTGATCATGCCTCACGACGGCCCCTTTAACCAAAGCTTCTGGTGGGGTTATTATCCTGAAGTACAGTTTTTAACTAACCGCGGATATGCCGTCTTCCAGATCAATTTCAGGGGCTCAACAGGTTACGGTAAGGCCTTTCACAACGCTGGATTCAAAGAAGTGGGTGGTAAAATTCAACAAGATATAACCGACGGGGTACATTGGCTTATCAGGAACAAAACAGCCGACCCTAAAAGAATAGCCATATTCGGCGCAGGTTTCGGGGGATTTTCTGCCCTGTATGGTGTGTCGTTTCACCCACAACTGTATAATTGCGCTATTGTACAACATTCATTGATCAACTTTTTCACCTACATAAAAGATGCGCCGCCATTCTACAAACCTTCGGTGAAAATGATGTACGAAATGGTTGGCGACCCGGAAACAGATGCAAGTCAGTTACGTGCAATCTCGCCGGTTTTCCATACCGATAAAATAAAAGCGCCGCTGCTCATTTTCCAGGGCGCCAAAGATGATCGTGCCAATATAAGCGAACTAAACCAGTTCGTGCGCGAATTGCAAAAGCAAAATGGTAACGAAAACGCTAAATACTTCTTAAAATCTAATGAGCGAACCGTTTTCAGAAGCCAGGATAACAGAATGGAGATGTATACCCAGATAGAAAAATTTCTTGATAAAAATATGCGGGTTAACGAGTAAACCCTTTGATGAAAAAACCAATCAACATCTACCGGAAGAACTTTTCGCTGATCATCGCCTTCCTCATCCTGATATCGGTAGTTTTTGTAGTTGCCCTTTTTGTCTCTTACGAGCTTAATGCCAGGTATGTTGAGAATGAGTTCGATTCGAAAAAAGTTGATGTTTGGGAACAAACCATTAAGCCCTATAACGATCTTGTTCAAAATAATATCCCTGAGATCACATCATACCAGGGCTTTTTAGATTCGGCATCAGCCGCGAAATATGCCGATTCCGTTTTTATCAAATATCCTTTTGTAACGAAGATCGTTTTTTATGACGCTACGATCAGCAGCCAAAAAAATAGCACGGTATTCATTAATAACCTTGGCATATCTATCAACGCCATGTACCAATACAAGCCCGCGGGAGGGAAAGTTAACGGCCTGCGGATATGGAATACAAAAAATGAAGATGATTTTAAACAAATGGCTGTTAAGCTGAGCGATTATATCGCCTTCGCCGATACGTCAAAAGCCTACAGCCAGGACGATATTTTCAATACTTTTTATGACATCAGGGCGCAAAAGATCAGTTATTCAAATATTTTGCGGCGCGAAGATCTCAAGACTTACCATGAATTAAGTCAGCACAGCAATCCTTCTTCGTATTACAAACAAAATATACTGACTTTTTTTCTCGACCCGCATCGGCTCAAGGTTAGAAACATTCACCGGGAGCTTTATCAAAACGTAAGCGTACAACCCTTTGTTTATGACCCTGTGGACGCAGGTAATGATAACATCGTAACCGAGGCCGGCCTCACCGGGGCCTTCGCTGATTTTAAGTTATACTTTAGTTCAGCCAAGAACTTCCTGCAAACCGAAACAAACCGGCGGTTTATGCCGATTGCCGCGTTGGTACTGATCACTTACTTTTTCCTGATGCTGATCGGCTGGCTCATCTATCGAAACCTGGACACCAACATCAAACTGTTTAAACTTCAGTACGACTTTATTAATAATTTCACGCATGAGTTTAAAACCCCCGTAAGCGTTATTAAGATCGCTGGTTCAAACCTTAGCGCCGAGGGTGGCTTAAGCGAGCGGCAGCGCAAGCAATATGGCAGGATATTAAATGAAGAAGCCGATAAGCTTAACGACCTGATGAACAAACTTTTATCGTTCACACAGCTCGAAAACAAGTCAATAGATATTAAAAAAGAAGAAATTGACGTTAATGCCTTTGTGCACAGGTATAAAGAGACCTTTAGAATAAAATATCCTGATTTTAAAATAAGCTGCGACGTACACAAAATAAGCTCATTTTATTCCGATCCGGTACTTTTGGGCAGCGTTTTTCAAAACCTTATTGAAAATGCGTACAAATACTCCCATCCGGAAAAAAAAGAGCTGCATATCAGCGTTTACCCGGAAAAACGTCACATTGTTTTTTCATTTGCGGATAAAGGCATAGGAATACCCAGGGGTGAACTGGATAACATATTTAAAAAGTTCTACCGTTTAGAGAATAAGTATAATCAAACCGGTAGCGTCGGTCTTGGTTTGGCGTTTTGCAAAGAACTGGTTAACTTTATGAACGGTGATATAATAGTTAATAGTAAAGTAAATGAAGGTTCGGAATTCAAAGTGATCCTTCCATATGAAAAATTGAATTATGAATAAAGAGATCAAAATTGCGCTGGTTGAAGACGATGAAAACCTGCGTTTCCTGGTTGCCGAGCGGTTGCAGTCAGAGGGGTATAAAGTCCTTGAGGCAAGTAATGGCCACGATGCGGAAAAAATAATTTTAGACGAGCAGCCCGGCGTTGTGTTATTGGACTGGATGCTTCCGGGGCAGCAAGGCTCGGAGGTTTGTACAAATATCCGGAACAAGGGTTACGAGGGCCCGGTGATTATGACGACAGCCAAAGGACAGGACATCGACAAGATTGAGGCTTATCATTTTGGCGTATCGGATTATATTATCAAGCCGTTCAATATGGATGTTTTGGTAGCGATGATCGACAGTAAGATCAAATTTTCGCTTAATACGGATAAATCCGAGTCGTACAAATTTGCCAATATGGAACACCTGCCCAATACGCACCTGCTGATACGTGATGGCCGTAAAGTTGAGCTGACGATACTGGAGAACCGCATTTTACTTTACTTTCTGAAAAACAAAAATAAAGTGATCAACCGCGAAGAGCTGATGATGGAGGTTTGGGGCTACAACGCCGACGTTAACACCCGCACGCTGGATATGCACATTGTAAGGCTGCGCAAAAAGATAGAAACCAATGCCGATTCGCCCCAGTTTTTGCAGACCGTTAGAGGGATTGGATATAAGTTTGTGTACGCGGGGTAATGGTCTTTGGGCGGCAGCTTGGGGGGGAGCATTTCCATGCATCCAGGGGGGCGATATTAATAGTTGCCGCCTTTGATAGGCTTGGCGTATAAAAAAAGAAATTGCCTACGCCTTTGGCAATTCCGCTAAAACGGTCCTCCCGCCTTTTACCACCTGGCCCAGTTCAACCTTAATGGTTGAGCCCAGCGGCAAAAAGACGTCCACCCTGGAGCCAAATTTAATAAAGCCGAACTGCTGGCCCTGCTCAACTTTGTCGCCTTCCTTTACATACCATACAATGCGGCGGGCCAACGCGCCTGCGATCTGGCGGAAAAGGATTGGCGTACCGGCCTTGTTCTCAATAACGATGGTCGTACGCTCGTTTTCGGTGGATGATTTGGGATGCCAAGCTACCAGGTACTTACCGGGGTTATATTTAAAATATTTTACCACGCCGCCTATTGGGTTACGGTTTACGTGCACATTTACCGGCGACATAAACACCGACAGTTGTATCCTTTTATCCTTTAAATATTCTGTTTCGGTAGCTTCTTCAATCACTACCACCTTACCGTCGGCCGGGCACAGCACTTGCTTTTCGTTAGCGGTTACCGCAAACTTCGGGCTGCGGAAAAACTGCACAATGATCACAAAAAGCGCAAATGACAGGATGTAAATTATCCATTTTAAAACATGCGCCCCGGGGATATAAAAATCTATCGCGGCATTCAGCACAAAAATAAACAGCACGCACAGCGCGATAGAGGTATAGCCTTCTTTATGGACGGTCATTGAGTTTATAATTTTTTTGCAAAGGTAGGGAAATAGTCCGAATTGCGATAGCTATCGGGACGGGAAAGTCCGAAAAGTCGGTAGTGTCTTAGTTTGAATTTAACTGGTTTTTGACGTATTATTACATTTCAATTTAGCATGGCATGGATACCACTTTTTATTTATCCTTATTTCAGCAAGCCATTGATAAACTTGACAAAAGACTATTGAATCAAAAGCAACTGCAAGCGGAAACGGGCGTTTGGTTAGACTCAGTCGTTTTAAGATTACACAAACAGCATTGGGCAAATAATCCGGGTGAAAAACCCCAAACCGGCCCAGCGATTTTTTTTTCTATCTGGATTAGTATTGCCGGTATCAAGGAGCATAAATTATTTTACAACATCCATGCACTAAAGTTAAGAAAGCTTAATGGCTATGCTATAACCAGTAGAAAATTTGCTGACGACTTTAGAGAACAGTTTAAAAGTCTTGAACACAATTGGCCAAACGTTAGTATGAAATTCGGCCCGCAAACTTTGATGCAGGGATGGAAAATAGTTAATTTAGATTTTCCCATAGAAGATATTTTAGAGATTGCCAACAAGTTTATCGAAATTGATTTTTTAATCGAAAACTTGCTCATTAATGGAAAAGTTACGTTAATTTCAAACTGAGACACTACCGAAAGTCCGGAAGAAAAAACACAACTCACGAAACGTCGTACTTCCTTCGGAAAAGCACCCTCCGACACTCAGGTTGAGTGCGGCTAAACCCGGATACCGCCGTTTTTTTGCAAAGGCTTTTTTTCTGTGACGTATACAATGATTAATCCAACGGGGCCCAGAACAAACCCCAATAACAAGCCTGGAATCGAGCCTATAATCCGGTTTTTACCCGACTTGTAGCCCAAATATCCACAGAGAGCGAGGAGGATTAACAGAAAAATCATGATAATGCACTGCACAACCCAATTAGTGAGAACGCCTTCATGGCCCGCTTCGATCCCCACCGAAATTCTGTCTGCATCCTTATAGCCAAATCTTGTTTCAGCATCGTATACCGCTTTAGCCAGTCCGTCATAAGTGGCGGCTGTAAAAACATATTGAGGAGGGGTGCTGTTGTCGCCTGCCGGGAAAATACTTTTATCGGTTTTTTTGGCGTCAGCGTAGTCGCCTTTATTTAGACTTTCTCTTTTCAGAAAAACCTCGGCAACCAGCAGATCACCGCTTTTGTACGTGGTAACATGATCAACGTCACGCTGCTTCAGCATTTGTTCTGAAAACCTTTCGAAGGTGATCTGGGACTGCGAGCTGCCCCGGAGCGGTATTACAGCCCCTAATAAAACGGTCGCAATAAAAAACAACACGATGTTAAGTCGCAGCGGTTTCGGCACGATCTTTTTAATGTGCAAAGGCTCCAGAAGTTTCATAATTTAAGATTTCGTGTTGATAAGAAATTTAAGCACTAATGTATTTTAAAGGTAAGAACTTATTATAAAAAATAGATTGTCAAACAGAAGAAAAGCCCCAAACACCACCGAATAGCATCTCTCGGACTTT
>JABDHD010000063.1 GCA_013285685.1 Bacteroidota bacterium
TGTACGGCAACTTTATCGGTTGCTACCTGCGTTAAAGCCGGTTTTTTGGTCGCAATTAATACAACCAGTATAACAACCACGACCCCAAGGCCAATCAAAATATATTTAGTAGTTTTTCCCATGATTCTCTTTATTTCGGTCCCGATAGCTATCGGGATCGTATTTATTTTTATTTCGGATTATTTAGTTTTCTATTTCTAATCATTAATTTCATTTGCATCCCGCACGCGCGGGGCATATACGCACATCTGCACATTACAATGTTATCGGATTACCCAAATAATAGTCGATCACCTTACTCCTGAAAACAACCTCATATTGGCCTTCTATCATTTGATTTTGTGCGGTGTTATAGTTGGTAAGCGCAGTATTGTAGTCAAGGGTATTTACCAGCCCTGCGTCATACCGTTGTTTTGTAACGTTCAATGCTTCCTTATTCGCTTCGAATGTTTTTATAGCCGATTGATAAGTTTTTTCTGCCCCCTCAAGATCCAGTACTGCCTGGATAATGGTTTTGCTCAGCGTGTTTTTGGCCAGTTGGGTAGTTAGTTCAGCATATTCGTAATTCAGTTTGGCTTTGGTGACCGAAGTACGGGCCGTGTAATGGTTAAAAATAGGTATCTGGAGGCTTAAGCCAAAAAATTGATTAAAGTTATTGCTTAACTGGCTGCCAAACGGAATTGGAGTGGTGGTTGTTTGGATATTCGGCCCTAAAACAGGTGTTTGAGTGCCCTGTACCACGCCAATTTGAGTAGTTCCGTTTATTGTTTCGGCATAGTTTAAGGCCTGGTTGGAATAACTCGTTCCAATGCCGCCATAAAAACTTAATACAGGGTAATAATTGCCTTTCGCAATTTTGATTGCCTGGGCATAGGTTTGCTGCTGCAGTTCGGCCAGGCGGATATCCGGGTTTGTGGTAAATGCGGTTTTAATTACTTCCGCCACATCAAATACCGTTTGTACATTGGTCAATTTGCTGATATCCGGCTTTTCAACTGTGATTTTTGTCGCCGGGGCCATTTCCATGTACTGCTTCAGCGTCAAAATGGCCAGGTCAACCTGGTTCTGATCGTTTGTTAAAGTTAACTGGGCGGTTTCCACCTGTGCCTGGGCTTGTGCCAAATCGGCACGGGTTGCGTTACCCGCGTCAAAGTTTTTCTGTGCACGGTCAAGCGTGATCTTCGCCAAATCCAACTGCTGTTTCGCGGCGATCACCAGGTCCTGATCAGTCAATATGGTCAGGTAATCGGTAACAACATTTAAAAGAAGATCGTTTTTAACTTTCGCGGTGCTGGTTTTGTCGGCATCAAGCGTTAGTTTATTTTCCAGTATCTGGTTGCGCAACTGGCCGCCCTGAAAAAGTGTAATTCCTAAACTGGCTTGTCCCTGGATGTTCAAGGCCGATGTGGAATAGGCAAACACACCTGCAATCTGGCTTTTACCAATATAGTAACCTCCCTGCGGATTTGCCGTAAGGCTGGGCAGCTGGTTGTATTTGGCTTGTTGATAGTCCTGGTCGGCCAGGGCTTCGGTTAACTGAGCCTGCTTGATGCTAAGGTTGTTTTTTATGGTTGAATCCACCGCTTGCTGCAGGCTGACCACCTGCTGGGCATTTGCTTTCAACCCCGCCATCATCAACAGAATGAACGCCGGTAGAATCAATAGTTTAAATCGGGATATATTTTGCATCATCTTTTTGGTTCATGGTTTATAGTTCATCGTAGGAGCCACAAACTCAATCGTTAAAATTATTCTTATTTTTAAGCCCGTCGTCAACCGGTTTATCGCAAATAGTTTTTTAACTATGAACTATGAACCTTCAACTATGAACTAAAATGTACCTTGTTAAAACACCGTTATTGCTAAAAGCGCTGTATCCCAAACTATTATGGGATAGCGGTGGTAATGGCCGGTCCATTTTTGTCACTTTTGACGACGGCCCTATACCCATTGTTACACCGTTTGTTTTAAATATTTTAAAACAGTACGATGCAAAGGCCACTTTTTTCTGCATCGGCGACAATGTGCGCAAGCACCCGGAGGTGTTTGAGCAGGTAAAACAGGCGGGCCACGCTATCGGCAACCATACTTTTAACCACCTAAACGGCTGGCATACCGACGATAAAACCTACCTGGATAATTTTCTGCAGGCGGATGGACTGATCGGCTCAAAACTGTTCAGGCCACCCTACGGAAGGATAAAACGATCGCAGGTAAAATTATTGCAGGAGGCAAAACCCGGAATAAAAATAGTGATGTGGAATGTGCTTTCGGCGGATTTTGACGCAGCTACAAGTCCTGAAAAATGCCTGGATAATGTTGTGAAGAATGTAAAAGGAGGAGAGATCGTGCTGTTTCATGATAGCCTGAAGGCGCGGGATCGGATGGAATATGCATTGCCGAGGGCGCTGGAGTATTGGAGTAGGGCGGGGTTTGAGTTTAGGGGGATTGGAACATAGTTGACTGCTCATATTCCTGCGCAAGTTCTGCCAAATAACGAATTTCTTCGAGTTCTTCTTTTGACACATTTTCGCTGCCTTTAGTCATCAGGCCATCTAATTTGACCATTATTTGTGCGTACTCTTCTTCACTATTTATCTTTTTCATTCCGTTTGTTTGCTTTGGTAAATAAATATAGCTTAGATAATTCATAATTGAATCCCGTACTATGAAAAAAATACTTTGGTTGATTACAATCGTTTTCTTCGGGGAAACAGCCTGTAACGCCCAACAATCGGTACTTCCTTTTTTTCAAAAGCTATTTGTTGACTTAAAGACCAGCGACTCGGTTGATTTCGGAACCAACTCTTTAAATGGACAGCAGTTCGAACGGTTGGTACGGATCAGTTCACCGCAACTTGCCGACACCAGCGAAGGATGGATTAGAGTTAAAAGATTTGCTGACTTGTTTTATCATCAAGCGATAATACAACGCTTTGGCAGACTTATGTATCAAGCGGATAGTTTAGGGATAGACCTGACAAAATCGGATTACGTCGATTGTAAATTAGAGGAGATAAAAGACCCAATGTCGTATTTTCGTTCGGCGCGCGGAATCATTTACTTTAAGTCGAAAGGAAGCGATTACGAATGGATTGTAAGCGAGGCAATATGGATTGATGACGATTGGAAGCTATTAACCGCGGGAAAAATCGTCAAAGGCAGTGCAGTCGGCTTTCCACCTGCCAAAGCGGATGCTATTTCTTCATTTGGCTCGAGCTCTAAAATAAAGGTCACCAAGGTTGTTTTGACGCCGCCGCCTCCCGATGTTCAAAAACCGCCTCCACCACCACCACCAGAGCCACCAAAAACCAAGCATTAAACTAATTATTTTTAGGAACTATATTCGCGATAGGGATGGCAGCGAATACCGGCCTTGTGGCTAATGCCTGTGCAGTATAAGCGAACAGCCCGGGCCGGAGGCATCGCCCTCTTTCAAGTACTGACCAATATGTACGCCAATCAAAAAGTCGTCTGTGGGGACAAAGACGACGGGTGTGTTATAACCTTTCTACCTACTGCAACCTTTCCAACCATTACAACCTTCTACAACTAATCTCTAATCACCAGTCTTCAATCACTAATTTAGAACCCCTCCAAATAAAAATTACCCCAACCCCCTACATCATTTGGCTGTTAATTTTTGTAAATTCGCCGCGCAGGGTCGGAAACGGCTTTATATTTGAATTTTCTTACATTTCTCACCTAAAGATCAGATACCATGGCTTTTGATTTAGATATGATCAAAAATGTTTACGACCGCTTTGGCGCCCGTGTGGAGGCTGCCCGCAAAGCGACCGGTAAACCGCTTACTTTAACCGAAAAGATTTTATACGCCCACCTTACCGAAGGCAATGCCTCAAAAGCTTACGGCCGCGGGATGGATTACGTTGATTTTGCGCCCGACCGCGTGGCCATGCAGGATGCTACCGCGCAGATGGCGCTGCTGCAGTTTATGCAGGCCGGCCGCCCAAAAGTGGCTGTGCCTTCGACAGTGCATTGCGACCACCTGATACAGGCCAAGATTGGCGCCGACGCAGATTTAACAACAGCAAAGGACGTAAACAAAGAAGTTTACGATTTCCTGGCCTCGGTATCTGATAAATACGGCCTTGGTTTTTGGAAACCGGGCGCGGGCATTATCCACCAGGTAGTGCTTGAAAATTATGCATTCCCCGGCGGTATGATGATCGGTACCGACTCGCACACGCCAAACGCGGGTGGTTTAGGGATGATCGCCATTGGTGTTGGCGGTGCAGATGCCTGCGACGTAATGGCGGGCCTGCCCTGGGAGCTAAAATTCCCGAAACTAATCGGTGTGAAATTAACCGGCAAACTGTCGGGCTGGACATCGGCGAAAGACGTTATCCTGAAAGTGGCCGGCATCCTGACCGTAAAAGGCGGTACCGGCGCAATTGTTGAATATTTTGGCGAAGGCGCTGAATCGCTTTCGGCAACCGGCAAAGGCACCATTTGTAATATGGGCGCCGAGATCGGTGCGACAACCTCGGTATTTGGTTATGACGAGAAGGCTGCCATATATTTAAGCGGTACCAAGCGCGCCGACATTGCGGAATTAGCTAATGCGATAAAAGAACATTTAAACGGTGACGCTGAAGTTTATGCGAACCCTGAAAAATATTTCGACCAGGTTATCGAGATCAACCTGAGCGAGCTGGAGCCGCATGTGAACGGTCCGTTTACGCCTGACCTGGCCTGGCCGATCTCGAAATTTGCAACCGCCGTTAAGGAAAACAACTGGCCCGAAAAACTGGAAGTTGGACTGATCGGTTCGTGCACCAATTCATCTTATGAAGATATTACGCGCTCGGCATCTATCGCCCAACAGGCTATCGATAAACATTTAAAAACCAAGGCGGAGTTTACCATTACACCAGGCTCGGAGCAGGTGCGTTTTACGGTTGATCGTGACGGCTACCTGGATACCTTTGCCGAAATGGGCGGCGTAGTGCTGGCCAATGCCTGCGGCCCTTGTATAGGCCAATGGGCACGCCATACCGACGACCCCAGCCGCAAAAACTCCATCATCACCTCGTTTAACCGCAACTTTGCCAAACGCAACGACGGCAACCCCAATACGCATGCCTTTGTGGCATCGCCGGAGATTGTCACCGCTTTCGCAATTGCGGGCGATCTGACATTTAACCCCTTGACCGACACGCTGACCAACGAAAACGGCGAACAGGTAAAACTGGACGAGCCTATGGGTATTGAGATGCCGGTAAAAGGCTTTGCGGTGGACGATGCCGGTTACCAGGCGCCTGCAGAAGACGGGAGCAGCGTGGATGTTAAGGTTGACCCTAAGTCGTCCCGTTTACAATTGCTTGATCCGTTCCCGGCGTGGGAAGGTACTGACTTGCGCGGTTTGAAGCTGCTTATTAAAGCCAAAGGCAAATGTACTACCGACCATATTTCGATGGCCGGCCCATGGTTGAAGTTCCGCGGGCATTTGGACAATATCTCCAATAATATGCTCATCGGCGCTATCAATTATTTCAATAATACGTCCGACAGCGTTAAGAATGAACTTACCGGTGAATACGGCCCGGTACCGGCCACCCAGCGCGACTATAAAGCGCATGGCATAGGCACCGTTGTAGTTGGCGACGAAAATTATGGCGAAGGCTCCTCACGCGAGCATGCCGCCATGGAACCGCGCCACCTGGGCGTTCGTGCGATATTGGTGAAATCATTTGCCCGTATCCACGAAACCAACCTGAAAAAGCAGGGCATGCTGGCCATCACCTTTGCCAACAGCAGCGATTACGACAAAGTACAGGAAGATGATACTTTCGATATTAACGGATTGACATCCTTTGCGCCCGGCATGCCTTTAACGGTAGTGCTGCATCACAAAGACGGCTCAAACGATAGTTTCCCGGTAAACCATACCTATAACGAACAGCAGATAGAATGGTTTAAAGCCGGTGGTGCACTGAACATTATCCGCAGGGAAATGGCGTCGTAAAGCTAAAAGGATAAAGCAGAAAGCTTAAAGCTGCTTTTGGCTTTGGTCTTTCTGCTTTCAGCTATAAAGCCCTTCCATTTGGAGGGGCTTTATATTTTTATGTAATATTGCGCTTACAATAATTGTTGTAATAATATCCTTACAATCAGGCAGTAAACCTTATTTTATATTTACCAGTCATACAGAAAAAACCTTGAGTTATGAAACCTATAAAATTTTTAATCGTCGGACTTTGCCTGTTGTTGTCATCCTGTGGACCCGTCACCTATTTCGGCGACAGCCTTGCGCCGACTTCTTCGGTAGATATTTATTATTCGGCCCATGATGTTAAAAAAAATTATGATGTGATTGGGCATTTAAGTTTTGTCAATTATTTCAGCGCTGGCCAGGAAACGGTAAAAGCTAGACTATCCGCATACGCAAAAAAAATTGGCGCCGATGGCATTATCATACTGGGAACTACCGCAGTCGAAGATGCGGCTGATGGTATAGTTAAGGCCGATGCTTTAAAGTACAAATAATTCGGATTTTTTTGGATTACACTGATTGAAAAAATTGATTTCACCGATTTTTTTAAGAAAATGATTTAAGCCCTCGCATTTGGAGGGGCTTTTTTTGTCTGAACCCGAATTTATAGAATTAAGGAATTCATGAAATTTTAATTTTGTAGCGTAGTGCTACATGTGCTACACCCTGCTACAAAACGCTACAACGTTGATTTATAACGGCTTAACTACTGACAATATTTTGTCAGTGACAAAAACTTGTCACCACAATTGTCATTAGTTGAATTTTTGATGCAATTTCTTTTTCAGGATATCTCTTAACTTAATTGGCCTTTTTAACCCTTTTCAACGTCAGTAAATTTTGCGCATTAACCCCGTATCCCGAAACATTATTCTGGTACAAATTAACCCGCTTATCATAATATAAAACCACCACCGGCGATTGCTGCATTACAATATTATCCATCTGGCGGTAAAGGGCGTAGCGCTTTTGGTCGTTAGGTTCGTGGTAGGATTGATCGAACAGGGCGTCGAATTGCTTGCAGTTAAAGCCGGTATAGTTTGGTCCCCAGGGCACCTTGTTTTTGGAGTAAAAGACCGAGAGGTAATTTTCTCCGTCCGGGTAATCGGCTATCCAGGTGCCGTAAAAAAAGTTGACGCCGTTTTTGGAGACCAGCTCGCGCAGGCTGGCGCCCTGGGTAATTTCCACGCTGGTCTTTATGCCCACCCTATCCAGTTGGCCTTGTACATACTCGATCAGGCTCCGATAACCCACAGTAGTATGTAAAACGATCTCAGGCAGATTGTCACCATTCGGGTAGCCGGCTTGTTTAAGCAATAGCCTGGCCTTATCCGGGTTAAAGGCATACCCATGCACTTGTTTGGCGTCAAACCCGGGCATGCCCGCCGGAATAAAACCCGCTACGCCGGCGGTGCCCATGCTGTTGCGCAGGTATTTGATCATTTTTTGCCTGTCGATGGCGTAGTTAATGGCCTGGCGTATTTTCAATATCCGCAGCGGGCTGCTTTTTACAATGGCCAGGCTGCTGTCTACCAGCATACCGAGGTAAATGGTGTTTAGGTAGGGCCCTGAACTCAGCACAAACTTCCCTTTATATTTTTGAGTGATCCGGCCGGATTTGGTAAGGATATCATCGCGGTAGGTGCCGTCGATATCATTCAGAAAATCGAGCTTGCCGCTGATAAAGTTCATAAAGGCAGTTTGTTTATCGCCAATAAAGGTCGCCCGGATGGCATCCAGGTGCGGCAGCGGACTGCCGTCGGCGTCCTTTTCAAAGTAATGCTGGTTTTTCAGCAACACCATCACTTCGCCTTCCTTCCAGTATTTAAAATAAAAGGGACCGGTGCCGCAGGGATGGTCGCGGAAGTCCTTACCGTAATAGTCGACTACCTCATGCGGCACCACTGAACAGTATTGCGAGGTGAGCATGCTTAAAAACGGTGGGTATGGCTGGTTTAGCCTAATCTGTAAGGTAGTATCGTCCAGCGCTGTAAAGGCAGCTTTGCCATCAACCTTATCGCTGAATATCCAGGAGCCCGCCGAGGCTACTTTCGGGTCGATCAGGCGGCCGAAGCTGTATACAAAATCGGGGGCGATAGCCCTGCGGCCTTTGCCATCAACAAATAGAGGGTTATCGTGAAAAAAAACGTCGGTGCGCAAGTGAAAGGTGTATAATTTACCGTCGGGCGATATGTCCCAGCTTTTAGCGATGCAGGGAACGGTTTTGAGGCTGTCGTTAATTTGTATCAATCCGTTATACAACTCGTTGTTCATCCAGATAGCATTCTGGTTGCGCGAGAACGCAGGATCGAGCGAGCTGAGACCTTCATCCAAATTGATGTTGAAGACGGTTTTTTTGGAGGTGGACTGATCGGATTTACAGGAACACAGATGGAGACAAGTCAGTAAGACAAAAAAGAAAAGCGGCCTGTTCATTTGGCTAAAGATAGGGAATATTGCAGGACGTGGCAACGAGGGAGTGTCATGTAGGAGTAAATCACATTATCGGTTTTGCCAGGTGTGTTAGATTTGAACCAGGAACTTGAGCGTCATTAAAAAAAGTCATGCCGAACTTGTTTCGGCACCTCATCATATAGGTAACCAGCTGATGTGTAGATAAGAGCTCGGTTACCTATCTCCTGGCCACCTATCGCGAGTACACTTAGCGCGTGGGGTGCTGAAACAAGTTCAGCATGACTGGTGGCATTGGGACCTTTGATCCCGGTTTATTTGAAGAGACAATATTTATGAAATCTTGCTATTCACCAGGCTGATAATCTCTTTTTCAAGCGCGATAGTATCATTTTCAAGTGCGACCCCTTCGGCCAGGATAGCTCCGATAAAGGTTTTATCCTTGTAGCCCGAAGCATTTATCTTCACATTCATAAATGCCCCTAAAACGGCCGACCTTGCGCAAAGTGCAGCCACTCCCGCATCGCTGACGGAGTTGGGATTACCTGTTTCGGCCATCGCTTTTATCACTTCCATGCTGGCAAAAGCGGTCTTCATTACTTTGAAAGGGATTTCAATAGCATATTTTGTAGCATCCTGTATGGCCTGGTCGCGGGCGGCTTTTTCTTCTGGTGTTCCTTTCGGTAAACCGAATGCCTCCATGATCTTGTTAAATGCGGCCGTGTCAAGGTCAACTAATCTAACCAGCTCATCCTTGTATTGCTGGCCTTTTTCGGCCCAGTCGCTGAACTCCTTCCAGCGGTCGTCCCATCCTTTTTTATGGGAAGACAGGTTGGCCACCATAGTCGCCAAAGCCGCACCCAGCGCGCCGAGATAGGCCGCAATGGAGCCACCGCCGGGGGCCGGGCTTTCGCTGGCGGTTTCGTCGGCAAAATCAGTGAGCGTCATCGATGCCAGTTTTGAGGAGGCTTTATCTTTCAATAAATATTCGATGATCCGTTCTTCCGGCTTAAATGGTGCTAACTCAGATAAGCCCATGGAGATAATGGCAATTCTGATCAATTCCTTCTCACTTACCCCAACCGAGCGTTGTTGTTTCAGCAGGAAATATTTGCCCGCATCCAGCATGGATTTCAGGGGCACAAGCCCCACCAATTCGCTGCCGGTTACGCGTATGCCGCGCTCACCGGCCTTTTTGCAAACCTCGTCAAAAGCAATATGAAGGGGTGTAATTTCGATATTGGTTAGGTTCATGGATATCTGTGCAACACCGTATTCCTCGATATACCAGCCGATGGCTTTAACCGATTTTAAGGAACCGGGGATAGATTTTGGTTTGCCGTTTTCGTCGGTAATGATCTTGCCGTTGATCGGGTCGCCATCGCGCAGTACCCTGCCTGCCTCGCGGACGTCAAACGCAATAGAATTGGCCCGCCGGGTTGAAGTAGTGTTGAGGTTGACATTATAGGCGATCAAAAAATCCCTTGCGCCAATAACCGTTCCGCCGCGTTTGGCATCAAACTCAGCCGGGCCGAAATCGGGTTTCCACTCCGGTTGTTTTATCTTTTTGAAAAAACCTTCGTATTCCCCTGCCCGGATCACCGACAGGTTGCTGCGGTTTTTATCCGGCTGCGCATGTTCATATAGGTAGGCTGGTATTCGCAATTCTTCGCCCACGCGTTTGGCCAATTGTTTCGCATATTCAGCGGTTTCATCCATACTGATGTTGGCAATAGGGATTAGCGGGCAAACGTCAGTTGCGCCCATGCGCGGGTGTTCGCCTTTGTGTTTGCTCATATCGATCAGCTCGCCGGCTTTTTTTATCGCCAAAAATGCCGCATCGATCACATTGGGAGGTTCGCCCACAAAAGTTACCACGGTTCGGTTAGTCGCCTTACCGGGATCGACGTTGAGGAGTTTTACGCCTTCGACAGATTCTATCTCGTCAGTGATTTGCTTTATAATATCGAGGTTTACACCTTCGCTGAAATTAGGAACACATTCGATTAGTTGCATGGTGGTGGTTAGAAATTAGTAACTGGAGATTAGAGATTAGTTGAAAATAAACGGCTGGCTATTTAACCACAGAGATCGCTAAGAAGGCGCAGAGCACACAAAGAAAAAATTAATAAACAATTAAAGCTTTGTGGCCTTTGTGCCTTCCCCTTTGTGTTCTTTGTGGTAAAATCCTGCACAATTTATAGGTTAAAGAACTTAATTTTAGTTTCTTCGGATTACTAAGCCATTTTCATTACCGGCTTTAGTTTTCCCTGGTTATATAAAATTTCCCGGTAATCACTCGCAGGATATAGCTGCAAGTTAGCCGGTGCGCCGGTTGCCAATGTTCCGCGGTTCTCCAACCGCAAGGCTTGTGCAGCCCGGAACGTTAAACCTGCAAAAACCTCGGCAGCGCTCAGTTTCTCCGCTGCCCCCAAAATAGCAGCCTGCATCAACAAGTCGCCCATGGGGGCCGAGCCGGGGTTCCAGTCGCTGGCAATAGCCAGGCAAGCGCCGGCATTCAATAGCTTCCGGGCAGGTGCATAACCCATCCCCAGGCCTAAAGATGCACCGGGCAAAGCAACGGCCACTGTATTTGAATTGGCGATCATTTTAATATCCCTGTCTTTGGTAGCCTCCAGGTGGTCAACCGATACAGCGCCGGCTTCCACGGCTACCTCGCTTCCGCCGGTACTAAACTGGTCGGCATGAACGGTAATATCAAACTCCAGGCTTTTTGCTTTTTCGAGATATTGAACGGCTCTTTCCGGTTTAAAAGCGTTATCGTCGATAAAAATATCTACCCGCTTGGCCAATCCTTCTTTTTTAATAACGGGCAGCAACTCTTTGCCAATGAACTCCAGGTATTCACCCTGGTTGCCATCGAAATCTTTTGGTTTGATATGTGCCGCCAGGCAGGTGGGCACCAATACCGCTTTGGTTAGATAGGATGCCGCTTTAATTGCCCTTAGTTGCTTCAATTCCTGCTCCACTGACAAGCCATAGCCGCTTTTTACTTCGATGATGGTTACCCCTTCGGAAAAATGACGTTCCGACCGTTTCACCAGCAGTTTTGTCAAAGTTTCCTCGCTGGCCTCGCGTGTTGCGGTTACCGTGTCCCATATTCCTCCGCCAGCAAGGGCAATTTCTGTATAACTTTTACCGGCCGACCGTAGTGCATAATCGTTCATCCTGTTGCCGGCAAAGCATATATGGGTATGGCAGTCAATAAATCCGGGCAGCACTACCCGTTCATCCGCAATTTCTTCAATTTGAGCCGAAGGATGGTCGCGGCGCAGCCTTTCCAAGGTCCCGATGGTGATAATCCGGCCATTATTGCTCAGTATCCAGCCGTTTTTGATAACCTGCAGCTGGCTATCTTTTAACGGCCCTTTCATTGAAAGCCCGGTCAACGGTAGCATTTGCGTGAATGGGCCTGTTAGTTTTTTCATATTGTTATTTTGTCTGAACCCTGATTAAAGGATTTTAGGATTATCGCGATAAAACACCTTTAAAAGTAATCATGAAAATCCTAAAATCGGGCAAATCATGGTTCAAACTTTCACCAAATTCTCAAACCAAACTTGTCCGCCATTTCAGCGGCTTTATCATAACCGGCGTCCGTATGCCGGAAAATGCCCATAGCCGGGTCATTATACAACACGCGTTTGAGGCAAGTGGCCGCGCGATCGGTTCCGTCCGCCAAAACAACCATGCCCGCGTGCTGCGAGTAACCCATGCCCACGCCGCCGCCATGATGGAACGATACCCACGTTGCTCCCCCTGCGGTGTTCGACATGAGGTTAAGCAGTGGCCAATCTGAAACGGCATCCGAACCATCTTTCATAGATTCTGTTTCACGGTTTGGCGAGGCTACTGAGCCGCAATCCAGATGGTCGCGCCCGATAACGATTGGACCTTTCACCTTGCCTGTCCTAACCAATTCATTAAATATTAATCCTGCTTTTTCGCGTTCGCCCATACCCAGCCAGCAAATACGTGCCGGCAGGCCTTGAAAAGCTATCTTTTGTTGCGCTTTTTCCAGCCAGTTGATCAACGCCTTATTTTCCGGAAATGCCTCCATCAGCGCGCGGTCTGTTATAAAAATGTCTTCGGGATCGCCGGACAACGCTACCCAGCGGAACGGCCCTTTTCCCTCGCAAAACAACGGGCGGATATAAGCCGGCGTAAAGCCCGGAAAATTGAATGCGTGTTCTTCACCCCCTTGTCGCGCAAACTCGCGCAGGTTATTGCCATAGTCGAAAGTTATGGCGCCGCGTTTTTGCAACTCGAGCATAAGGCCAACATGGCGGGCCATGCTCGCTAATGACAGTCGCTTATATTCCGCGGGATCGCTATTCCGCAGGATTGACGCCAGCGTAAGCGAGAGGCCATTTGGTATATAACCATTCAATGGGTCATGTGCCGAAGTTTGGTCGGTAAGCATATCCGGGATGATGTTAGCATGGAGCAATTTCTCCAGCATATCGCCGGCATCGCTCACCAATCCGACTGACAATGTTTCACCCTTTGCCGTGGCGTCCTGCACCCACCCGACTGCTTCCTCGTACGACTCAGTCATCTTGTCGATGTATTTGGTATCCACGCGTTTTTGGATTCGCGCAGCATCTACATCTGCCCCTAAAAATACGCCCCCCGCCATCGTTGCCGCCAATGGCTGAGCGCCGCCCATGCCGCCTAAGCCTGCGCTAACGATCAGTTTACCGGTCAGGTCGCCGTTAAAATGCTGGCGGCCGGCCTCAACAAATGTTTCATAGGTGCCCTGTAAAATACCCTGTGAGCCGATATAAATCCAGCTGCCTGCAGTCATTTGCCCATACATCATCAGGCCTTTTGCGCGCAGCTCGTTAAAATGTTCCCAGTTTGCCCAGGCCGGCACCAGGTTGCTATTGGCGAGCAGCACACGCGGGGCCTGCGGATGGCTGCGGATAATGCCAACCGGTTTACCGGATTGTATTAATAGAGAATGTTCTTCATCCAACTCCAGCAACAGTTCAATAATTTTGCGCAGCGATTCCGGGTTGCGGGCAGCCTGGCCGATGCCGCCGTAAACCACCAGTTCTTCCGGGTTTTCGGCAACCTGGCCGTCGAGGTTATTAAGGAGCATCCGTAGCGGCGCTTCCGTTTGCCAGCTTTTGGCATGCAGCTGCATGCCCCGCGGCGCTTTGTACACCGGGTGGTTGGCGTAAGTGTTAATAAATTCCGAACTCGTCATCGTTTAATTTTATGTTATTGGCGACCGCAGTTTGATTGGCAGTTGCAAGCAGTTCGCCTGATGTTACTAATTGATACAATTCTTTGATATCGTCTGCAAAAAGACGGTCGTTGTCAATAAATGTCACTTTTTCGCGCACCAATGCATGGCAAGCCTCAATAACCGGGGTTGACCTAAGCGGCCTGCGGAAATCAATTGCCTGTGCCGCATAAAGCAGCTCTATCGCCTGGATGTATTCTAAATTATCGATTACCTTATGCAGCTTTCGCCCGCTGATCGAGCCCATCGAGACATGATCTTCCTGCCCCAATGAGGTTGGCACACTGTCGGCGCTTGCCGGAAAACAAAACGTTTTGTTTTCAGTAACCAACGCGGCGGTGGTGTACTGCGGTATCATCAGGCCTGAGTTTAACCCTGCGTTATTAATAAGCAATTTCGGGAGGCCGTAGCGCCCCTCGCTCATCAGGTAACAGCGGCGATCAGCAATATTACCCAGCTCGGCGGCAGCTACAGCGGCGTAATCCAATGGAATAGCCAATGGCTGGCCATGGAAGTTACCGCCGCTGATCGTGTCTTCAGCATCAAAAATAATCGGGTTGTCGGTAACTGAGTTAAGCTCGACTTCGGTCAATTCCTTCAAATGCAGCCAGGCATTGCGGCTTGCGCCATGCACTTGCGGCATGCACCGGAGGGAGTAGGGGTCCTGCACGCGGTCGCAATTGATATGTGAGTTGCATATCTCCGAATCTTTTAACAAGGTATGCAGGCGTTTAGCCACGTATTTGGTGCCTTTGTAAGGACGAAGCTGGTGAAGGCGGGCGTCAAAAGGCCTTGCCGAGCCCATCAACCCCTCTAAGGACATCGCCCCGATAATGTCTGCCATATCCAAAGCATCTCCCAGCCGCTGCACGGCCCTGACTGCAAAGGCCAGGATAAACTGTGTGCCGTTAATCAGAGCCAGGCCTTCTTTCGGACCCAAAACCAGGGGTTCAATGCCATGTGTGGTCAAAACATTGGCTGATGGAAAGCGGCCGCCATTGGTATAAACTTCGCCCAGGCCTATCAGCGGTAAGAAAAGATGGGCGAGGGGGGCCAAATCGCCCGATGCGCCAACGGAGCCTTTCTCCGGAACCACCGGTATAATATTATGGTCGATGTGCCAGATAATGCGTTCTAACGTTTCCATCGATACGCCCGAGAAGCCCTGGGCCAGCGCGTGTACCTTGGTGATCAGCATTAACTTGGCGATCTCCTGCGGAATAGGTTCGCCAACACCCACACTATGGCTTTTAAGCAAGTTGGTTTGCAGCAGTGATGTATCTTCGTCCGAAATGCGGGTATCACACAATGGCCCGAAACCGGTGTTGATCCCATAAACCGGTTTATGGTTTTGCACGATCTTTTTTACATCCTGCCACGAGCTTAAAACTTTCTTTGTGGCGGTTTCATCAATTATTCCTCGCACTTTCCCCGAGGCTATGTCAAGACAAATGCCCGTCGTTAAATGCCCGCTTCCATAGTTAAACAACTTGCTCATCATCTGCGGATTTTAGTTTGACGGATAGGTTAGCGGCTATCTTTTCGCTCAGGCTGTTTTCCCTGAAGATATTTTCCAACGACGCGATGGCCGGCAGCAGATTAGTGCTTTCGTCGTCTTCGGTAACGAGTTCATCCATGGCGGCTAACACAGCGTCCCAAACCGGAAGGACATCGGTTAATAAGTCCCTGCCTTTATCGGTTAAGGTGACCAGTTGGCGGCGCCCATCGTCCGTACAGGTAACGCTGGTAACCAGGTTCCTGTTTTTCAGATTGGTGATCAGCTGGCTGGCGGCCGGGTGCGATACATCAGTTTGTTCGCTTAATTCCTTAATAGATAAGGCATCATTTTTCGACAATAAATAAAATACCGGGAACCAGCTGGCATCAAAATCAATCCCCAGGTTTTGATAGGCGCGGTTTATTTCCGACAGAAAGCTTTCGCTCAGCCGGCGTAATCGGCTGCCCAAAACCAGGTACCCAAGGCTTTGATATAAATTCATGGTGCAATTTATATAAGTACTTATATAAATGCAAATCTGACCGCTGATTTTGTTGATTAAATGATAGCGCTGATTTTTTTAGGGTGAAATCGTAATTCGTAAACCTTACAACCCACCTTTACTGTGCTGTTTTCCCCATTTGATCAGCTCATCAACAACAGGTGTTAATGTAAACGAATAACTAGTGAGCTTGTATTCTATAGATACAGGGTGGCTGTCGTGCACAATGCGGATGATGAGTTTGCTGGCCTCAAGGTCTTTCAGCTCTTTTGATAAAACCCTTGTTGTAATTTGGGGGATATTGCGCTGAATGTCGCGAAACCGACTTTTGCCGCCATACATCGACATCAGGACGGGTATTTTCCATTTTCCGCTGATGGCTTGTAAGGTATTTTGCACATAGCCGATGCGGGTAACGATATCATTGCTTTTTTCTTTCATTGCGGTGAAGTGTCGTTAATTGGTATCAAATGTATATCATTAATTCGGGAAGTAAAATAGTTTATAGATTGATAGTCAATATATTTTGTTGTTTTCTGTTTTTAATCCGCTTTTTTCTAACTTTATATCCATTAAACCTTTAAACCTCTATTTATGGAGCCTTCACCTGTCTTAAACAAACATGACGAACTTAACCTCGAAGTTTCGGCTATCGATCCCTTTGCCAATATCGCCCTGGCATTTTCAGGCGGCGGATTCCGTGCTGCGACGTTTGCACTGGGCGTTTTATCCTATTTAAATAAATTGCAGTTTACAGCTGTTGACGACCCTTTGAACGGTAAGCGCCTGCTTGACCAGGTAACGTATATGTCATCAGCATCCGGGGGTACTATAACCACTGCATTATATGCGCTTTACAGCGCTGAAGGGCGTTCCTACGAAGAGTTTTATGTTAAACTTTTTCAGTCGCTTGACGGGGAGTTTTTATTGCAGAACGCCCTGTCAATTTTGTCTGACAGGAAGGCCTGGCGTAAACGGCCGGACAAAAGCCGGAATTTTATAAACGCCTTTTCAATGGCCTATGACGAATATCTTTTTTCCGGAGCCACCTTGAAAGCGCTTTTTTATGGCGAAACGAAAGGGCATCTGCAGGAGGTTTGCTTTAATACCACGGAGTTTTATACCGGCCTATCCTTCCGGCAGGATCGTAAAATGGTACCTGATGATGCCAGCGACCCCTATTTTAAGTTTGGCAATGAAAATATCTTCGCGGCCCAATCGGCCGCTGACGGGATAAAAATAGCCGATGCCTTAGCCGCTTCGTCATGTTTCCCCGCGGGGTTTGAGCCGATCATTTTTCCGGAAGACTTTTCCAGCGAAAGCGCATCAGTAGTTGAGCTTAAACAAGGGCTTACCATGGTGCCGCAAACCGGCGACAAGGCAGAGGAAGCGTTTATTGCAAGTAAAACCGTAGGCTTTATGGACGGTGGCATTACCGATAACCAGGGCCTGCAAAGTATGATGTACGCCGACGGGCGCCGCATAAGGCGGGAAACCACTTTTAAATGTTTTGATTTGATGCTGGTTAATGATGTGGGCAGCTATTTTATAAAACCTTATATTAACCCGCCGCAGCCAAAAGGGGGAGGAGTGAGTCTTAGGGGACTATATTGGTGGATAGCCGCGATTTTGGTCGCCGCTATTGTGTGTGCCTGTTTTGGTCGTTATTTTCATAAAACTTACCTGTCGTTTATCGGCGGACTTTTTGTGATTATTCCGGCACTTTTGCTGGCAGGCGGATTGTGGTTAAAGAGCCAGGTAACGGGTGCTGCAGCGTCGTCCCCGCTCAACCTGCGGAAGTCGTTTACCGAAAAAATCATCAAACTGTTGCTAAAATATTTTACCCGCACACCGCTGGCTGTGTTAAAGCAAATGATGGCCGCCAGGGCCGATTCAGTATTACTGCTCAACATGAGTTTATTTTTGAAACGAATACGGCAATTGCTTTATAATAAATTTTATGGTTCGCCGGAATGGAAAAACCGTGGTAAGGGAAACCACATTTACGACCTTGCTTTCGCCAGCGATATTTATCGCCGGCAAAACCCGCCTCCCAGTCCTTTTTTAGAGCCCAGCAAGGATCTGCAAATTGTGGCCCAAACTGCTTACGAAATGGGTACTACTTTGTGGTTCGATGAGCAAACAGAGGCTACAAGCCATAGTAAAGCCTGCGTTATAGCCTGCGGCGAATTTACAACCTGCTACAACCTGTTAGGTTATATTGAATCGCTTTCCCGCGACCCAAATGCCGTTGGCGGCCAATACGCTAACAGGCTTAATGAATTAAAAAAACAGCTTACAGCCGACTATACCCGGTTTAAAACAGATCCTTTTTTTATGTATAACGAAGACGGGCGCGCTTATAATATAAAGGATTTTCAGCCACTAAGTATGGCCGATATACCTGATCCGGGTTTTTAATCCGGCAGTTTAAGGTAGAATGACCGATGGCTATTAATTGAGTTTTAGCGAAGCGAAAAAATCGTCCTTCGGCTGCGTGCTTCTGCCGTCCGGTACTACCGCGCTTATGCTGTACAAATAGTTGCTGATGATAATCATGAAAGTGAACGACCTCACCTTTGTGGTCGGGTTGGCGCCCTCGATGTTGTAGCAGTAATAGTTATTCCATTTGCCTGTTTTCACATCATCCATTGTGTAACCCTGCATTTTCTCCTGCATGCCTGTTTTTACGCTGTTTGCAAAGTCGCTCGTTGGAGCAAGGCCTGCCAGCGCCGCGGAATCAAGCCCGGACACTTTTTGCATATCGATCTTAGTTATCACGCAAACCATTGAATCATTGGTCATGGCAATTACGCTGTACTCGTCAGCCGATGTCGGTTCCGATGGCACTTTTACAGATAATTTACTGTCGATCTTATAGCTGATCCAATCACTTTGGGCCTGGGCAAAATGTACCAGGGTAAACAGGAAACACAGGGAGATAGCAATCCTTTTCATGACACAACGGGTTTTTGTATATAAAGATGCTAATAAATTTTCTGGCAGACAAACGTGAGTACTAAAGTTTTGCTAATTTAATAGCCTGAAAACTAAATTATCCGATGGAGCCTGATATAGACGAGCTAAGAAAGAACTATGAGCGGTTGGACAATGAAAGGATCATACGCCTTGCAACAGAAGAAGCCACTGAATTGCGCCCCGAAGCACTTGAACTGCTTAAGCAGATAATAAAGGAGCGTGGTCTTTCGCCGGTTGTAGGGAAGGCTATTGATGTTCAGTTTAAGGCTATAGATGAAAAGACATTGCTGGGCTATTGTGAGTTATTACGGCAATTGCCTTGTCCGTCATGTAACTCAGTTGATGAGAAATTAAATGGGAATATCATCGCCACCGTGTCAGGCGGTTACTATTTTGAAAACGTTAAAATAGCTTGCCCAACATGTCTTGATCGGGCGTATTTCAGGTCAAATTTAAGTATTGCGTTAACCGGATGGTGGCGTTTACCGGGCCTGTTCAATACGCCCCGGGCTTTGAGGTTTAACAAGAAAATGAAGAAGTTTGATCATGTAGAAGAGGCAAGCGAACCACTCAAGCAATTTGTATCAGGTCAGGCAGGAAGAATTGAATTAAACCGCAACAGCCCGGAGGGGCTCTTAGACATCCTCCTGTACCCCAGGTAATTCAGCGATTTGAAAAGCTTGGGAATATCTTGTAACCTGATCTATGCTTCTCCTTTTATTTTAAATACCATACCGTCCATATCCTCGCTTATCCGTAGTTGGCAGGCCAGGCGGCTGTCGGCTGCCGCATCAGGCAGGGTATCCAGCAGGTCAAGTTCGGTATCAGTAGCCTTGAAGTACTTTTCCGGCCCCTCAAGCACCTGTACGTGGCAGGTTGCGCATAAAGCCATGCCCCCGCACGTAGCCAGTATATGATGATCGGAAGCCTTTAAAACCTCCATCAGGCTAAGGTTAATATCTTCGGGAATTTCCACGGTTTGCCTGCCGCCGTCCCTGTCTTCTATGGTTAGATTAATCATTTTTTTTGGTAGGTAAAAGGCGAAAGGCTAAAGGTGAAAGGTGTTTGGATTGTTTTTAACCTTTTACCTTTCGCCTTTTACCTTTCACCTATTCTAAAAAGCGTTTACCCCATAAACCGTAGTGTATTTAAAACTTAGTTTCTGATTTGGGTAAACATATTTAAACGCACTTTGTGCCATAAGGGCTGCCTCATGAAAACCGCAAAGGATCAGTTTTAATTTGCCGGGATAGGTATTGATATCGCCTATGGCAAAAACACCGGGCACATTAGTGCTGTAATCAACGGTGTTTACTATGATGGCCGAGCTGTCTACATTCAGGCCCCACTCCGCTATCGGGCCAAGTTTTGGTGTGAGGCCAAACAGGGGGATGAGGTGATCTGTTTCGATAACCGAAATCTCGCTTTCCCTGCCAACAATCTCTACTTCCTGTAAATGACCGTTACCCCGTATGGCTTTGATGTGCGATTGCAGAATGAGATTTATCTTGCCCTCTTTTGCCAGCTCAAACACCTTTTCGGCTGAGTCCGGCGCACCGCGGAAAGTGTCGCCGCGATGGATGAGGGTTACTTTTTCGGCAACATCAGCCAGAAATATCGTCCAGTCGAGGGCTGAGTCCCCGCCGCCGGCGAGCACCACTTTACGGCCGCGATAAGCTTCCGGATTTTTAACCATATAGGCCACGCCCCTGCCTTCAAAGGCTTCCAGGTTATCAATGGCCGGTTTGCGCGGTTCAAAACAGCCCAGGCCGCCGGCTATTACCACTACTTTGCTGCGTACTTCCGTTTCGTCGCCGGTACGGGTTACAAAAGTTCCGTCATCCAACTGAAACAATTCGTTAACACGTTCGCCCAATGAAAAAGTTGGTTTAAACGGTTCTATCTGTTCCATCAAACCATCTACCAATTGTTGCGCATTGATGATAGGGAAGCCGGGAATATCATAAATAGGTTTGTGCGGATATATTTCTGAAAGCTGGCCGCCGATCTGTGGCAGTACATCAATTAAATGGCAGCGCATTTTTAACAGTCCCGCTTCAAAAACGGCAAATAAGCCTACGGGGCCTGCGCCTATAATGCATATATCGGTATCAATAGGTTCCATTTAGCAATTTTAATTAAACAGCTAAATGTCCGGTTTATTATAACCATATTCAAATGATAAATAGTAATTGTCGATTACTTTAAGTTATAGTTGGCCAGGCAGAATCGCCTGAAAAGCTCGATCAGTTTAGAATTTTTCCCTTGTAGCTGGATGAATTGGAAGGTCCGGAAGATTTCCAACCCTTTAATATCGATTACGCTCAGCTCATTGTATTTTAACTCACTGACAACCGACTGTATCGACAAAAAAGTGGCCGTTTCGGAGTAAAGCAGGTACTGTTTGATGGCAATGCTGCTTTCCAGCTGTATTTCCACCTGCAATTCCCTGGGATTGATGCCGATGGCGTCGAGCGTATTAAATATCACATCAAGGGTACCTGAGCCGGCCTCGCGCAAAACCAGTGGGATTTGCAACAATTGTTTTGGGGTAATCTCGGCCTTTTTAGCCAGCTGGTTGTTTGCACGGGTAACCAATACGATCTCGTCTTTGGCAAAAGGGGCATAAGCGATCTGCGGGTAGTGGGCCGCGCCCTCAACTATAGCAATATCAATTTTTTCGCCCAATACGAGTTGAGTGATCACATCGGTATTGGCCTGCATGAAAGTGAAATTGACGGCAGGATAAGTTTTTTTAAACAGGGCCAAAATTTTGGGGAGGATGGTTTGCGCCACAGTCGTGCTGCCGCCGATATGCAAAATACCCGATTCCATATTGTTTAGCTGAGCCAGCTCTGTTTCCACTTCGGCGTATAACTGCGCTATTTTTTCGGCGTATTGCAGCAATATTTTGCCGGCGTTGGTGAGCGTGATGCTGCTTCCGTTCCGTTTAAATAATTGTACGCCCAGTTGATGCTCCAGCTCTTTTATATGTTTGGTAACGGCCGGTTGGGTAATAAACAATTCAACTGCCGCCTTTGTAAAGCTAAGGCGCTGTGCAACGGTATGGAAAACTTTTAACCGAAAATCGAAGATCATTAGCGCTAAGGTACATGATGGCGGGCGCCCTCGCAAAATTTTGCTTTTGCGTATTACAAAAAAAAGCCGCTACAGAAACTCTGCAGCGGCTACCCTGATTAATTAGACCAAACAGATTACCCTATTTAGCATCTTGCTGCCATAAGCCGGTAACTTTGCTTACTTCGTTATAGTTATTTAAATTGACATGATGTTGAAGCATAAAAATGCCTGTTTCGCCATAAACTGTTATTATTTTAAATTGACGTGTTTCGTCGTTGTAAGTGCTCAAAGTAGGTAAGGTGGCTGTAGGATCGGTTTCAATAAAGAAATAATGAAGTGTCACCTGCCCCAGGGCCGGAACAAACACATAATTATAGGTAAATCCGAATGAAGAATCAAACTGGTAAGGCAGCGGCTCCCATTGATTAGGGTTATTTAACGGGCTTGGCGTAAAATAAACCAATACAAGGCCGTTGGTAAGTACATCGTTGTTAACAGACGTGTTTTTACGAACATAATACCTGGTAAAATATTCTGTATAACTTCCCGGGCTGGTCTCATACACGTACTGCGAGTTCCAAAGCCAATCGCTTCCTTGCAGGGTAAATACATCGGCAAAGACATTTTGGCCAGTCCCCTTAGGTCCTGTTGGCCCCGTTGGTCCAACCGGACCCGCCGGGCCCTGCAGCGAAGTTGGTGTACCCCAGCCGCTTGCAGTCTTAGGGCCATACAGGTAAACATGCTGTTTGTCAAGATAATAATCGCCAATATTCCCCGCCGTACTTGCAGGCGCCCCCCAGCCAGCGGAGATCTTGTTGCCGGCCGCTCCGGGGAGCCCTGTAGCCCCCTTGGCGCCGGCAGAGCCTTTTAATGACAGCCCCGTGCCCCAATGCGTGGTTTTGGGTCCGTATACGATGCCATTGGTAAGGTCGAGATAATAACTTCCGACAACACCAAATGTTGAGTCGGGTACGGTTGTGCTCACATATAAAATGTACGCGCCGTTGGACACCAGCGTAGTGACCAAAGAGCCTGAGTTAATGGACTGACCTTGTGGTATGACTTTAGCATCCTTATGGCAGGATGGAAAAATCAGCGCCGCGCAAAGCAATATGCAAAATTGAAATATGAGTCGTTTCATGATATCATTTGTTTTTGGTGAATTAACGGATATGATTGTTGCGGCTATTTTGCTTCGCTTATATCCTGCTGCCATATTCCCGTGATCTTTGCTACATCCTGGTAATTATTCAGATTTACATGATGCTCAAGCATAAACTTGCCTGTTTTTCCGGTGATGGTAACAATTTTAAATTGCCGGGTTTCATCATTATAAGTACTCAGAGTCGGCAAAGTCGCTGACGGATCGGTTTGAATAAAGAAATAGTGGAGCGTCACCTGGTTAAGAGCGGTTACATAAACATAATTATCGGTATAACCGAAGGATGAATCGAACTGGTACGGCAGCGGCGCCCATTGATACGGATTATTTATAGGGCTTGGCGTAAAATAAACGACTACCAAACCGCTATCTAGCAAACCCGAAGTAATAGTGTGATTTGGGCGAACATAATACCTTGTAAAATATTCAGTATAACTGCCGGGGCTTGTTTCATAAACGTATTGCGAGTTCCAAAGCCAGTCGCTGCCCTGCACGGTGAAAACATCCGTGCTGACATTGGCGGCTCCGCCCCGGGGGCCTTGCGGTCCCTGTGGCCCGGCCGGCCCGGCTGGCCCGGTGAAGCTGATCGGCGTGGTCCATCCGGTTGATGCTTTAGGGCCATAAAGCAGGAAGTTTGTTTTATCAAAGTAGTAATCGCCGGTCACGCCAAGTGTTGCGGACGGCGTGCCGCTGCCGCTGTAAATCTGGCTCCCGGCTTTCCCGGCGGCTCCTGTTGCTCCGTTTGCCCCGGTTGGCCCCTTAAGGGAATACCCCCTGCCCCAGCTGCTGCTGGTTTTTGGGCCATAAACAAATCCATTAGCCACATCGAGGTAGTAGTCGCCAACTGCGCCAATAGTTAAACTCGGAAGAACATTCCCGATGTACATAATTGTTCCGGCAGGCGTTACCAGCATGGTGGTATAGGATTGGTTACCCAAATTGTTGGGGGTTACGCTTGTGTTTTTATTACAAGACGTGATAATTATTGCGGCTGAAAATGCAATTAAAAGATAGCGTGTTAGTTGTTTCATGACGTTGTTTTATTTTGTTATTGTGATTAGTACTTACCATTAGAAATCAATAGAAGGTGGAAATTAAGGACTTAGCTGCCTTTTAAAGATAACGATTGTTAAACCGTTAACAAACAAGGGGAATGTTGCAAAGTTAGCCGGCCACCAGGTTGAATTAAATCGCATAAATATGTGATTTTTATAACTATGCATAACCTATAAAAAAGCCGGTGCAGAAGCCTCTGCACCGGCAACCAAACCAATTAACTAACTATTATTTTGATCGTATTATTTGAATGAGTTGTTGCGCTCCAATTGATCCCTGTTTAATTGATCAACGTTATAACCCTGGCTAAAACATTACAAATCACGCTAATAAAAACCATTCTGCGCCGCGTAACGGTACGCAATAACAATGCGGGAAATACCTGAAATTAAAGGAGTATTTGCGTAAAAACACGCATCAACCGTGGGCGGGCGCGGTTCTGACGATTGAAATAACAACCCGGTAGCCATCCGGGTCCTCGAATGTAATGCCGTTTTTTGCCCAATAGGGGTTTAGGGGCCTAACCTGTTTTACCTGGTTTTTAACAAATCTTGTCTTCATCGCTGCAAATTCTTCCAGGGACGACGCATAAAAAACCAGCAGATCGTCGCCATCCGGCTGGTGCACGGGCGCGGTAGCAGATATCGTAAACTCCAGGTGCCAGTTTTGACCGGGCATGCCCATAAAAATGCCGCTGTAGCCATGGTGGTCTCTAAATTCGCCCAATACTTTTAAGCCCAAAATTCTGCCATAAAAATCAATGATGTGATTTAAATCGGTTGTATGCCTGGCAATCCTAACCTTCATAATAACAAGCTTTGTGCGTAGCGGTTGTTTGAGGCCTAATTTAACAAATTCCATCTGTTTGCCAATACAGCCTTGTTGTTTAACAATTTTCGGCTGCTGCTTAGCGGACGCACCATTTTGGGGATTGGGCATTTGAGGTCATGCGAAACTTTAAAAGCCATATCACATAAATATGTGATATGGCTCCGTATTAAGTGCTTCAGTTTTCCATTTGTAAAAAATAAGATAGATATAAGTTTATCACGATAAATAATTGTCATTTGTACATTTTAAATTATACCTTTAGCTACCAATTAAAACTATTATGTTAAAAAATTTGCCCCCCGTATTCCGCCGGTTGCTTAAATACAATTTGCTTATCGCCGCGCTTTTACTGTTCGCTCTTAATGCTGCCAACGCACAGCGCGGAAGAAGACCGAAGCCTCCGGGCGTGCCATCGGAAATTCAGGTAACCCCTTATAAAACTACCATGATCGCTAATGGCAAAGACCAGGCCCTCATCAGTATAAAAATAATCGACAGCCGGGGCGATAGCGTAGCAAACGCCGACGTGAAGACTACCCTGCATTTGTTAGGTGATGCTGCTATTGTAAATATAATGGATGCCGGTAATTTTAATGAAATTGCGCATACCGACAGCACCTGGCAGGTAAATATCCATGGCAGCTGCCGGGTGATATTACAGGCGGGCCGGTCCCTCGGCAAGATTAAACTCAGCGCTACCGCCGATAGTTTATACACCGGGGCCACGGAGATACACACCGTGCAGCCGGGCATTGCACATGCAGTTACCCAGGATAACTATAAACCTCAACGGGTTACAGATAAAATAGTGGGCGCCGATATTTCCTTTCTGCCGCAAAGGGAAGCCGGTGGCATGAAATTTACGGAAAACGGCGTACCGGGCGACCCGATTGAAATGATGAAAGCGCATGGTTTTAATTATATCCGCCTGCGCATTTTTGTTAACCCCGAAAACCCAAAAGGCTATTCACCAAAACAGGGCTTTTGCGACCTGGCGCATACCGAAGCAATGGCCAAACGTATAAAAGCTGCCG
>JABDHD010000064.1 GCA_013285685.1 Bacteroidota bacterium
GAAACTATACCTATTTTGAACTTGGGAAAGGTAGGCATTCTCCATTTTGGCAATTCTGCCGGAAATTAAATCGGAAATTTAACAAATCAGATAAGGCTTTTATTTGGAATAATATTAGCAAGGTGGATGAAAACAAAACGACACCTAAATGGGATATTTTAAAAGGGATAAGCGCTAATGACGACTTTCCAATGATTAAAAAGGAGATAGAAATTCTAAAGCCAGACGTTGTTGTTTTCTTAACAGGCAGTATCCCGGAAACACATTTGTTAAATGTATTTAAGGGTTTGAAATTGATCGCTCTTAACGATGTTGTTTTTCGAATGGCCCACCCCACTTTGCCTTATTATTCTTATAAAACTCAACATCCTAAAAGCCTAAGAGTGCGGGGAAAGTTTAACCAGGTTATCGATTTAATATATTCGGACGCAAATAAAGCGCTTGTCGTTTGATAACTGCACCCCTCAATTAAATCACTAACAAATTTGAATTTGTCATGAACTTTAAAAACGTTCTTTCAGATATTCAGTGCTTACTCTTTTTCCCTACTTTTACCCCATCGTACCAGTTTATTTTAACATCCGATTACCCAAAAATGAAGCTATCACCCCGCCTCTTACTTATTCCTGCTTTAATCATAACTACCGTATCAATCTCCTCCGCCCAGCATAAAAAAGATTACACCCAACTCGTCAACCCCTTCATCGGCACCGGCGGCCATGGCCACACTTACCCCGGTGCGGTGAAGCCTTTTGGCATGGTACAGCTAAGCCCCGATACCCGCCTAACCGGCTGGGACGGCTGCTCGGGCTATTATTATACCGATACCACCGTTTACGGATTTTCACACACGCATTTGAGCGGAACGGGCGTAGCCGATTATTGCGACGTTTTATTTATGCCAACCACCGGCGAGCCCCAATTTAAGAATACCGAATACAGCTCGGGTTTTAAAAAGAAAAACGAACAAGCCTCGCCGGGCTATTATAAAACGCACCTGGATAAATATGATATCGATGCGGAGCTTACGGCCACAACACGTGCCGGCGTGCATCGCTATACCTTCCCTAAAACAGATGAGGCCAATATCATTATCGACCTGCTGCACCGCGACCAGGTGCTGGATTCGTGGATAGAGGTGGTGAATGATCATGAGATCAGGGGTTTTCGCCGTTCGCAGTCATGGGCGGCAGACCAGTCGGTTTATTTTTATGCGAAATTTTCGAAGCCGTTTAAAACCTTTGGGATCGCCCTGAATGATACGCTGCAGCCGGGGAAAAGCAAATTGCAGGGTAAAAACATCAAAATGTATATCCGTTTTGATAACCCTGGTGAAGTGGTGGCTAAAGTGGGGATTTCGTCCGTCAGTACAGACGGCGCTTTAAAAAACCTGGATACGGAAGTGCCGGATTTCGATTTCAAACGGGTTATGAAAGAAGCAAAACAGGCCTGGAATAACGAACTGTCGAAGATTGAAGTGGAAGGCGGCGGCCAGGATGTTTCGGCGCAGCAAAAAGAGTATCAACAAACTATGCTGGCAAGCGGTACGCAAGCCGGGTATAACCAGCGTGGCGCAACAAAAAAACAGCTGACCGACTACTCCAAACAAAGGCAAACCATTTTTTACACCGCGCTCTATCACGCCATGCTGGCGCCAAATGTTTACAGCGATGTCGACGGGCAATACCGCGGCATGGATCAAAAGGTGCATACGGCAGATGGTTTTACTTATTACACGGTGTTCTCGCTTTGGGATACTTACCGGGCAGAGGACCCGCTGATGAACCTGATCGACCGCAAACGCACGCTGGATTTTGTAAAATCTTTCCTGGCGATGTATGAGCAGGGCGGGCTGCTGCCCATCTGGCCGCTGGCCTCCAACGAAACCTATTGCATGGTGGGCAACCATTCCATACCGGTCATCGTTGACGCTTACGCCAAAGGCATCCGCGATTTTAATGCCGATGAAGCCTTAACGGCAATGAAAGCCGCCGTAAACCGCAACCAGTTCGGGTTGGATTCGTACCGGAAAAACGGGGTGGTTTTGGCCGATGATGAGCCGGAATCGGTGTCCAAAACGCTGGAATACGCCATTGACGACTGGTGCATTGCCCAAATGGCCAGGATGATGAACAAACCGGGCGATTATAAGGAATTTATAAAACGAGCCCAATACTGGAAAAACAATTTCAATACCGAAAACGGCTTTATGCAGGCCCGCGCCGACGGCGGTTGGTACACGCCGTTCGACCCGCGCGAGATCAATAACAACTATACCGAGGGCAATGCCTGGCAGTACTCGTTTTTAGCGCCGCAGGATGTGGAGTCCTTGTCGGATGCGATGGGTGGCAAAGCTGCATTTGAAGCAAAACTGGATGAATTGTTTACCATGGATTCTAAACTTACCGGCCGCCAGCAGGATGATGTAAGCGGGTTGATCGGCCAGTATGCGCACGGCAATGAACCGAGCCACCACATGGCCTACCTTTTTAACTTTACCGACTCGCCCGATAAAACGCAATACTATGTCAACAAGATATTGAACGAACAATACAGCGATCAGCCGGATGGCTTGTCGGGTAACGAGGATTGCGGGCAGATGTCGGCCTGGTATGTCATCAGCTCGCTGGGTATTTATAATATTATGCCGGGACAAAACCAGTTCCAGCTGGGGATACCGGAGTTTGATAAAGCGGTGATCAACCTGGAAAATGGCAAAAAGTTCACCATAGTCAATTCAGGCGCCAGCATCGGCAAGGGTAATTTTTATATCCAGGGCATGAACCTGAACAATAAGCCTTATAACAAGGTGTACCTGGACTATAGCGACATCGAAAAAGGCGGAGAATTTGAAGTGCTGACCGGGAAATTGCCCAACCGACTGTTTATGCAGGACCTGGAGAGGCCCACTTCGAGGATAACTGATGAACTGATTATACCCGATCCTTATATCGTTTCGCCGGGTAAAACCTTTAAACAACCTATCAGCATCGAAATAAAATGCGCCGACGCAAAAGCAAAGGTTTATTACACACTTGATGGCAGCGACCCATCGGCAAATTCCACGCTTTATACCGGCCCGATTGGCATTTCATCAAATACAATGGTAAAAACAATTGCTATCGATAACGGCAAAAGCAGCTTTATCGACGAAAGCACATTCACCAGGGTACGCAACGATATCAAACTAACCCTGGTTAATAAATACCTGCCCAATTATGCCGATGAGGGCGACAATGCCTTAATAAACGGCATACGCGGCAAAGCCAATTGGCGCCTGGGCAACTGGCAGGGTTACCAGGGAAACGACCTGATCGCTATTATTGATATGGGGCAGGTTAAACCCGTTAAACGGGTGAGTTTAGGTACGCTGCAGGATACGGGATCGTGGATCGTTTTTCCAAAATACGTGCAGTTTTGGGTGTCGGACGACGGGGTGAATTACAAACTGGCCAGCACAGCGGATACAAAGGTTGACGTAAAAGATTTAAAGGTACAAACACAGGATTTTACTGCCCAATTATATACCAGTACCCGCTACATTAAATTAATCGCAAAGCAATATGGCCCATTGCCTGACTGGCATGAGAGCAAAGGACAGCCATCGTATATTTTTGCGGACGAGATAGTGGTGGAGTGAAAGGATTTAACAACTTTTTAAGAGTTGTTAAATCTGGTGTCCCCTCCCCAAAAAAACAGGGACACCAAAACTGGCGCCCCCGCAATCATTGTAAACCAAAAAAACTAAATAAATCGTTTCAAACTAAAAAAACCTATAACCTGGCCGGCCCGTTCTGCAAGGCGTAAGCGGCCACTTTCCGCCCGATATCCTGGGCTGCGGAATTCTCAAATGGAAAATGAATGCCGCCGTAAATACGGCTATATCCGTTCTCCCATTCAATAGTGCTTAGCGATGTAACGGTTCGCGGCGGCTCACCATCAGTAGTAGTATGGAGTGTAAGCGTATTTTTATCGCCATAAAATTTCTTCAGTATTTCATACCCGGCGGTAACTGTGGCGCTGTGGCCGCTTGGGTAACTGGGGTGGGCTGGTGTGGCAATCAATGGCGTCCACTTGCTGTAATCTTTTACTGAGCCGTCAGCTTCTGCATTTAAGGCTGTAACCGGGCGCCAGAACAGGTAGCCGTACTTTCCACCCCAAACTTCAATCCTCGCGTCGGCCTCGGCAATATCGGTGAGCGCGAAGATCAATGCCGCATCCTCAAGTGACGACTGGTGTATCTGCGCCAGCTGGCGCAGGCCTTCATTCACGGTCAGCTCGGCATCCTGTTTATAAAACTGGGCAATATGGGTTTGATCGTCGGTTCGTTTGGTGCTTTTGGTGTCGCCCAGCGTTGCCACTTCGGCCAGCGCCTTCTTATAATCGTCGCTGCCGATAGCAGGCGGCGGCTGCGGTAAAAATTGTTTTGAACTTGCCAGGATAAACGGCTTAACATTTCCCCATTCTACATCAATACCCGGCGCAAATTTAGCAGGTGTCGGCCGGTACTGGCCGGTTGTCGGCGCTGCGGGCCCGGCATAGGTTGTCAACGGTGTCGAGCCGTCATTTACCCTTAACGCAATAATATCGGCAGCTGCTCCCGCTCCTACTTTTTGCCCCGCATCAACCGGTCCGTCGGTTGCTTGCTGAAGGCTGATCGCCAGCGCTGAGTCAAGCGCGGCTTTTTGTCCCGGAAATAATGAAACCAATACATCATGCGCCGCCTGCGCAGCCGCAGCAACAGCAGATGCCGGGACGCCAGGATCTGCATTATAGTGATAAGGCTTGCCAAAATGTTTTATAGAATTAACCGCGTCATAAACGGCAATCGCTTCTATCGCGAGCGTATGCGAAGCGACATTGCTGTTTTGTTTGGCGCTTTTGGCGGTTTTTTGGGCTACCAGGTTCCATTGGATCACCACATCTGCTGATGGGGCTGTTTGTAGTGGGAATACCTCGTTAATTCCTAAAATAGCCAGGAAAGCTATCGGTGTGAATAAGAAGGTGCGCGTCATCATAATATAAATTCATTAATGGTTTGCCAAATATAAAAACAATTGCAATTATTCCTATTGAATTGATAGGAATTAAGAAATATTTTTTTTTTTGTATTTGGCAACTCGTTGAAAACGGACATTTATAAGGTAGATTTGAACGGGTAATTATTATAGTAACCGATGAATAAAGTGAGAATTATTTACGCACTGGCGTTGCTTTCACTTAGCTGTAACAACAACAGGCCCGCTTTTGACAAGATCATATTCCATACCTCAATTTGTTTTGGTACCTGCCCCGCCTATCACCTGGAGTTAGACAGCCATCGGAGGATAAAACTCTTTGCTGAATCCGTACCTGATGAAAAGTTACCCATGTGGCATGACACTGCCAAAATGGGTTACTTTACGGGTATTGCAGACGAAAATAAATTTGACCAGCTTTCACACATCATACAAACTATCGGGGTTGAAAAATTGAAATTTAATGGTATAAACTGTTGTGACGGCTCTATGATCCGGATTATCATCTATCGCAACGGAAAAAAAACGATGCTGGCTTCAATGTTTCCTCCCGAGAAAGCCGGCCCCCTGATTAGCGTACTATACCAAATATGTGGAACCAGCAACTTGAAACGCTCAACCAAGCCATTCAATATCGAGAAAACATACGACGTCAGGGTGCAGGATGTAAGGTTTCCGCCGGGCAGCGAGCCCAACTAATAGTTTCAAAACGGAACCACGTTCAATTTTCTTTCAACAACCGCCCCTTCGCCTCCTCCAGCTTGTCTTTTTCCTCCTTTGGCAAAACCGGGTAATCCAACTTCAGTCCCTTTAGGGTATCCAGTATAATATTTGAAATGGCCACCCGCGTAAACCACTTTTTATCAGCCGGTAAAACATACCAGGGGCATTCTTCAGTCGAGGTTTCCTGTATGGCTTTTTCATAGGCTTTCATATAGTCGTCCCAAAACTCGCGCTCATAAACATCGGAGGCCGAGAATTTCCAATTTTTGTCGGGGTCTTCTATTCTTTGTAAGAATCGTTCTTTTTGCTCCTCCTTGGACACGTTGAGGAAAAACTTAATAATCGTGGTGCCGTTTTCCGTTAAATGTTTTTCAAATGCGCATATGCTTTCATAGCGGTGTTTCCAGAATTTTTTGTCAATGTCTTTGACGCTTTTAACACCCGGCAGCTTCTCTTTCAGCAATAGTTCAGGATGCACCTTCGTGACGAGTACATTTTCATAATGCGAGCGGTTGTGTACGCCAATCCTTCCGAATTCGGGGAGGGCCTTGACGCTGCGCCACATAAAATCGTGCAGCAGTTCTTCGTGGCTGGGTTCTTTAAAGCTGTACACCTCACAGCCTTCGGGGTTTAGCCCGCTCAGCGTATGCGCTATCGCGCCATCTTTACCCGCCGCATCCATCGCCTGGAAAATAATCAGTATGGCATAACGGCTATCAGCATATAAAGCTTCCTGCAGCGTCGAAAGCTGTTTGATCATGCCAGCCAGCAACTCGTCAGTATCTTCTTTTTTATAATCGCCTGAAAACGAGGTGTCATAATCCTTTAGCGAAAATTTTTTTCCGTCAGTTACTTTAAATTTATTAATTATGTCCTTCATAGAAACAAATTTTGGAGATTGAAGTTAGTGGTAAAATTAACCTTATAAATTTACGTTCTTAATAATTGTTAACCCGGCCATCATATAGCGCCATAAATTTTACATCTTTACCCGCATGTTCCGCCGCATAAAAAACCGTTTTCTCAGGTATTTTGTTATTTTCATTTATTTCGTCATCCTGTTTTTTTGTGCCATTGAGCTCAATTTTCTTTGGCTATTTGGTTATACGCCTGATATGCAGGCCATTAAAGAGCCATCTCTTTCCCTCCCATCCGAAGTTTATTATGCCGACGGTACCCTGATCGGCAGGTTTTACAGGGAGGACCGCTCACCGGTTGAATATAAGGATATATCGCCCAATATTATAAATGCCCTGGTAGCTACCGAAGATGTGCGGTTTTATAACCACCACGGCATCGATCTGTATGGCACCTTTACCAGTATGTTATCCACTGCAAAGGGTGATAAACGCGGCGGCAGTACCATTACGCAGCAATTGGCAAAAAACTTATTCGAAACCCGGAGCAGGAAATCGCAGGGATTGATCAAACATGTGCCCCTGATTAGGACAATTGTTTATAAATGTAAAGAGTGGATCACGGCGCTGAAAATTGAGCATGTTTATAGCAAACAGGAGATACTGACGCTTTATTTAAATACCGTGCCGTTTGGCAGCCATGCTTTTGGAATAAAAACCGCATCGCTTAAGTTTTTTAATCAACTGCCGCAAAAGCTAAACCCGGCCGAGTCGGCAACGCTTATTGGGATGCTGAAAGCTACTACGACATACAACCCCATCAACAACCCCGACAATGCGCTGCAACGCCGCAATACGGTTTTGGGGCAGATGCTGAAATACAAATACGTGAGCCAGGCCGACTACGATGAAAACACCAAATTGCCGTTAAACCTGGACCTGAGCTATACCGGGAACGGCAGCCAGGGCGACTCGTACCTGCGCGAAGCCGTAGAGCGGTGGTTGAAAAAATGGTGCCGCGATAATGACTACGATCTTTATAACGACGGGCTGAAAATATACACTACCATCGATCCGCGGCTGCAGCATTACGCCGAAATTGCCGTTGCCGAAAAGATGAAAATGCTGCAAAGCAGGTTTTATGACCTGTGGGGCAAAAAGAATCCATGGCAGGATTTGGGCGGCCACGAGAAGGTTGATTTCGTTCAAAAAAACGAAGAAAAGCTGCCCATTTATGCCCTGCTGCAAAAAAAATACAACAACAATACTACGCTCATCGATCAGTATTTTGAAAAGCCAAAACAGATGAAGATATTCACCTGGCACGGCGAAAGGGACACTACGCTTTCAACGATTGATTCCATCAAATACTACGCAAAGCTGCTCAATACCGGGATGATGACGATGGAGCCCTCAACAGGCAAAATAAAGGTTTGGGTTGGCGGCATCAACTTTAAATATTTTAATTACGACCACGTAAACCAGGCAAAGCGGCAGGCAGGCTCCACTTTTAAGCCATTTGCCTATTGCGCGGCGCTGGATAATGGTTTTACCCCCTGCGATAAATTTACAGATCAGTTTGTTTCCATTAAATACATGGACGGTGGTAAACAGCAAGTTTGGGAGCCCAAAAATGCTACATATGTTTTCACCGGACAGGAAATGTCGTTGCGATGGGCGATGGGCGCTTCGATAAACTCCATTACAGCGCAACTAACCGAAAAAGTAGGCTGGGACAAGGTAGTAGAATATGCGCACAAATGCGGTATCGAGAGTCCGCTGAAATCTGTGCCGTCGGTGTGCCTGGGTACCAACGATGTATCCGTGTATGAAATGGTACGCGCGTACAGCACCTTTTTAAATAAGGGCCAAAAAATAGATCCGATCCTGGTCAGCAAAATAACTGACCAGGATGGCAATACTTTAGCCACGTTTGAACCCCACCAGGAACAGGCGATCAGCGAGGAAGTTGCCTGGCTGATGTTGTATATGTTCAGGGGTGGTATGGAAGAACCTGGAGGTACTTCGCAGGCGCTGTGGGAGTATCCGGGCTTATGGAAAAAAGACAACAACCAGATCGGTGGTAAAACCGGAACATCATCGGGTTTTGTGGACGGCTGGTACATGGCGATCACTAAAGACCTGGTAACCGGCATTTGGGTGGGCGCCGATGACCGCAGCGTACACTTTACCAATGCCGAAACCGGGGAAGGATCACACACGGCACTGCCTATTTTCGGCGATTTTATGCAAAGGGTTTATGCCGACCCTAAATCAGGTTATACCTATGGGCCATTCCCTAAACCATGGGTAAAGATCACAAAGCCATATGATTGCCCCTCTCCGCGGGAAGAAACTGATTCACTGACGGATAGTTTAAGCCATCCAATCGACACATTGAATAAACCGGCAGCGCCTCCTGCCAAAACGGATACAACCACGCAACCACCCGGCAATTAAGGACGTAATATCATAAGATTACTGTTTTGAACGCTGTTGCTGATGAAATTATATGCACAGGTTGTGTTTTTGTGCATTAACATCTCAAAACAATATCTGTGGTATAGCCGTTTCCAATTAGTTGGATAGTTGTTTAAATACATCACAAAAACAGCCGGTATACGAGCGTGCTATCCGGTCAATAAATGTTAAATATTGCCGTTAAATGAGTCAGCATTCAAACTAAACAATTAATTTTAGCCGCATTCTATTTCAGTCCGGTATGAATAAACATTACCTTTTACCTAAAAAAAAATATTTGTTCCTTTTGGTATTCCTGGTTGGCCTGTTAACCATAAGCCTGCCGTCAAATGCGCAATATTTCGGGCAGAATAAGGTGCGCTACAAAAAACTAAAATTTAAAGTCTATAAAACCCCGCATTTTGAAATATATTATTATCTGAAAAACGACAGCATGCTGAAGCGTTTTGCCCAGGAAGCCGAAATTTGGTACACTTTGCATCAGCAGGTTTTCAGGGATACTTTCAGAAAACCCAACCCTATTATCCTGTATGCCAACCACCCTGACTTTCAGCAAACCACCGCCATCGATGGCGAAATTGACGTAGGAACCGGCGGCGTAACCGAAGGGCTTAAAAACCGCGTGGTAATGCCGGTGATGGAAACGAACGAAATGACCCGGCATGTTATCGGGCACGAGTTGGTCCACGCTTTTCAGTATCACATCCTGCTTGGTAAAGATTCCTCAAACTTTGATAATATCAACAATTTGCCGGGCTGGATGATAGAGGGTATGGCGGAGTACCTCTCACTTGGGAAAAAAGACACCTATACAGCGATGTGGATGCGTGATGCCTACCTGAACCATGATATACCCACTATAAAGGACCTTACAGAAAGCAATAAATATTTCCCCTATCGTTATGGGGAGGCATTTTGGTCATTTGTCGGCTCTACATATGGTGATACGGTAATTGTTCCATTTTTTAAAAATACGGCAAGGTTTGGATTGGGCTATGCCATTAAACGCACGTTTGGCTATGATGATAAAACGCTGTCGACGCTGTGGAAAAACTCGATTGAGCAAACCTATAAGCCGTATCTGAAAGATACGGTGCAAATACCTGTCGGTCGCCGAATAATCGACGATAAAAATTCGGGCAAATTAAATGTAGCGCCCGCCATCAGCCCGGATGGAAAATACCTGGCCTTTTTATCCGAGAAAAATTTATTTACGGTCGATCTCTTCCTGGCGGATGCTAAAACCGGGCAGGTTATCCGAAAGCTGACGAGCAAAATATCAAGCACCCATATCGATGAGTTTAACTTTATTGAATCGGCCGGCGCGTGGTCGCCGGATAGCAAGCGGTTTGCCTTCAGCGTATTTAACCATGGCCGCAACAGGATGCTGGTGGTGGATGCAGGAACCGGAACAGTGGTTGATGATGTTTCAATGGGACGTGTAGAGCAGTTTAGCAACCTTTCCTGGTCGCCGGACGGTAAAAATATGGTATTCCAGGGCCTTGTAGAGGGTCAGGGTGATCTATACCTATATAATTTCGATACGCGAAAGGTCACCCAACTTACCAATGATAAATACTCCGACTACATGCCCAGTTTTTCCCGCGACGGAAAAAAAATCATTTTTACCAGTGACCGCACCACCTATGATAAATCATTAAGCCAGGCCATTACCTTTAACTTGGCCGAACTGGACCTGGAGTCGGGGATGGTTAGAAATATTAAACTGTTCGATGGCGCAAACAACATGAACCCGCAATACTCTTCGGACGGGACGCAAATATATTTTCTTTCGGATCGCGACGGTTTCCGCAATATGTACCGCTATACACCTGCAACCGGCAAGGTTGAACAAATGACGAACCTGTTTACAGGTATCAGCGGAATTACATCCTACTCGCCGGCCCTGACGATATCGGCAAATAACGATATCGTTTATTCTTATTATCGCGCGCAAAAATATGCTTTATACAATGCCAAAGCATCTGATTTTACCCCAACGCCTGTTGACAGCCACGCGGTTAATTTCGATGCCGGCACCCTGCCTCCGCTGCGGTCCGTAGGTGTGGACCTGATCAATTCAAACCTCAATAATTTCCTCGCCTATCCAAAAATTCCGGTTGATTCGGTATACAACGTGCCCTATAAGCCCCAATTTAAGCTGGATTACCTGGCAAGCAGCGGCGTAGGCGCACAGGTAAGCCAGTTCGGTACGGGTTTATCCAGCGGTATACAAGGTGTTTTTAGCGATATTTTAGGTAGAAATCAAATATATGCCGGTGTTGCCATAAACGGTGAGGTATACGATATCGGCGGCCAGTTTGCATATATTAACCAGGCAGGCCGTTGGAATTTTGGCGTGAGTTTGTCCCATATTCCGTTCCAGACGGCGAACTACAGCGAAGTAGCGGGAACATATGCAATCAACAAAACAACCACTATTCCTGACGTTCAGGCGAATTTTGATCTGATCCGGATATTCCAGGACCAACTGTCGCTCTTTACTTCCTATCCAATAACAAAAAAAACACGTGTGGAATTTGGGACTGGCGCCGCTACTTATTATTACCGGGTTGACCGCTATACCACTGATTATGACACTTTGGGTAATGCGCTCAGTTCCTCACACACCACCATAAAAACGTCCGATTACAATAAGGAGCCTTATAACAATGGCCTTATTTTAACGCCCTTTACTATTTATAATGTAAGCACTTCTTTAGTGGGTGATAATTCCTTTTTCGGCGTGGCATCGCCGCTGAATGGTTATCGCTACCGCCTGCAGGCTGAGTATGATTTCGGGACCTACCAGTTTTTTGCACCGACAATCGATCTCCGCGAATATGTGAGGGTTGAGCCCGTTACTTTTGCAGCCCGTTTTTATGGCTACGGGCGTTTTGGCAATACGGGTACGCTTTATCAGCCGTATGTTGGTTATCCCTTTTTAATCAGGGGATATGAGGCCCAAACCTTTTATGGCAATGGCACTACTACTACTAAGAACGGTTTTACGATCGATCAACTATCCGGCAACCGCATTGCAGTAGCCAATTTCGAGATACGGCTGCCTTTAACCGGCCCGGAGCGGCTGTCGCAATTTAAATCACGGTTTTTATTTACGGAGTTTAACATATTTTTTGATGCAGGGTTAGCGTGGAACGCAGGCGACCAAATAAAATTTGCGATGGGACCCGACCAGGTATTGGGGGCTGATGGTAAACCACAAAATCCGCCGGTTTATAATGCCAACCAGCGTGTGCCGGCTTTAAGCACCGGTGTTTCGGTAAGGGTAAACGTTTTTGGCGCCTTTGTGCTGGAGCCTTACCTGGCTTATCCTTTCAACCGGACGGACATTACCAAGCCCGTTTTTGGGCTGGGATTTACTCCGGGATGGTAAGAATCTGATTGAATACAAGTTCTTATGGTGCCGTAACGGTTTTGCATAAATTAAATGAAAAAGCCTATTCTCATATTATCCATGCTTTGTGCGATAGGTTTTGCAAGGGCGCAACAGTTAGAAGCGCCGCAAATAATAGATTATGCAATAGCACGATTCAAACCTCAGCAATTAATTTTTTTAGTATCTATTGACAACCAAATTTCGAAAGATATTATACCGGGGAAGTTTTTTATCAGAGACCATACAGGCAAACAAATCGACGAAATGCCATTTAACATCTGGGTTGGAAGGCTTGAAATGAGTAATCGGGATTACAGGAAGTTATTCAAAATTATACCGCAGGATACATTGCACATCATTTTTGCAAATAACAACTTTCAATTAGATACCGATTATGTTTATGAAGTAAAAATTCCTCATGGCATGATAAATGACAAATACTTGATATTAAACATATATAACCAGAAAGAGGAACGGAACAAGAAAAAATATGTTTTCCCGGGTGATAGAGGATATGTAATACAGGTAGAATCTCCGGGATTTTATACCCCGCTTAAGCTTCTAAACAAAAAGTAGTTGGTAAAAATCGGCGCTTTAGAAAAATTTCTTGCACTATTTTGACGCCAAATAAACTATTGGGTGACTTATTTGTCATACCGGTAAAATCTTTTTATTTAGTTTTGCCGCATGAAGAAATGGGTGGTTTTTATTTTGCTGTTGTTGAGTGGATCTGTGCTGTTGGCCCAAAGTAACACAACCGATAGCCCGGTGATCGACTCCGTTAAATCGAAATGGGGAAAAGTAAAAATCGTTGACGGCGCAGAAATGACCTCATCAAACGATATTGTTGAAAATATCGCCCAGTCAAAAGAATATACGACGCTTGCTTCAGTTATTGAAGATGCCGGTTTAACCGAAACTTTTAAAAGCAAAGGGCCGATTACCGTCTTCGCCCCTACCAACCAGGCATTTGATAAATTGCCCGCGGGCCAGTTGGATACGCTGTTAAAACCCAACCACAAATTAGACCTGAGCTACCTGATCACTTACCACGCCATTGCCGGCAGGCTTACGGCCAGGGACATCGCCCGTAAAATTAATGCAAACAACGGCCAGGCCGTATTTACAACCATAGCCGGCAGCAAGCTAACCGCTAAAATTGATGAGAACCGCAATATTGTGCTGGTGGACGAAAATGGGAATGAGAGCATTGTCAGTAAGTTTGATATACCGCAAAGCAACGGAATACTGCATATTGTGACTGCCGTATTGGAGCCAAAGCCAAAAGCAATATAAAAAACTTTAGGATGACAATCCTGTAGTGCGTTGTTTCCGTATTTATTTTTGTAAGGGAAATAGATCGCTTACGACTAAAATCCAAAACTTAAAATAATGAAGAAATTGACATTGGCGGTGATACTTGTAAGTATCGTAACCGCATTTGGGTGCCAGCAAAGCATCGGCCAGCAGCTGAAACAAAAAGACCCGAAAAGAAAGATGAGTAAAACTCCGGCTGAATGGAAAAAAATATTGACCTCGAATCAATATTATATCATGGTGGAGAGTGGTACCGAGCCTCCTTTTCAGAACCCTTATTTTAACAACCACGAAAAAGGGGTATATGTAAGCGCCGCAACAGGCGACGTTTTATTCACCTCGGATGATAAGTATGACAGCGGCACAGGCTGGCCCAGCTTTGTAAAACCCGTAGATCCTAACAAAATCGAGATTGTACAGGACAATAGTGCCGGCATGGTACGCGATGAGGTGATTGAAAAAAGCACAGGCCTGCACCTGGGTCACGTATTTGACGACGGTCCCGCCGATCGCGGCGGTAAAAGATATTGCATGAATTCAGGCGCATTTAAATTTATCAAAAAGTAACCATTCTTTTTGATGAGCTTAACGAAGGGCGGAGCTGGGGACGAACCCTCAGCCCGCTTTCGTATTTTAAGCCGGCGGTCAAATCCACCCAGTCAGGGTTTACAGGCCTGATCATTTTTTCCTTTTGCGGACGTGTATATGTACTCACTGTTTTGAACCTTTCCATGGCCTGATCCTCGCTGCTCATCTCCTCAAAATAAACCAGGCGGTTAAGCTGGTTGGCATTATCAAAAAATAAAGTGGGCATCTGGCGGTAAAAATCAAGCGTTTTCAACAGGTCCGAACATAGGCCAACATGCAGGTTATTGCGGTTTCTATCGGTGATAATGTAGATAAAGCGTTTCATCTTGATAAATAAATTTTGGTGGTTTAAAAATAATTACTAATTTTATGAGCATAAAGTTACTAATATTTTTAGCAATTCCAAATTTTATGTCAAAAATTCCTTCAAATATTAAATTTCTTCGCAAGAAGAAAGGCCTCACACAGCAGCAGTTTGCTGATGCAGTAGGGATAAAAAGGTCGCTTGTAGGCGCCTACGAAGAAGAAAGGGCCGATCCGAAGTACGATCTGCTAAAAAAAATAGCATTATTTTTCGATGTGTCAATTGATGATTTTATCAATGAAACCATCAACGAAAAATGGACGCCAAAGCCAAAAGGCAACCCGGCCAACCTGCGTGTTTTAAGTATCTCGGTGGATAAAGAAGACAACGAAAACATCGAGATGGTGCCTTTAAAAGCCAGCGCGGGTTATTTAAACGGGTATGCCGATCCTGAATATGTGGCACAGCTGCCAAAATTCTACCTGCCGATGTTTAAGCAGGGTACTTACCGGGCCTTCGAAATAAAAGGAGACTCGATGCTCCCGCTGGTTTCGGGTACTATTATTATAGGTGAGTATGTAGAGAACTGGGCTGATGTAAAACCCGCCGATACTTACGTTGTTATTTCCAAAAGTGATGGCATCGTTTACAAGCGCATTGGCAACAAGTTTAAGGAAAATAAAAAGCTTAAACTGGTATCAGATAACCCGGTTTACGAACCTTACGAAATAAACGGCGAGGATGTGCTGGAAATCTGGAAGGCCAAAGGCTACATTTCAACTCACTTCCCCGAGCCGACACCCGAGCCTACCCTGGAAAGCCTCACCAGCATGATGGCCCAGATGCAGCGCTCGATATCTGGTTTGAGTAAGAATTAAGTTAGTTCATGGTTCATGGTTGATAGTTCATGGCAGCTGCAATAATTCTTTCTGCTATGAACCATTAAGTTAGTTCATGGTTGATAGTTCATAGTAGCTGCAAATGATTCTTTCTGCTATGAACCATTAAGTTAGTTCATGGTTGATAGTTCATAGTAGCTGCAAATGATTCTTTCCGCTATGAACTATGAACTATGAACTATGAACCATGAACCATGAACTATGAACTATGAACTATGAACTATGAACTATGAACCATGAACCATGAACCATGAACCATGAACCATTCCGCAACAATTAAGTTACCATGTTGATATTAAACCTTTATCAGTCTATCTTTATCGAAAACATTAAAACTGAAAAGTAATGAGAAAGATTTTGTTAACCTGCTGCCTCCTTTTGGGGATTGCAGCAGTAAGCCGCGCACAAGGTGGCGGTGGACAGCGAATGAGTCCGGAAGATAGAGCTAAGAATTTGCAAACTCAGCTCAAACTGACAGATGATCAGACCGCCAAAATAACCGTTATTTATAAGGCTCAGGCCGTTAAAATGGATAGCATCCGTACCGCCGCAAACGGCGACAGGGACGCAATGCGCTCGGCTATGGGTCCGTTAAGGACATCCACAAATGCGCAGGTTAAAGCTGTGCTCACCCCCGATCAGGCTACAGCATTCGATAAAATGCAGGCAGATATGCGTGCCAGGATGCAGCAAGGCGGTGGCGGCGGTGGCGGCGGCGGTAATTAAGCTCCCAACCCTATAATATTTATTCAAAAGCGCCCTGTTAAGCCGGGGCGCTTTTTTATTTTAGCGGAAAATATAAGCATTGAAACCTGCCGAGAGATTTATTGAACAAAAACTGGAGGAACGCCGGATAGCAGGCAACTTTCGCGCGCTAAAAACGCCAAATAACCTGGTTGATTTTTGTTCAAACGATTACCTGGGTTTTGCAAGGTCGGCTGTTTTAAAAGATAAAATTGAAAGAGAAATAAAACGAACCGGCATTATTGCTAACGGCTCAACAGGCTCAAGGCTATTAACCGGAAATTCACATTACGCGGAAGAATTAGAGGATTTCCTGGCCTCGCTTTATGGTTGTGCGGCAGCATTGATCTTCAATTCGGGTTATGATGCAAACGTTGGGCTGTTCAGCTCACTTCCACAGCGCGGCGATACCATCATCTGCGATGAGTTGATACACGCTTCCATCATCGACGGCGCCAGGCTAAGTTATGCCAACCGTTATATTTTTAAGCATAATGACCTGAGCAGTCTTGAGGAAAAATTGAAGCACGCCAGGGGCAATTGCTATGTCGCTATTGAAAGTATTTACTCGATGGACGGCGATTCCCCGCCTATCCCAGAAATTTTAAGCCTGGCCGATAAATATAACGCCAACCTGATCATCGACGAAGCGCATGCGGTTGGTTTACATGGATTAGGCCTGGTTGGCAATGCGTTAAAAGACCGGGTTTTTGCCCGCGTGGTTACTTTCGGGAAAGCATTGGGCTGCCATGGCGCCGTTATTTTAGGAAGCCGGCTGTTAAAGGACTACCTGGTGAATTTTGCAAGGTCTTTTATTTATACAACCGCCCCCTCCTTTCACCAACTGGTGTCGATAAAAATGGCGTTTGAGTTACTGGCCGATTCCTCTGCTGAAATTGAATTGCTAAAAGATAACATAACGCTTTTCAAACAAAATCTGAATCCGGAGGCCAAGCATATGCTGACCGATAGCGACAGCGCCATTCAGTGTATATTGTTAAAAAGTAATGAAAAGGCAAAACAAATGGCCGCCGGGCTGCAAAATGCCGGCCTGGACGTACGGGCCATATTAAGCCCCACCGTACCGGCCGGAAGCGAAAGAATAAGGATATGTTTGCATTCGTTTAATACGCCGGTTGAAATATATTTGCTGACTAATTTTATAAACCACTTCATAAATGCCAAATAAACCCTTGTTTATAACCGGGATAGGGACCGGCATCGGAAAAACGGTCATATCAGCAATACTGGTTGAAAAACTGGAGGCTGATTACTGGAAACCCATCCAGTCTGGTGATTTGGAGGATAGTGATACGAATAAGGTTAAAAGCCTGGTGTCAAATAGCCGTTCCCGTTTTAATCAGGAGGCATATCGCTTATCACAGCCGTTTTCGCCGCATAAATCAGCAGCCATCGACGGGATAACCATCGATCCGGAAAAAATCATCCTGCCTGTAACGGAAAACCAACTCATAATTGAAGGCGCCGGAGGTTTAATGGTACCGCTAAATATTACCTTTTTAATGATTGACTTGATCAAACAGCTCAATGCTGAAGTGATATTGGTTTCGCAGAATTACCTGGGCAGCATAAATCACACGATACTATCTGTCTACGCCTTAAAAAAAGAAAAAATTCCGATCAGGGGCATTATCTTTAACGGGATAAAGGATATTTATACCAAAGATTTCATCCTGGAGTATACAGGTCTCGACTCACTGGGTCATATCCCGCAGTATGCAGCAATTAATAAAAGCATAGTTGCTGAAGCAGGAAATTACGTTAATATATAGTTAATAATTCATTGCTGAAGTGTTCACGTTTTGCACACACACCCTATAAACGACTAACGAAACTACTGGTTTTTAGCCCTTTAAAATTTTAAATTCTCAAAATCTGCACGTTTTTGAGGAATTTCGTGAACACTTGAATCAGTTTGCTTTGGCCCTGAGCAGTTTGCAAATTCGGCCATTGCACACTCCTCCTACCATGAACTAAGAACCATGAACCATTACCCACTCACCACTTGCCAAATAACAGAATTTGCTTCAACTTAGCGCCTTAAACATACAGCATGAAAAACATAACGGTTATCGGGTCGGGCACGATGGGCAATGGCATAGCGCACACCTTCGCACAGTTTGGCTTCAACGTTGGCCTGGTCGACATTAACAAAGACGCGCTGGACCGGGCCTTACAAACCATCAATAATAACCTGGACAGGCAGCTAAAAAAGGGCGCTATCGACGAAGGCGCTAAAACGGCTACTATAAACCGCATTACGCTTTTTACCAACCTGCAGGCCGCAGCATCAGATGCTGACCTGCTTGTGGAGGCGGCTACCGAAAACCGGGAAATAAAACTTAACCTGTTCAAACAATTGAGCAGCTTTTGCAAAGAAGACGCCATATTGGCCTCTAATACATCATCTATATCCATCACGCAAATCGCGTCGGTAACCAAAAACCCCGGAAATGTTATCGGGATGCACTTTATGAACCCGGTGCCTTTAATGAAGCTGGTTGAAGTGATCCGCGGCTACGCCACCACTGATGCGGTCACCAAAAAAATCATGGACCTATCGGCGCAGCTCAACAAAACACCGGTTGAAGTGAATGATTACCCGGGTTTTGTGGCCAACCGTATTTTAATGCCCATGATAAACGAAGCTGTTTATGCCTTGTTCGAAGGCGTTGCCGGTGTTGAAGAAATTGATACCGTAATGAAACTGGGCATGGCCCACCCGATGGGTCCGCTTCAATTAGCCGATTTTATTGGCCTGGATGTTTGTCTATCTATCCTGAACGTTTTATATAACGGCTTTGGCAACCCAAAATATGCGCCCTGCCCTCTGCTGGTTAATATGGTAACCGCCGGGCACCTCGGGGTTAAGTCCGGCGGCGGTTTTTACACCTATACCCCTGGCAGTAAGGACATGGCCGTTTCAAGTAAATTCGCTTAGATCAGCCACTTGCGATTATCAAAACTTATCGAAATAATTCGTTGCTCCCCGCTTCTGGTTTAGCTGCACATCGCGAAAAACAAACTTTTTTTTGGGTGTTTTGTTCTTTATTTAAATCGTTAAAAATAAATCACCATGAAAACAGTATCGAAATTTGGATTGATGATCGCCCTGGCCGGCTCGCTTTTTATGTCGGCCTGCGCGGGAAGTTATTACGTAACTGCACAACCCGTTGAGCCGGTTTACGAAAGGCCGGCAGTACCTTATGCGGGTGCGATATGGATCGACGGCGAATGGACCTGGAGCGGCGGAAACTATGTTTACGTTCGCGGCCACTGGGACAGGCCAAGAAATGGTCGCACCTGGGTACGCGGCAGTTGGGAGCACGGCAACCGCGGTTACCGCTGGCACAGGGGCCACTGGCAATAAAATGCCGCTTCCCGGATAGGATAAATTTTTCGTGAAAGCCCGTGACTTAATTGTTGCGGGCTTTCAGTTTTATAAAGGCCCGGGGTCCAATCGAAAGCATTTGAAACGGGTATTCCTGATGTTGACAGCAAGTCAAATTAGTTTAAGTAGAAATAAATATGATAAATATCTTATTTTAAAGTTTTCGATAATTTTATACTTTTAAAAGCGAATATTTAATAATCGTAAAATAAATATTTGCCGGTGAGAGTTGAACTTATGCAAGTCATTCTTACAAGTAAACATTTTTTTAAACCTTTTGATATCATTTATGTCACTACATTTATTCTTATAATATTAAATGATTTTACGATGAAAACCCTATCAAAATTTGGATTGATGCTTGCTTTAGCGGGGTCATTATTCATGACCTCATGTGCAGGTTATTATGTTTACGAGCGCCCCGCCGAACCGGTTTATCAAAGGCCGGTGAGACCTTATGCGGATGCAGTATGGGTTGAAGGAGAATGGGCCTGGAATGGCGGCCGCTATGTTTATCAGCGCGGCTATTGGACCCGGGCGAGAGGACAGGCATGGGTACGCGGTTACTGGGAACAAAGCCCGCGTGGCTACCGCTGGCATAAGGGGCACTGGAGGTAACAGTGGGCAGTTTACAGTGGGCAGTGATTAGTGAGTGGTTAAAAAAGTTAACCATATTCACGCACGGTCAGAATAACATCTACGCACCGTCAACCGGCAAACCGCAAACTGTCAACTGCAAACTTTACATCCGCTCCGGCACTTCTATCCCCAACAGTTTCATTCCTTTGTTGATCGCTTTTCCGGCCGCATCCGAAAGCTGCAGCCTGAATTGCCTGGATGGCTCATCATCGGCGCTCAATATGGATATTTGGTGGTAAAACTTATTATAAGTTTTGGCGAGTTCATAAACGTAATTGGCTATAACCGCCGGGCTATAACCTTTCGCGCTTTCTTTTATTATTTCCGGGAACCGGAGCAGCAGCACAATCAGGTCGCGCTCTTCTTTTACTAACTGCCGGTACGATTTGGCTGCGTTTGCATTGATCTCAGCCGCTTTTCTTAATACTGAGCGTATCCGCGCGTGGGTATACTGGATAAACGGCCCGGTATGTCCGTCAAAGTCTACCGACTCATTCGGATCAAACAAAAGACGTTTTTTCGGGTCGACTTTCAGCAAAAAATACTTCAGCGCGCCCATGCCTATGATATGGAACAAGCGCTCCTTTTCTGCTGCACTAAAACTGTCCAGCTTACCTTTAGCCTCCGTTTGCTCTTTGGCCGTTTGCTCCATTTCGTCCATCAGGTCATCGGCATCAACCACGGTCCCCTCGCGTGATTTCATCTTGCCCGATGGCAGGTCAACCATGCCGTATGACAAATGATACAGCCCCTCCGCCCAGGGTTTACCCAACCGCTTCAGGATGGTAAACAGCACTTTAAAATGATAATCCTGCTCATTGCCTACCACATAAATGGATTTATCCATGTGGAAGTCGTTATATTTAAGCTGGGCAGTCCCGAGGTCCTGCGTCATATAAACCGAAGTACCATCCGAACGCAATACCAGTTTTTGGTCGAGCCCCTCGTCGGTCAGATCGATCCAAACCGAATTATCTTCTTTCCGGAAAAACACGCCTTTTTCAAGTCCTTCTTCAATAATATCCTTGCCAAGAATATAGGTATCCGATTCGTAATAAAACTTATCAAAGCTCACGCCCAGGTTTTTGTAGGTTTCGGCAAAGCCGGTATAAACCCAGGCATTCATCTTTTTCCAAAGATCGATCACCTGTTTATCGCCAGCCTCCCACTTTTGCAGCATTTCCTGCGCTTCCCTAATTAAGGGCGCATTCTTTTTTGCTTCTTCTTCGGTCTGGCCTTTGGCCTTCAACGCTTCTATCTGCACTTTGTATTCTCTGTCAAATAGCACGTAGTATTTCCCAACCAAATGGTCGCCCTTCATGCAGGCCAGTTCCGGCGTTTCGCCATCGCCCCATTTTTGCCAGGCCAGCATAGATTTACAGATATGTATGCCCCTGTCATTAACCAGGTTGGTTTTTATCACTTCGTACCCGGCTGCTTTCAATATTTCAGCCACCGAAAATCCCAGCAGGTTATTGCGTACATGACCCAAATGCAGGGGCTTGTTGGTATTGGGCGACGAATACTCCACCATCACTTTCTGGCCGTTTGGCTTAAATACGCCAAACCCAGGCGATAAAACCTCCTCCTTCAATTGATCGAGCCAATAATCATCGGACAATGAAATATTCAAAAATCCTTTAATCACGTTAAAGCCTGACACTTCAGTCAATTCGTCTTTTAAATAAGCGCCAATCTCGTTCCCGGTCTGCTCAGGCGATTTCTTGGAAAATTTTGTAAAGGGAAAGGTAACGATCGTAACTTGTCCATCAAACTCCTTACGGGTCTCCTGCAGGTTGATATCGTCAGCGGCGATGTCTGTATTATATAAGTGTTTGATTGCTTTTTTGGTAGCGGCAACAATAAAATTCATCGTGCAAAAGTAGCTATTTTAGTCAGAAAAGTCCGGAAAGTCAGTAATCCCGATAGCTATCGGGACCGAAAGAAAGACGGAAAGTTGATTGAAGGTAAACGAAGAGGAGACGGGCAGCTTATAAACCCACCGAATGCGAAGCGTCTTTCGGACTTCGGACTTTACTAACTTTCGGACTTCTTCCCTATCTTTGCCCCTGAATTATAAACCCTTTATGCCATTAAGCAATAGCGATTTTAAGTTAGATGTAACGTCTGAGATTGGCAATTTACGCGCCCTGCTGATCCATAGTCCCGATAACGGGCTGGGCAAAGTGGTGCCATCAAAAGCACAGGACTGGCTTTTTGAAGATATTGTGCACCTGGAAACGATGCGGAAAAACGAATATGATTATTACGTAAAGCTGCTGATGTATTTCCTTGACCCGCAAAAGATCAAAGGCAAATTGAAGGACGTGGATGACGAAAAAAATAAACGCGCCTTTTTTAAACCTGACGACAAGGATTTCCACGCATCGGGTAAAGTAATAGAGATACAGACCTTGCTGGCCGATATTTTGGTTGAAGACGATATCCGTAAAAAACTGGTTGCTTCTGTTTGTGCTATCGAAAGCGTGAATTACCGGATGCAGCTAAAATTGATCGATATCGAACCGGTTGAACTGGCCAAGATCATTATTTCCGGCTCGCTTAACCACGATGAAATGATCTTCGCCCCTATTCCCAACCTCATCTTTTCAAGGGATATTGGCGTAGCTATCAATAATTTTATGCTGCTGAACAAACCGGCAAAGAAAGCGAGGGCACGCGAAACCTTGCTGGCGCGATATATCTTTTTTAATCACCCGCTTTTTACCGCCTATAAGGATAATATATTGGAGATTCCTGAACAAATCGGGCACTTCCTTCGTCCCGGCGAAGACAATGAGCAAAAAACGACCCTGGAGGGTGGTGACGTTATGATGGTTAGTCCGCAGCATTTGATCATTGGCTGCAGTGAGCGTACATCAGTGAGCGGCGCCAATGAAGCTGTAAAGCTTTTGTTTGAACATGATGTGGTAAAAAAAGTGTCCATTGTTAAAATCCCGCACAAGCGGGATTACATGCATATCGATACCATTTTTACGCAGGTAAAACGCAATATGTGGGTTTTGCTGCATTCCCTTGCCACAAACGAGAGCCAGGCGGGCCGGCACGAGCCGGGTACCTGGTTTGCTGATAAAAAAAGCAAGGATAAGGTGGAGATCGTACAGTTTGAAAAAGGCAAAAAGCCAACCACATACGACACGATTGAAGACCTGTTGAGCGACATCAGCGAAAACGACCTGGAAAGTAAGAAGAAAACCAAATTCATTTATTCCGGCAATAATGTTTTCCCTTTTGATTCCCGTGAGCAATGGACAGATTCATGCAACCTGCTGGCCCTTAAAGAAGGCGTGGTTTTGGGTTACGACCGGAACGATAAAACCGTTGAGGCCTTTAAAGAGCACGGCTTTGAAATAATTAATGTAAAAGATCTGCTCAAAAAATTTGAAAATGATGAGCTTGACCCCCAAACGATGAAAAACACACTGATCCTGATGCCTTCGTCAGAACTGTCCAGGGCGCGCGGCGGCTTTCACTGTATGAGCATGCCGCTTTTAAGAGATAGAATTTAGCAGGATTGTTCATTGGTTCACTGGTTCATTAGTTCATTAGTACCTAACAGCGGACCAGGTCACCAATAAGCAAACCAATGAACTAATGAACTAATGAACAAGTGAACTAATGAACCAAAATCAATCCACCTCCCACATCCTGATGATCCGCCCGGTAAATTTCGGGTTTAACGAGCAAACGGCCGAAAGCAATGCTTTTCAAAATAAAACCGCGCAGAAAAATGGCGCAAATGACGCGGCGCAGCGTGAATTTGATAGCATGGTGAACACGCTTCGCGAAAACGGGGTGGACGTTACGGTGGTGGATGACACGCTTGAGCCGCACACACCGGATTCCATTTTTCCAAATAACTGGGTTTCATTCCATTCGGATGGACAGGTTTTTCTTTACCCCATGCAGGCCGAAAACCGGCGCCTGGAACGCAGGGAAGATATTATTAACGGCCTGGAAGACAATTTTAACGTAAAGCATGTAATTGACCTGAGTCGCTTTGAGGAAGATGGTAAATTCCTGGAAGGCACCGGCAGCATGGTGCTCGACAGGCAAAATAGCATCGCTTATGCCTGTATCTCGCCCCGCACTAATCGTGATGTTTTGGAATTGTTTTGCAAGGAGGCTAATTATAAACCGGTTACTTTCGACGCCGTTGACGAAAATGGGCAGGCTATTTACCATACTAACGTGCTGATGTGCGTGGGCAGTGGTTTTGCGGTGATCTGCCTGGAAAGCATCCCTAATCCGCACGAAAAGTTGGTGGTTAAAGAGTCGCTTTTATCAACCAAAAAAGAAATTGTCGATATTTCATTTAACCAGATGAACCGTTTTGCCGGCAATATGCTGGAAGTTAAAAACAAGGCTGGCGAAACGTTGATCGTGATGTCGAAAAGTGCGCACGGCGTTTTGCTGGAAGCGCAAAAAAAAGTTTTAAGTAATTATGGAAAATTGGTGTATGCCGACATCTCTACTATAGAGAACCTTGGTGGCGGAAGTGCTCGCTGTATGATGGCGGAGGTGCATCTGCCAGTAAATTCATAATTTATCACGCATCCAAGAAAGGCCAAATCAGATGAAAACTTTATTATTAGCACTATCTTTTCTAATTGCTCTTCAATTTAGTGGATATTGCCAAAAAACTAACGACACAAGCGCCGAAAAGATAACCCAAATTAGATACGATTTCGTGAGCGGAGCTAAATACGGGACGGATCGACACTTATCAATCACACGGGATTCTATAATATACCATTCGAGAATGAACTATTATGATCTCTCAGTCAGGATACACATCCCCAATCGTCCAGAACTATGGTCTGATCTTGTCAAATTAATAAATCTTGAGGAGTTTGACAAAATTAAAAACGGCGAGTCAGAGGTTAATTCTGATGGTTCTGATGAGTATATCACCGTCCAAACATCAGTAAAATCGCATAAAGAAGTAAATGGACGCCTTTACAATAATTCTATAAACAGTCTTAAAGACAAGCTGAAGAATATAATTTCTGATCTTAAAAATTACCTTTGACAAAGATCAAGGAATCAGTTTCAAATACCGATAGTTTTACGATAAATTTTACGCTAACAATACTGCATTAATGCGTTTAAAAATTACATTTGCGCAAAATTTTTAAATAATGCAGAGTTACGAAGAGTTTCTTGACCTGAGCGTGGGTTTTCCCCAGGAAGGTTTTGAGATCATTGAG
>JABDHD010000065.1 GCA_013285685.1 Bacteroidota bacterium
CCCGTGCGTGACAGGCACGTATTCTAACCAGCTGAACTACCACTCCATTTTGTCCGCCTTAAAGGCGAACTTCCCGGTTAGGGACGGCAAATATACGCACCATTTTTAATTACGCCAAGTGTTTTTTTGAAAAACTTAGCTATTGCATTTTTGCAATGATTTAAGTCTATTTAGCGGGTAAAGGCCAGTATAGTCAGGGCAGATGCATTAAAAATTATTTTGAATAGAATTATCCTGAATAAAATTACCTTTTACTTTTATGATGTATAATCTTAACCGCAAAGGACTCAAAGAGAAAACCGCGAAGGTCGCAAAGTGCTTAGCTTTGTGTCCTTTGCGAAATCTTTGCGCCCTTGTGGTTAAAAATCTAAGCTTTACATGGCAAATAAGCCTAAAGCTATTTTAATGCGTCTGCCCTGCCAGTATAGTCCCCACGAAACTCATTTGCAATAGATTCGCGTATATTTATTATTTTTTTTTGTGTAAAAAAATCGCACAAAAGAAATTTCATGTTGTTTTCATAAAATAATATTGCAAAGGCAAATAAAATTTGCGTATCTCGACAAAAAACCTGTACATTTATTGCCTAAGATTAAATAACCCCTGGCGAAATAATATTTTTTAAACGAGGTAATTAAGATACCGGGGCGGTGATAAAATTTTAATTGTAGTTTTTTGGGGAAAGCCTTCCGTTACCAAACGGAAGGCTTTTTACTTAATGTGAGTCTACAGGCAGTTTAACGGCCTTTTTAAACGGCTGCAGGTAAAGTAGCGGTATCGAAAATAACATTACTAAACCCGATATCCAATAAGCGTCGTCGTAGGTTAACAACAGCGACTGCCTGGTTACTCTACCTTCAATTGCCATATATGCCATATGCAACGCATCTGAAGATGATTTGCCTGCGGCTATAAAGCGTTGCTCCAGCGCATTCAGGTTTTGAATAAAAGCATTGTTGTATGGATTGACGTTGCTCAGCAAATCGCTGCGGTGTTTTGCTGTCCGGATATGAATGATGGTAGTTAATACCGCTATACCAAACGAACCACCTAATTGGCGCATCATATTATTCAACCCCGTACCCTGGCCCAGCTCGGGCCCTTTCAGGTCGGCTATTGCGAGCGTAGTTAACGGAACAAACAATAAGGCCATCCCGACGCCGCGAATAAGCAGCGGGATTAATACATCAGTTTGGCCGGTTTCGAGCGTTGAATTGCTAAGCATCGTTGTGAATACAAAGAACAGGAACATCCCTATTGTGGCCATAAACTGTGCCGGTACGCCGCCATTCAACATTTTGCCGATAAAAGGCATCATCATAATGGTACAAAGCCCACCCGGGAATAACAGTTCACCCGTTTGCTGGGCAGTAAAGCCGAGCAAATTTTGGCAGAATACCGGAAAGACGAATACCGAGCCGTATAGCCCAAAACCCAGCACAAAGGAAGTGAACATCCCCACCGAGAAACTTCGATGCCGCATGATACCAAAGTTGACAATGGGATGGTCGGTACTCAATTCGCGCCAGATGAAACACAGGGTGCCAAGTATGGCGGTAACCGTAAGCACCAGGATGTAAGTTTTTGCGAACCAGTCTTCCGATTCGCCTTTTTCAAGGATGGTTTGTAAACTGCCAACCGCAACAGCCAGCAGCCCGATTCCCCACCAGTCGATAGGCTTTCCCTGCCCCTCCTTCGGCGTGTTGCGTACAAATGTGTAAGCACAAAAGGCGGCGATGGCCCCAACCGGGATATTTACATAAAATATCCAGCGCCATGAGGTGTGGTCGGTAATATAGCCGCCGATGGTTGGCCCTACAGTCGGGCCTACAACGGCTCCTAAACCAAATAGCGCGGTTGCAGTCCCAATCTGTTCGCGTGGCCAGGTCTCGATCAAAATGGCCTGCGATGTTGAAATCAGGCCGCCTCCTGCGAAGCCCTGTAATATCCTGAACATAACCAGCTCGCTAAGCCCGCTGGCATTGCCGCATAAAAAGGATGCTATAGTAAATACAATTATGGAAGTAATAAAGTATTGTTTACGCCCGAAACGACTGCCCAGCCATCCTGACATGGGCAGTACAATTACGTTTGCCACCGCATACCCGGTAACAACCCAGGCAACGTCCTCAAGCGTAGCGCCAAGGTTTCCCTGTATTTGGGGCAAGGATACATTCACGATAGTGGTATCGATCAGCTCCAGTAACGAAGCCACGATAACCGTGATGGTGATGATCCATTTTTTAAAGCCGGTTTCAGCCATTGTTTTTTAGTTCATGGTTCATGGTTAATAGTTCATGGCAGCTGCAAAGGCGGCTATTGGCTATTTACGATGGACCGGTTTGTCAATTAGTTCATGGTTCATAGTTAATAGTTCATGGCAGCTGCAAAAGCGGCTATTGGCTATTTACGATGGACCGGTTTGTCAATTAGTTCATGGTTCATAGTTCATAGTTCATGGCAGCCGCAAAAGCGGCTGTTGGCTATTTACGATGGACCTGTTTGTCAATTAGTTCATGGTTCATGGTTGATCGTTCATGGCAGCTGCAAAGGCGGTTTGTGAACTATTGTAATGAACCTTACGTTGTTGTTAGTTTATGTTTGATAATTCATGGTTCATAGCTTTTACAACATCTACCGTGAACTATCCCGCACGTGCGGGATCAACTATGAACTCATTCCTTAACGATCACCGAAACATTTACGCTCATGCCGGGGCTCAGCTTGTGCATGGTGGCCTCGTCGGCGGTAATCTTTATTTTTACAGGTAAACGCTGTACCACTTTTACAAAGTTGCCGGTAGCGTTATCCGGTGGGAGCAGCGAGAACTTAGCGCCGGTGGCAGGCGAAAAGTTGTACACTGTTCCGTTAAGCTTCAGATCGGGATAGGCGTCTACCTGTATTTCAACTTTTTGCCCGGCGTGAATATTATCGAGCTGGGTTTCTTTAAAGTTTGCTGTGATGTAGATGCTGCTATCGTTCACAATATTAAACAGCGTTTGCCCGGCCTGTACCAACTGGCCTATCTGTACATTCTTTTTAGATACCATACCACTTGCCGGGGCAAGAATATTGGTATACGATAGCTGCAGCTTAGCGTAATCAACATCAGCCTGCCGTTGGGTAACGCCAGTATTGGTAACGTTTAGCTGGTTTTTGGTGGCGCCTTCCTGCTCGATAGCGGCTTTGTACTGGTCCTGGGCGGCGTTATAATTAGCCTGTGCGGTTTCCAGGTCGGCTTTGGCCTGGTCAAATTGCTGGCGGGTGATGGAGCCATCCTGCACCAGGTTGGCATAACGCGCATAGTCTTTGCTCACCTTATCCAACTGTGCCTTTGCCGATTCAACCTTAGCCTTGGCGCCGGAGGTATTTGCAGCATTTTCATAAATCTGCGATTCGCCCACGTTTACGCCCTGGGCAGCGCCCGTTTTTGCAGCCATCGCCTGTTCCAGCTTAACCTGGTAATCGCGGTCGTCAATCTTAACCAGTAACTGCCCCTTGTTTACGTGGGTGTTTTCCTGGAAATAAATGCTGTCCACGTATCCGCCAACGCGTGCTACTACCGGGCTGATATCGCCGTCAATCTGTGCATCGTCTGTGTCTACGTGCTTGCCATAATAAATATATTCTTTTATACCGAAGAAGATACCGGCTACAAGTATTACACCCAAAATGATGGGTAATACCCTGTTCGGTTTCTTTTTAGTTTCGTTTTCCTGAGAATCGTTTGCCTTTGCCATTGTATGTTTTAATTAGTGATTTAGCGAATTAGTGATTTAGTGAGTTGTGAATGCTGAGTTGTGAGTTGATATCTAATATGTTAATTTTCATCATCCGCATATTTGCACATCCGCACATTTATTTGTTAAGTTTTCCGGTTGATTTTAATAATGTGTAGTAAGCCAGCCCGGCGTCGGCTTTTGCCAGCTCAAGGTTTATCTGCGCCTGGTAAAGCAGGGTTTGTGCATCGGCCTTATCGGTTGCCGAAGCAATATTGCTCTGGTATTTCGATTCCAGGATTTTGTTGTTTTCTGTCGCCTGGTCTATAGCCGTTTGCAGCAGCTTTATCTTATCGCGCGCCATTACATAACTTTGGTAATCCTGGTTTACTTCCCTGCGCACATTGTTGCCGGTAATGGTTTTATTCAGATCGATCTCCTCGCGCTGAATTTTTGCTTCGGTTACTTTGTTTTTGTTGGTCCACAGGTTCGAATAATTCCACGATATGCCTACGCCAAGCGTTATCGGCAGGATATAATTACCGTTCAGCGGCAGAGGGTCGATCGTTGTGTTGATATAATATGCGTTGCCCGATGCCACTACCGATGGTAAAACATTCGACCGCACTTTTTTTATGTTTACGTCGGCGACCTGTGCGTGCAGGTCAAGCGAGCGCAATTCAGCCCGTTGTGTCAATGCGGTGTCGATATAATTCGACGCCGGTGCGATCGGCCTGTCGGCTTCATTGATCACGTCGATGTTAAACTTAGTATCTTCAGGTAAACCCAGCAGTATGCACAGGTTGTAGTTAACAATCTTGCGGTTGGTTTCCAGGTCGATGCCGTTCAGCTCGATATTTGCCCGCTGCAGCTGGAACCGCAGGACATCATTTTTAGTAACTATCCCCTGGTCAAAAAAGCGCTGGGCCTGTTTTATCTGCCCGTCAATAGTGGCCAAATTTTGCTCAACCACTTTTTTGCTTTGTAAAACCTTGTACAGGTTGTAAAACTGGCTGATGATGTCATAAGCAACGCCATCTTTGTCGTTATCGGCATCCACACGCGCTGCCTGCGCCAGCAGTTCGGTAGATTGCTCGGCATATTTCAGCCGGTTACCGCCGAAGATCACTTCGTTAATCGAGGCTGTGCCAATGTAGGCGTTTGCGCCAGATGGCAGGGCGAGAGTTGTTTTTCCAAAAGTAAGCTTATTGGCGGGTATTTCGGCCCGGTCATAAGTAAGGCCGGCACTGCCGGTTGGCTTTGCGCCGTCTTTTGCCTGTTCATACTGCGAAATGGCCTGATCAATCTTCGCCTTTGATAGTTTTACTACGTTGCTGTTGGCCAGGCCGAGCTTTAGCGCTTCGTCCAGCGTGATCGTCCTGTCCTGGGCGAAAACGTTTTGGCCGAAGGGCAGTAAAAGAAGAAGCAGGGGAATTACGTAATGTTTGATCATTGTTTTTGCAGGATAGAAGGTGGTTGTTTTATTTAGAGTTGTCATTGTCGTTCATTAGGTAAGCCTTCAAAAGGCGTTTCATATATACCTTAACACGGGGTTTAATTTTCTCTTCCAGGTATTTTTCGTCGCGAATATCGTGGCCAAGCAATAAAGAAGATATGTTCGGTGTGTTAACGATGTAATTTTTTGTACCGAATATGGTAGCGATAACCAGTTGCACATCGATATCTTTCGCAAAAATCTTATTTTTAATACCGTCATCCAGTATCTTTTTTATTTCCACCACGTTCAGCATTAATATTTGGGTGATCTTGTCGGTCAGCTCCGATCGTTTGCTCATGGTCAGCTCGCGGTTGATCAGTTTCTGAAAACAGTTGTTTACAATAATCCTTTCAACATAATTATCAATGCATTTGGCCAGTTTGTCCCACGATGACATGCTTTCATCATTGCCGATATTTTGAAGCAAAGTTTGGAACGAAGCTATTTTTCGTTCAAAAATAGCCAGGAACAATCCTTCTTTCGATCCAAAATAATAATTAAGCATCGCCATATTAACGCCAGCTTCGCCGGAGATCATCCGGGTTGAAGCGCCATCAAATCCCAGGTCCGAAAAAACTCTTTCGGCAACATCCAGGATGTGGTCTTTCTTATCGATTTTATCTTTGTCCATCTCTTTTTCCTGAACAAAGTTAATCAAACGATTGATTGAGTGTGTCATTTCATTGCAATCTTGAGTTAAGCGTTTGATAATCAACATAAAAGAATTAATCAATCGATTAACAAGTTATTAACCAGGGGGTTTTATTATTTTTTATTACGACTGACTCCGCCAGGATTGGACAATTTTTGCTGCTTCGGCACAACCGGCAGCGCCCATGTTAGTAAAGACGAGCGGGCGGCGATTTTGCTTTAGATTTTTGAAAATATTTTGTTGTGATAATGGTTATGTTCCTCAAAGCCGGGTGAGCGGATTGTCTGAACCATGATTGTTGGGATTAAAGGACTGCCGTGATGAAAGTGGCTAACTTTCGACGTTAGTTTGTCTCATTAGTTAGTCACCTTTCACCTTCTTCGTCCGCCAAGGCTTTAGCGGCGAGGGGCCCCTCTCACAGCAATATCAAATTCTTGATACACACCAAATTTCCCATTTATGTTTCAATATATTTGTCGATATGAACCGCATCAAGATCGTTATTGCTTTTTTGTTTTTGGCCCGGCTGGCATCGGCGCAAACTGCTCCGCCGGCTGATATAACAACTATTGAACAAAATTTAAAAAAACTGGATGTTTTGGGCAGCGTGCTTTACGTTGCTGCGCACCCGGATGACGAAAATACCCGGCTGCTGGCTTACCTGGCGCAGGAGAAGCACTACCGTACGGGCTACCTATCTATGACGCGCGGCGATGGCGGCCAAAACCTGATCGGCAATGAGCAGGGTGAGTTGCTGGGGCTTATCCGCACGCAGGAATTGCTGGCTGCCCGCAGGGTGGATGGCGCCGAGCAGTTTTTTACCCGCGCCAACGATTTTGGTTTTTCAAAAGGGCCGGAAGAAACTTTGAGGTTTTGGGATAAGGAAAAAGTGCTGGGCGATGTGGTGTGGGTGATCAGGAAGTTTCGGCCGGATGTGATTATCTGCCGCTTCCCGACGACAGGCGAAGGCGGGCACGGGCACCACACCGCATCCGCAATATTGGCACAGGAAGCATTTACCGCTGCGGCCGATCCGAAACGCTTTCCCGAACAATTAAAATATGTACAAACCTGGCAAGCAAAACGCCTGCTGTGGAATACCTTCAGCTTCGGTACCGTCAACACTACCGCACCCGACCAGTTTAAAATAAACGTGGGCGTGTACAACCCCATCATCGGCAAAGGCTATGGTGAAATGGCCGCCGAAAGCCGCTCCAACCATAAAACCCAGGGCTTTGGCTCGGCCAGGCAGCGCGGCGATGCCTATGAGTACTTTAAAACGATTTTAGGCGATGCGCCGAAGGAGGAACTGATGGATGGCGTAAATGCTACCTGGGGCCGGGTTAGAGGGGGAGAAGAGATCGGTGCTGAAGTGGAGAAGATCAGGAAAGACTTTGATGTGGACCACCCGGAGAACTCGGTAAAGGCATTGGTGGCCTTAACGGATAAGGTTGATAAAGTGCCTGATGAATACTGGCGTACGCAGCAAACAAAAGTGTTGAATGATTTGATTGCCGCATGTGCCGGGCTGTGGTTTGAGAGTTATGTAAACGAACCAACCTATTCGGTGAAAGACAGTATCCCGGTGCGGTCGCAGGTGCTCGACAGGTACGGCGATGATATCAAACTAAGAAGCATATCTATTAATAATAGTTTGGCTGTGAATGGGGCTGCGAAGGTTTTTGGTGATGAAAAAATTGCCAAAAATCAACCCAAAACATTCGATAATTCGTTTCAACCTTATGAAATAACCCAGCCCTATTGGCTTGAAGAACCGCATGACCAGGGCTCGTATAAAATTTCCGGGCAGCAATACGTTGGCAACCCGGAAAACCCTGATTTGCCAACTGCTGATTATGTATTTGTAATTGAAGATAAGCCAATACATTTTGAACGTCGCCTGGTTTATAAATACACCGACCCGGTTAGAGGCGAAGTTTACCAGCCGCTGGTGATTGCGCCGCCCGCCACAACCAATATCGCGAATGCTGTGTATATTTATAATTCGGACGCCCCCCAGGCGATCCAGGTAAAAGTTAAGCTATTTCAGAATATGAATATAGGAGGGGTTATGTTAGAGCTTCCAAAAGGCTGGAAAGCAACTCCGAACCGGATCCCGTTCAACAATAAGAAAAAAGGAGATGAGCTGACCTTGAACTTTACCGTACAACCAGAAGGCGTCGGCGCGCAAAGCGGCGTGGCAAAATTTTTCTTTACACATGATGTGGATAACACCGCCTACAGCTACGGAATAAAGGAGATCAACTACAACCACGTGCCCAATATCACGCTTTTCCCGCCTGCAGAAGCAAAGCTCTTAAACCTTGACCTTAAAATAGCCGGTAAAAAGATAGGTTACATCGAAGGCGCCGGCGACCTGGTGCCCGATGCGCTGAGGCAGGTTGGCTATGACGTGCACCAGCTAAGCGAAAACGAGATCATGAACGGCGACCTATCCGGCTATGACGCCATTATTACCGGCGTGCGTGCCTACAACGTAAACCCAAGGCTGGCCGTGGAACAGCCCAAACTGCTGGAATATGTAAAAAACGGGGGCAACCTGGTGGTGCAATACAACAACAACAATGGTTTAGTCACCAAACAGATCGGTCCATACCCGTTTAGCGTTGTAAACCGGCGCGTTACCGATGAGACAGCCAAGATCACCATCCTCGACGCACAAAACCCTGTTTTAAACTATCCCAACAAAATCGGTGATGATGACTTTAATGCCTGGATACAGGAGCGCGGCTTGTATTATGTAGGCGATATCGACCCAAAATACAGCGCCGTACTGCAAATGAACGATCCGAATGAGGCGCCGAATAATGGCGCGCTTATCGTTGGCAATTACGGTCAGGGCAGGTTTGTATACACCTCGCTCGCTTTTTTCAGGCAGCTGCCGGCTGGAGTGCCCGGCGCATATCGTTTATTTATCAATTTGCTAAGCAAGCCAAAAAATCAGCAGCCGTAATTTAGGCGGCAATTAAATTAAAAAATTAAATTTGCGCATACATATTAAAGATCATGACACACCATCACCACAAAGAGCAGGAGAATTACGACAAACTATACTACACCGTTGGTTTACTGGCAGGCCTTTTTACCGGCGTTGTAATTGACAATGGCATTATCCTTATTGTAATACTGGGCATTTTCGGCCTGTTGTTTACTGGCTTCTTCCTGCAGCTTTTGGTTAAGGGCCGTGGAGACGCATGATCCCGAGCTTCCCTCGTTCATAAAAAGCTGGAAACAGTTTTACGCAATTGTTATCGGCTGGCTCGCGCTGCTGATCCTTATTTTCTGGCTCATTACCGTCAGTTTTGAATGAGCTTAACCGACTGGATCGTACTGACAGTTACGCTGCTCGGCATCGTTTTATACGGTGTGTGGAAAAGCGGCCGCAGCCATAATGTCGATCAGTACCTGATGGGCGGGCGCACCCTGCGCTGGTACCATGTGGGTTTATCGGTTATGGCCACGCAAGCCAGCGCCATCACTTTTCTCTCCGCGCCCGGCCAGGCTTATTCAGACGGGATGCGTTTTGTTCAGTTCTATTTCGGTTTGCCGCTGGCAATGATCGTGCTGTGTATAACTTTCGTTCCCATTTTTCACCGGCTGAAGGTTTTTACCGCCTACGAATACCTGGAGCAGCGATTCGATCTTAAAACCAGGGTAATTACTTCTATACTTTTCCTGGTGCAGCGCGGCTTGTCAACCGGGATAACCATTTATGCACCTTCCATCATTCTCTCCACCATACTGGATATCAATGTCGTTTATACCACCTTGTTTATCGGCGGACTGGTGATCTTCTACACCGTGTACGGCGGGACGAAGGCCGTATCATATACCCAATTGCTGCAAATGAGCATCATTTTTCTGGGGATGTTTTTCGCGGGCGTGCTGGTGGTGCATTTGCTGCCCAATGGCGTTGGCTTTACCCATGCAGTTAAACTTGCCGGCAAGCTGGGCCGCATGAATGTGATCGACTGGAAATTCGACCCCAACAACCGTTATAATATCTGGAGCGGGCTTATCGGCGGCTTTTTCCTGCAGCTGGCTTATTTCGGTACCGACCAAAGCCAGGTGGGCCGGTACTTAACCGGCAGCTCCGTTGGGCAAAGCAGGCTGGGACTAATCATGAACGGACTGGTGAAAATACCCATGCAGTTCCTCATCCTGCTGATCGGCGTTTTGGTGTTTGCCTTTTATATGTTTAACAAACCGCCCATGTTTTTTAACCAGTACGAGGTTAACCAGGTTAAACATAGCGCCTACGGGCCGCAGTACAATAAGCTGGAAGGCCAATATGCCCTGGCGTTTAACGAACGAAAGCAAAAAGCTGAGGACCTTGATGCGGCTTTAAACACTAAAAACGAGCTGCAAATTGCCAAAGCCAAATCGGCCTTAAAAATTGCCGACACCAGTGCGCAGTATATACGCAAGCAAGGCATTGCCCTGATGAAAAGGAATAACGGTGATGCCAACGGTGATGACACCAATTATGTTTTCCTTACTTTTGTTACCCATTATTTGCCGCGAGGGCTTATTGGTTTGCTCATTGCCATTATATTCCTGGCTTCGATGGGTTCAACGGCAAGTGCGCTTAGCTCCTTAGGCTCGACCAGTGCCGTTGATATCTATAAGCGCATTATCAATCCAACGGCATCCGAAAAGAACTACCTCAATGCTTCGCGCCTGGCTACCGTATTTTGGGGCCTGGTATGCGTTGGCATGGCGCTTTATGCCAGTAAAGTGGGAAATCTGTTGGAGTATGTAAACCAGCTGGGTTCATACATCTACGGCACAATGCTGGGTATATTTGTGGTGGCTTTTTACCTGAAAAAAATCCGGGGAACCGCTGTTTTTATAGCTGCAATCATCAGCGAAACAATTATCGTCGCGTGCGGATTATTCCAGGTGGTTGCCTATTTGTGGCTTAATTTGATCGGCTGCGCACTGGTGATCCTTATTGCCGTGGCCATCAACCTGCTTATCGAACCCAGGCCTGCGTCTACAGCTTAAGCCGCCCTGGTTCGGTTGGCCATCCCCGAAATTAAGAACGCCGTAGCACAAAATGCCAATGCCGAAAAAGCACTCACCATTGAATTACAAAAATTGCCAAAAGGATCGGCTATGGTCAGCGGGATATGAATGATGAACAGCCAGATCAGGATCATCAGGCCCAATAAAAAGGCAGTTACCTTGAGCTGAATTTTCAAAGTTACCGCAATACCTGATAAGATCAGGGCCGAGCCGCCAAAATAAGTCCAGAATACATGGCCGGGTATCCAGCCAGGGACTAATGTGGAAATGGGCTGCGTATAAAGGAAATGGCAAATGCCATATAAAACCATGGTCGTACAAAACAAAAACGGACCGAAAGGAACCAGTTTATCAAAAAATCGTAACACGGCCGAATTTTGAATAGCGGCTTCTGTCGGGAGCGATCCTGCCAGCACAAATGCACCGCCGGCCAATGCGGATTCTTTTAAACCATCGGCCCAGGTGCCCAGGTGGTTATTGTACAGCGCCACGAAAAGGTCGTAAGTAAAATAACCAAATAAATACACCGCCAGCAGCAGGCCGCCAAGCAGCAGCGCGGCAACTTTTGGTTTTATACCAAAAATAATGGCAGCGCAGCCTGCGAGTACCACTATCGTGAAAAGATAAGCCCACAGTCCCACAAACAACAAATGCGGCCATGCGGGAAAAAAGTTTACGCCAAAGGCATGATAAAAAAATTGCGGGCATACCATCCCGGCGAGGCCTATGGCAAAAGCTATCCTTGATGGTTTAACGAGTTTTTCCATGTAATTGTGATATGTGTATCGATCAAATTTAAACAGCCGGCCCTAAGATGCCAATTCATCGCATGTTCATTTCGGAACAAATAAAAACAAGCCGGCTGTAAAAACAGCCATCTTCAAAATTAGTGCAAACGCATAAACTAATTCAGGCTTGTTGGGCCGACATAATTGGTTTTTAACCACGAAGTACACAAGGGCGAAAATTGACAGGCGTAATTTATTTTGGTTTATACTTTCGAAGTGTTCATCGCAAAAAATGATTAACTATAAAGATTTTCCCCAGGGAACTTAAAAATAGAAAATTGCCAGGCTTTGTGGCCTTAGTGACACCTTCGTGCCCTTAGTGGTAAAAATTAATCTTCATGTATATAAAATGCTTTGGTTGAAATCCCCGCTTTTGATGGATACGCCCCAATGCAAAATTCAAATGATAATTGCACACCGGGAAATTTCCTATATTGTGCGGTATATTATAAGCTGGTGAAAGCTTACCTGAAGCTGCTTTAATTTCAAATACCTGATGGACAAAAGTGCTAAAACACGCAAATTTTTGATAGCGACTCATGGTACCCTGGCTGCGGGGATCAAATCATCATTAGATATTATTATCGGCGCAATGGAGCATGTGTTTTTAATACAGGCTTACGTGGATGAAAATATTTCGGTAGAAACAGAGCTACAGGCCATCCTGAAGCAGGTTAATGACGATGATGAGCTGATTGTTTTTACAGATATTTTGGGCGGTAGTATCACCAACCAAATATTGCAGCATGCGCAAAAATCAAACGTACATATCATTTCGGGCGTTAATTTGCCACTGGTTATCGAGGTAATGCTTGCGGATGCTGAGACGCCAATTGACGAGTTGATCAGCACGGCAATCGATAACGCCAAAGAACAAATGGTATATGTAAACAAACTATTAACCGCCCAAAACGACGAAACAGTAAATGATTAAGTTAACCCGGATTGACGACAGGTTGGTACACGGCCAGGTAGCCTTTACCTGGACACCGGCATTGGGTGTGAATTGCCTGATCGTGGCAAATGACAAGATAGCCAAAGACGAATTTATGAAACTGACCCTGGGCCTGGCAAAACCGGCGGGGACTAAGCTGTTGATCAAGACCTTAAGTGAAGCCTCGGCATTTTTAAATGATGAGAAAAATAAGGAATTGAAAGTATTGCTGCTTATTAACAGTATAAAAGATGCGGCTGTTATGGCTAACGACGTGGCGGAGATCAAATCGATAAACGTAGGTGGAATACGCTTAAAAGAGGGCGCTAAGCTGATCTCAAAAGCGGTTGCGGTAAACGATGAAGACATCCTTCTGCTGCGCGAAATGCTAAATGAAGGAATAGAGTTAGAAATAAGGCAGGTGCCGACAGATAGCAAGCAAATGGTAGCGGGGCTGATTTAGGCGAAAGAGCCAGGAATCAAGAACCAAGAGTCAAGATAAATTCAGTATTGGACCTGTTATTTTATAAACATGGCTTTTGTTTTTATCTTGATTCCTGGCCCTTGTCTCTTGATTCTGATAAACGATAATTTAAATTAAAAGAAATCTAAATAGTGTCAATATCATTTATACTCATTGCGCTGATCGCGATGTTTGGCCACTCGGAGGACTTTCTCGGAACAACGCTGCTTAGCCGGCCTTTGGTGCTGGGCCCTTTGGTGGGGTTGGTGCTAGGGGACCTGACTCAGGGAGTTATAATCGGCGCCACGCTGGAGTTGATTTTTATGGGGAATATAAAGGTCGGCGCTGCCATACCGCCTGATGTGGTTACGGGCGGTGTGCTGGGTACTGCTTTCGCCATAATCTCGGGCAAGGGACCTGCCATAGCACTGGCCATCGCTGTGCCGGTTTCCATATTGGCCGAAATGGTGATCAGCGGCTTGTTTGTGCTGCGGGCAGTGCTCAACAAAAAATTTACTGCGTATGCAGATGAGGGAGATTACCGGAAGATACAACGTTTGCACATTGTCTCGGGCTTATTAAGGCCTTTGTTAATGGGCGTTGTTATTTTGCTGGCTTTGCAACTGGGGGCAGGTGTTATGAAGTCATTCCTGGATATGATACCGCTGTGGGTACAATCGGGATTGCGTGTGGCAGGTAATATGCTCCCGGCGCTGGGTTTCGCGCTGTTAATGAACCTGATGTTCAATAAAACGGTGGCGCCCTACTTTTTCCTGGGCTTTTTGCTGGCTGCTTACTTAAAACTGCCGGTTATTGCCATCGGTGGGCTGGGCGTAATTATCGCGTTGATCGTTACACAAGTTACGCCTAAAGACACGTCTGACGATGACGAAATCGATAATGAAACAAGCGTGGAAGAACCGAAACCGATTCAAAAGTTAACTAAACGCGATATCAGGAATGTGTTTTTAAGATCGCTCGCACTGGAAGCAAATTTCAACTTTGAAACCTGGCAAAATACGGGCTTCGCGTTTGCTATCATACCGGTTTTGAAAAGACTTTATGCCACCAAACAGGCTATGGCCGACGCACTAAAAAGGCACCTGCAATTTTTTAATACCAGCCCTTACGGCTCAACATTGATCTTTGGAATAACCGCGGCCATGGAGGAGCAAAACAGCCAGGATAACGATTTTGATGAAGAATCCATCAATTCGGTAAAACTGGGTTTAATGGGGCCGCTGGCCGGGGTGTTCGATTCACTTTTCTGGGGCACTTTTAAAGTGATTGCTGCCGGAGTTGGAACCTCACTGGCCATAAAAGGTAATGTAATGGGTCCCGTGCTTTTTATACTCATCTTTAATGTACCGCATCTTTTGCTGCGGTATAATTTAACCTTTATCGGCTACAACGCAGGGACTAAATTTCTGCAAAACCTGGCCAAAAATAATGTAATGGACCGGCTAACCAAGGGCGCATCCATTTTGGGGCTGATGGTGGTGGGCGCAATGCCTGCGACATTGATTTCCATCACAACGCCATTGACCATAGGCGCCAAACCGGCAATAGCGGTACAGGGAATAATTGACCAGATCGTGCCGGCTATTATTCCTTTGGGGCTTACGTTCCTGGTGTATTATTTTGTAAAAAAGAATGTTAAAACCACTTATTTACTGCTGGGCTTGCTGGTATTAGGCTTTGTGGGCAGCATGATACATTTATTTGCATGATTGGTCTAAAATAAAGGCCTTATGTTTTGGTCAAATTAACTGGTAAAAAATATATCCGCCAAATTGGCGGACGCTGAGAAGGCACCGCGAAACACAGAGAAAAAATTACAAACAATTAAAGCTTTGTGTTCTCCGCGTTTTTCCTTTGTGCTCTCTGCGGTAAAAATTCTTTAGTTATATAGAAGATGAAAGGAATTGGCGTTTCTCCGGGTATTGCAATAGGTAAAGCTTTTGTGCTGCAAAGGCAGGAAGCCCTAATGACCGGCGTTTTGCTAAGCAATGAAACCGAGATTTTACAGGAGGTGGAGCGGTTTGACCTGGCGGTTAACCGCGCTGTGCACGACATTGAAACGCTTACATCCGATAGAAACCACACTTTGCAGGATGACGAATTAGCTGTGCTGGAAACCCATATCGAATTATTAACTGATCCGCAGATAAGAGCTGATATTGTTGAGAAGATCGAAACTGAAAAAAAGAATGCAAACGATGCGCTGATAGAGGTGATCGACAATTTCGTCCTGATTTTTGAAAGCATGGATGACGAGTACATGCGGGGCCGATCCATCGATATAAAAGATATTAGCCGCAGGATACTGGGCCGCCTCAAAGGACAGCGCGAGACCGCTGCCCCGGCATTTGGCCCCGATACGATCATTATTGCCGAAGATATTTCCCCATCGGATACCATCACCATGGATATAAAACATGTTGTGGGATTTGCAACACAGGCAGGGAGCAAAACATCGCATACAGCTATTATCGCCAGGTCGAAAGGTATACCAGCTGTTGCGGGTTGCGGCGAAGCGCTTGGTGGGATTACAACAGGTGATTTAATTATTCTTGATGGATCCAACGGCCTGGTTTACGTTAACCCGGACCAGGAGATCATGGATGCGTATTTAATAAAAAGAACCGCATTTCGGCAACAGCGGGCACAGTTGCTTGCGCTGAAAGATACACAGGCGATCACCACTGACGGTGAAAAGATAACCCTATCGGCCAACATCTCGGGGGCTGATGACATGGCCGAAGTTTTTGATAAAGGAGGAGAAGGTGTGGGCCTTTTCCGGACCGAGTTATTATTTATGGGCCGGGATTCATTCCCCTCTGAAGATGAACAGTTTGAATTTTATAAAAACGCAGCACTTCAAGCCAAAGGGAAACCGGTTGTCGTAAGAACGCTTGATATAGGAGGCGACAAACACCTGCCGTATTTTAATTTGCCGGCAGAGCTTAACCCTTTTTTAGGCTACAGGGCGATCAGGATTTGCCTGGACAGGAAAGACCTGTTTATGAGCCAGCTTAAAGCGATTTTGAGAGCTTCAGTATTTGGCGACCTGAAGATCATGTTCCCGATGATCTCCGGTTTGCAGGAGTTAAGGCAGGCAAAAAATATCCTTGGCGAAGCTAAAAGCGAATTATTGAGAGATGCCGTCGCCTTTAACGCTGGCATTAAAGTGGGCGTTATGATTGAGATACCTTCGGCAGCAATCACAGCGGATATCCTGGCTAAGGAAGCGGATTTTTTCAGCATCGGTACAAATGATCTGTGCCAGTATACTTTGGCTGTTGACCGGATGAACGAGAAAATAGCGCACCTGTACGATCCCTTTAATCCCGGTGTTTTAAGGCTTATTAAAAACGTGATTGAACAGGGATGCCAAAATAATATTCACGTGGGTATGTGCGGCGAAATGTCTTCGGACCCCCTGGCGACGCTTTTACTGCTTGGGATGGGTTTAAAAGATTTTTCGATGAGCGCGGCGGCTATTCCGGCTATAAAAAATATCATTATCAATAACAGCATGGCAAAAGCAAAGGAAATTCAACATAAAGTAATGGCAATGGATAGTTCAGAAAAGATAATGGCATATTTAAAGGAGGCGACACAATGATATCGGCAGATTATATTATCACCGCCGCTGAAGGGATGCACGCGCGCCCGGCAACTGCCCTCGTCAGGCTGGTTAAAAATTTTAAATCAACCGTCAGCTTAAAAAAAGGCGATAAGGTTGTCAAACTGAACAGCCTGCTTAATATCCTGTCGTTGATGATCAAAGGCGGGGACACCATATCCATTATTGTTGAAGGGGATGATGAAGCTGACGCGGCTGCAGCCATAGATTTATTTTTTAACGAACAACTAAAAGGTTTATAGCTGATTATATATGAAAATAACGATCTGCAAAAACGAACAAGAATTTAACATTACCGCTGCCTGGCGTATCCTGACACAGATGCTGGCCAAACCCAATGCGGTAATAGGCCTTTCAACGGGGCAAACTACCATGGATATGCACCGGATCGTGTCGGAAATTTATGCTAAGTACCCCTTTGATGTTTCCCGCATTACTTTATTCAATGTGGATGAGCTGACCAATCTGCCCCGGGAATATGCAGGCAGCTGTTACACGATGATCCTGAACCAGATTGCAGGCCCGCTGGGAATACCGGAGGAAAACTTTATTATGCCGCCTACGCTATCCGATGATTTTGAAGCTGAGTGTGTGCTGTTTGAACAACGACTGGCGGAACGGGGCGGCGCCGATTTGCAAATGCTTGGTATTGGCAGCAACGGGCATATCGGCATTAATCAACCGGGCACGCCGTTTGAAAGCGAAACCTGGGTTTCGCCCATGGACCCGGATTTTGAGGCCCGTGTGCGCCGCGAAACACAAGTGCCCCCGGAAACCGTATTGGGCGGCCTGACCAGGGGCATTAAAAACATAATGCATACGCGTAAGTTGATCCTGATTGCAAAAGGGGAGCATAAGGCGGAGATCATTCAAAAAGCAATACTCGGCCCGGTAACTACGGATATCCCGGCATCGGTAGTACAACTGCATCCAAATTGCGAGATATTACTTGACGCCGATGCAGGCGCAATGATCGCGGATTATATCAAATAGCGGTGCAATGAAAACCATAGCGATCCGAAGCGTTCTTTCCAAGAAATTCCAACTATTCGAAATCATAAATCCGAAATCGAAATTTCGAAATCCGAAATCGGCTAGCTTCCCGCCTGATCGATCACCGCCTGGTTAAGGCGAACATATTCGTCGTCATTGGTGGCCTGGGCCATTTTTATACCTTCCTGCGCGGCGGCAATAGCGGCGGCCTTATCGCCCATCCTCAGGCGGATGCGGGCCTCCCATAATTTATACCAGGCCCCCGGGTCAACCTTTTCGGCCTCGAGCGCCCAGCCCAGGGCCTTGTTCATATCATGGTTGTTTTCGTAGTAATATTGAATAGCATTAAAATAATAAGCTTTCCGGTTGCCTTTCATCAGTTCATCAATATTGGCCATGATTTGCGCATCATCATCGGTATGCATGTGGATAGCTACCGAAGTATGGTCCCACACCAGGTGCAGGTCATTGGTTTGGGTAGTAACGTCGGAAAACTGGATGGTAAACGATTCGCGTTTTTCATCAAGATAAACCGGTTTTTCGGTAAAACGTAAAAAATCTTCCGACTGTTTATAGCTGTAAGCGCCCCACTGTTTTACAACCTTGTTTAAAATGATGGTCCACTGGTCTTTGTCCGGAATTGTGAACAGGGAATAAGTTCCGGCGGGTACAGAATGCCCTTCCATGATCACGTTTTCGCTGAAATTGATGGTGGTGGCTGAGTTAGCCCCGGTGCGCCAAACCTGGCCCCATGGGTTAATACCGCCAAAAATTACCCGCCCTTTAACGCTTGGCCTTGAATAGGTAATTGTGATTTTGCCCAGGCCGAAATCCTGGATAATGGTTTCGGTCGGGCTTGCCTCAGGTATCCGCGGCGTTTGCCCGTACGCGGTGCAGCCCAGCATTAAAGCCGCCAGGCCGAATATCAGCTTTCTCATAATTGGTAAAATTTTACCGAAGTTAAAAATACTGGGATAATAAGCAAAATAGAAATAAATCATTGCTGCTTGCGCCACCGCTAAAGCTAAGGCAGCACGCGGTCGGGGGGTAAAAAATAAAAGCCCCCCACTTCGCGCGGGGGACTTTCAACCTAAACCTTATCACAATTAACTGGCGGGTGCCAGTCGATGTGAGACTAACAATTTTTATACCAAACCTTTCTTTGCCTTTGTACAGTTAAACTTTTATTCCGGTGATTTACTGAGTTTGGAAAAATGTCCAAAAAATGAACAACCTATGTTGCTTTTGCCATACACTCAAGCGGCGCATTAAAGCATTTTGGTGTCTTTTGCATCCCTTTTTCTTCGCAGGTAGGCATCAAATAAATACAAGCCAAGCATTACATCAAAAAACACAAATGCCTGCACAATAACTTTAGTTTGACTGGAATTAATGTCAGGCATTTTAAAATGCGCTGTCAAACTGACAGGAAGCCCCTGGGCCGGCCATTTAACACTTGCAAAAACAAGTACCAGCAAAGTAGCAATGGTAATTGTAAAAAAGATGGCTATGCCCCTTATTATCCGTTTGTTGACAGCTGCCTTCAGCGGCACTTGCGCATTTTCGGTACGTATTGCTTCCATTACGTTATACGTAAAAGCCATCGGCGGTTCTTCCAGGTCCATTTGTGCAAACGCCGAATGGAGGCTTAACAGTTCCCGGTATTTAGCGCCAACTACAGCATCTTTTTCAATAAGGGAACTGATGGCGTTTTGCTCTTCCGGCGTGCAATTGCCATCGATATAGTTCCAAAGTTTTTCTTCCAAATTATTCATATCAGTTCCTTTACTTCGTGTTTTAAATTCCGCTCCAGCCTTTCCTTTAACCGCTGACGCGCCCTGAATAGTTTTACCTTAACGGTATTGGTTTCCATCCCCATCGCCTGCGCTATTTCCTCCAGCGATTGCTCCCCCTTGTAAAATAGCGTGATGATGGCGGCATCGTCAGGCAAAAGCTGCGCGATCGCCTGTTCCAGATAAAACGATCTCGACCTGTTTTCCGCGCTGTTTACATCATAGGCTGATGCCTGGTTTTCGATCTGAATAAAGTTATTTTCATCGTCGATCGACTCGGTATCAACCCTTTTTTTACGCAAAGACGTCATGGCTGTCGTATAAACAATGCTGTACAGCCAGGTGCTGAACTTGGATTGCCCCTTGAACGCAGCCAGCGAACGGTAGGCTTTTATAAAGCAATCCTGCGCAATTTCTTCAGCGTCCTCTCTTACTTTGGCATAGCGCAAAGCCAGCGTAAACACAAAACGCTGGTGGCGTTTAACCAATTCGGCATAGGCCGCCTGGTTACCCGTCAGTGTTTGTTCAATCAACTCCGCATCTGAAAGCTTGCTTTGCATCTGTTATAGCTCTCTGACGACGTGCCACCCCACCTGGTTACACCCTATGGTAAAGATAACTGGTTTTTATTTGCAAAACACAACCGAACATGCTAAAAACAGGCCGTTAAAGTGTTCACGTTTTGCACACATACACCCTGCAAACAGCAACGAAAAGCACTGGTTTTTAGCAGGTTAAAATTTCCAATGCGCAAATTTGTACCATTTTTGAGGAATTTCGTGAACACTTTTTCAGTTAGCAATTGACAGTGAGCAGTTTACAGAATTGGACATTGTAAATTGCCCGCTTGAATCAGGTTACCGCTGGCAGTAAGCAGTTGTAAGTAAGCCGTTTATAAAATTTTACCACTGCACGCTGCCATTATCTGATTGAATCAGTTTACAACCGGCGGTAAGCGGTTTGCGCAAACCGGTAAAGCCTCCCAATTCACGCGCGTATGCCGCACGGACTTGGGGGGCTGCATACCAGTGCCCATCCTCGCCAGGTCAAGCGTCTGCGCTGACTTGCAAAATGTGATTATAGCAATGCGCTGCGACGGTTGAGTTTAATGAGCAATGGTAACCGATGTAAATTTTTCAGCGTGGACGCTGAAAACTGTTTAAAGTCAAGCGTGGACGCTTGACTTGGCGGCTGGGGCAAAGCGGCGGAATGCACCCTTCATATATTATCTCCCGCATTTTCAGGCAGCCGCAGATTTTTTAAACGGATCGGTGGTTTGCATGACCACATGCTTGATGATGCACCGGCAATAATAAATATTTTGTAAAAGGCACATCGCTAAATAACGCAAATGGCGCCGTTATGGCGCCATTTGCAGCTATAATTTGTGCTCAACCTAACTATCCCCTTAATCCGTTATATGTAAAGCCTTTTGGACCTCCGAATAATTTTTGGGGTTTACAGCACCCAGCGTGTGTACACCTCCGGGAATAATTATATATCTGAACTGGTGTGCATTGGATATACTGCCGTATGCATTAAGGCTGCTGGTAAGATCAATTTGGATATTCCCAAGCGTAACATTATCCGACCAGGTATCCGTATTGGGAGATGTGCCATCCATATAAGTTATCAGAATTGGCAGCGGGCTTACCTGGTCGGTTGGCCATATGGCCGGGTTGTATCCATCCAGTTTACCATAAACAAGTACCGACCCCTTATCTAAAATAGTCTGGGTGATCTTTGACGCTGTTATATTGGCATCGAAATGGAAAATTCCGAAAATCGTATCCTTTTTGTAGGTCGAAGGTGTGATCCAGTCGGAATAAGTTACATTGGCGGTGCCTCTCAAAGCTACAGCCGTACCCCATCCACTTGAGGTTTTAGGACCGTAGAAATTCATGTTGCTCGTATTGATATAATAATCGCCCACTTTGCCAAGCGTAGCAGCCGGTACACCGGTGCCGCTCAGGATGGCTGAGCCAGCCGCCCCTACCAGGTGTGTAGCGGTCCCCCACCCTGATGCAGTTTTTGGACCCCATAAGTAGTGAAGAGTAGTGTTAATATAAAAATCGCCGACGTTGCCTACGGTGGTGGGCGGGTTGTCGGTACCGCTCCAGATTGCCGTCCCTGCTACGTCAGTCGCTATAATAAATGAATTGTCAGCGGTAACGTTTGTGATGTTGGCAGGCTTAACAGCGTTATTTTTTGTGCACGAGATGAAAATCATCGTAGCGGCAAAAAAAACAGATAATGATAGTGTTAGTTTTTTCATTTTAGATTTAATTTTAAGGTTGAAAATTGATTGTTTATTGTTTCAAAAGAGAGAGCACCAAAAACGTATAAGGATAGTAAGCAAACTAATAATTTACCCAAAGCAGCGTATGAATACAGCCTTTTTTTCATACGCCCGAACTATAGAACCTGCCATGCAAACCCTATAGGGTATCTATGCGATATCTTGCGTCATTTTACGCAAAATCAAATCGAAAAATCCACGATAAATTTTATTTTTTTTAGGGGCTAAAAAGATAAAAGCAATCCCTTCGGGGAAAAAAGGAACAATCGTTTAAATACAAACAGGAGTTATATAGTTGGCAATTCGAGTACCCAAAGCGGCATCAATAGTCAAGGATGAAAGCCAAATCCCCGATAATCCTCAATAATACGACATTTAATTATTATTTCCGGCCTCATATATTAAAAATTCAATCGCTTTTAAAATCTTCTCAGCAAGAGGAGGCTCCGCTGGAGCCTAAATTAGGTTTTTTTATCCTATAAACAGGCGACTCCTCTGGAGTCGACCAACGATATTAGTTTATAGCTCCAGAGGAGCAACCTGTTTATAGGAAAGTCGGTTTTTCTTAGGGCTCCAGCGGAGCCTCCTCTTTAAAAGCGATTTCCCTGGTTAAAAATTAGCTTTTCGATTTAATCTTTCAGCTTTTCGCTTTAACCTTTAACCTTCCTCAGTGCCTCGACCGCTGTTCGAAGGTAACTTCGAATGACTATGCCTGTAGTTTATAACTACAGTACCGAAATGTTAGAAAATAGACAAGCCTGGCCGAATGCTGGGCTTTGTTATTTGATGTGCAAAGCCCGGGAAATTACGGCGCGTCGCATTAGGGGGCGTCGCGGATACCGGCGAAGTGGCTAAGGCATTGTGCAGAGCAGAGCACCCGATCGCCGCTTCTATCAGCGGCGGGAACGCCCAAAAACATTTAATGATAGCGCATCCAAACGCCTGCGCCTACTGGTTTGCCGCCTGTTTCAGCGCCCTTTCCTGGTCCTTTTCCTGGTCGCGAAGCCTTCGCTTTTCCTGGCGGATCTCTTTGCGGGTTTTTCCGGCAGTATCTATTAGTAGTTCTTGTTGATCTTCTTCATCGCGCAGCTTTTGGATATCGGCCTTTAGCTTCGCTTTGGGGTCTAAAACCGGTTCCGGCTTTTTGGCAGTGGTATCTTTTTTTCCGAATATTCTTTGTAAAAGCGTGGGTTTTTTCTCCGGCGCAGGGGCAACCACCGGCGCGGCATCGTCATTTTGTTCCTGGTCCTGCCTCATCAGGCTATCGGCCTTCGTAGTATCGCTTGGGGCCTCTTTGCGCAGGCTTTCTTTTAGCCTTACCGAATAAAAACCATAACCGCTGCTATCCTGCTGTGCGCGGCCATGCCCGGCCATCAGGTTGCCGATCAGGTTAAAATAACCCACCAGGTAGGGTCGTAAAGTTCCGTTCGGCTGGAATGAGTAAAGTCCCGTTTTTGGGTGAGGAACAATGCTTGCCAGGTAAATGGCTTCGCCAATGGTAAGCTCCGAAGGGCTTTTGCCAAAATAGTAGCGCGAAGCCTCGCCGATGCCATATACATTATTCCCCCATTCGATGATATTGAAATAAACCTCCAGCATGCGGTCTTTGGTCATTATCCGGTCGTTTTGTATCAGCCAGACAATCAGCATTTCCTCCGCCTTGCGCGCAACTGTTTTCTCGCGGCTTAAAAAGGCGTTTTTTACCAGCTGCATGGAGATGGTACTGCCGCCGCGTTTAAACCTTTTCTCTTTAAAATCCGTGATCAGCGATTTTCGGAACGACTCTTCTACAAAACCGTTGTTACTGTAAAATGATGGGTCTTCTGCCGTCATTACCGCGTATTGCAGGTTTGGAGAGATATCGGTAAGCGGGGTAAAGTAAGGGTTTGATGGCCCGATCACCCTTGAAGGCATGGGCTTGCCATATTCATAGGGTGTATAAACAAAAGTGCCGTTCAGCTTGCTGAAATCGGTTTTGCCAAACCGGATCACGCGGAAATCGTCCTTGTCTAACCTGGAATCGAATACGGCGTCGTCGGGATGAGCGGCGTTCAGGAAGAAGTTAAGGTGGTAATCCAGTTTCCCCGCAACCTGTATGCCATTGAGCGAATCAAACACGCCATTTGGGAAAGAGTCGAAAATGTCCTGCGCGTCAACCCAGCCGGTAGTAAGCTTTGCCTCGTAAATCTTCACCGGGTTTAGCGTGTATTTGATATACGGATGAGCGGTAACTTTTTTCAGCGTAAAAGTTGACGTACTATCCAGCGAAATATAGTTCTGGCCGACGAATACGTTGGCGCCGATACTCATGTTAGGGACAGTAATATCGCCGGAGGAGATTCGCCCCTGGTTTACGAGCAGGTTGCGTACGCCCCAGTAGCCAAATATCCGTGTTTCGCCGCCGCTGTTTTCCACCCGGCTCAAACGGGTGCTCACCGTGTCGAATGTAACTTTCAGATGGAACCGTTTTTCGATGTAGGGCAGCTCAACTTTCCCCTTGTCGGAATATAGCTTTACGTCGATGTCTTTATCCGAGGCGTGCATTCTGCCGTCAAAATGCCATACCGCCGCACCGTTGTTGATACTGATGGTTGATTTTAACTGGCCGTTATCATTGACCGCCGTTTTAGTGAGCATGCTAAAGCTCGAGCTGTCTGTTTTAACCGTCACCAAAAAATTCGTCACATCCAGGTTATCCGGAACTTTGTACAGCACCTGGTTGATCAGGTTGTATGACAGGTCGGCAAGATCGGCTTTCTTGTTTTCCGTGGTATCCTTTTTCTTTTTGAAAAGGAAATCAAAGTTTTTGACATGGTTAATATCAGTCAAATTCAAATGCGCGTCTTGTAATACCACGTCGGCCAACTCCAGGTTGCCGAATATCAGCGGCCACAAACGGATACTTACGTCGAGTTTCTTTACGCTCAAAAGGCTATCCCGCTGGGCCGGCACAACCGTAATATCTTTCAGATCCACCGTGCTTAATCCCGTAAAATTTGCAGAACCTATCTCAAGGTCTAAATTGTAATCGGTTTTCGCCTTAGCCTTTGCTTTGGCTATTTCACGGTCCAATATCGCCTGGCGTTTTGTGTACGCGATATAGCCGCCGATCAGCAGGAGAACCAACAGAACCGAGAACGAAATGATGATTATTTTAAGGTATTTGGGGGTGATATGGACCTTTTTGAAACGGGGGCGCTGCATTTAACAAATTTTATCCAAAACTAAATTAATTCGCTTGCGATACAAACGCGGGGATGGATAAAATGTTTCCCCTGCTCAGATAAATTCACTCCTGCGCTCAAAACATCATTTTATCATTATGGTGACATTAATGCTCTCCTATTTAGGTATTTTTGCAAAACCATGAGTATCATCACCCGCGAGCAAGTATTAAGCGCCTTAAGTAATGTTGAGGAACCCGACCTGAAAAAGGACCTGGTGACCCTGAACATGATACAGGATATTCATATCGAGGGTAATAAGGTTACCTTTTCGGTTATTTTGACAACACCCGCTTGCCCGCTTAAGGCGATGATTGAAAATGCCTGCCGCAATGCGATCACGTATTTTGTAAG